>JAAVYR010000009.1 GCA_022791255.1 Peptococcaceae bacterium | reverse complement strand
TCTGCGGGGAGTAAAAAGTTTCCCTTGTTTCAGCCCATAAGGGCAAAAACAAGGGAAATTACATAAGGTTTGAACATTCAATCTGCGGGAAGTCTTGATATATCAGGGTTCTAAGAGGATTTGACAGATAAATCTGTATTTATTTTATCATATCTTAAAATAAAAAGCAGATAATTTTTTTATTATCTGCTTTTTTATTCGCTACTTTTATCGGCTGAAAGCCAGAATAATCTTTACTTACTTTCCTCAGTTATGCTTTGCGGCTGTTCCTCTTGACCGGCAGGTAAATCAGACGCACCAGCTACAGCACCAGCCGTATCAGTCTTTTTTTCACCCGCAACTGGATTAGCCTTGTTTTTATCTTTTTTCTTCTTTTTATCTTTCGGAGAAGGCGTCGTCCAAGCATATTCTTTTGCATAGGCGACAGCCTCTGGGATTTTTCCAAGAGCAAGGCCCCGGTCAGACTCATCCAAGAAACCCATTTTGCAGCACTGCTCAAAAGTTTCCTCCCTTAAGCCCGCAATAACTAGCTTTTTCCCCTTTGCCTTTAATTTATCTTTAATTCGGCCTAATACTACCACGCCCGTAGCGTCAATGATAGCCGTATTATGCATATTGAGGAGCACGATATCCGCGCCTTTGGCTTTTTTCAAAATAGTATTTACTAGGGTATCGGAAATACCAAAGAACAAAGCACCTTCCACCGTAAAAGATTTAATCCGCTGTTCTAGCCCTTCACAGTCAATCTTATATTCCTTGATATAACTATTCCCTAAGCTAATGAGGATCATGAAGGAAGAAATCATGGTCCCTACCAAAATAGCAGTAGTCAAATCCAAGAAAATCGTCAAAATGGTAGTAACGATAATGACCAATTGGGCTTCTTTAGAAGCAGAAGACATCACATAAGACTCTTTATATTCAATCATCCGGATAGCCGTTACGATTAAGATACCGGCAAGAACGGCCATAGGGATACGCGCCGCAATAGGCCCAAACACTACCACCAACAAAATCAAAACAATACTATGGACGATACCGGTAAGCCGTCCCCGACCGCCAGCATTGACAGCCACCGCAGAACGCACCAAAGCACCGCAACCCATTAAGTTCCCAAAACCAGCAGATACTAGGTTTGCAATCCCTTGGCCCACCATTTCACGGTCACTATCGTGAGCAGTATTGGTCATTTCATCAACAACCAAAGAAGAAAGTAATGTTTCAATAGCCCCTAAGATGGCAAGAAGTGCACCAGTTTTCGCAATAACCCATAAATCAAGGGCTGTGAAATCGGGAATATGCAATTGTGGTACAACAATAGGGATTTCCCCAACCATCATATTAGCAGGCAGCCAAAGCATAGATACTGCAGTCCCCACCACCAGAGCTACCAAAGCAGCTGGGACTTTTTTCGTTACATAAGGAAGCAAAAACATAATAGCAATAACGATTAAAGCTAAGATCGGACTATCCATAAAATGTTTATATTGCTTAATCAAAATGAGGATACCAATCCCATTGGTAAAACCAACAATGGCAGGCTGAGGAATTAAGTGGATAAATCGTCCTAACTTAAAAACGCCAATGAGTATCTGAAAGACCGCTGCTGCCAACATACAAGCAATGAGGCCTTCTACCCCCACTTTATCATATGTATCTGCAAGTACCACCGTCATAGCGCTAGCAGGTCCGGAAATTTGTGCTTTGGTCCCACCAAAGATAGAAGCAAAAATCCCGCAGAAAATCGCCCCGTATACCCCGGCAGCTGCCCCCATCCCAGAAAGCACCCCATAGCTCAATGCTAAGGGTAACGCTACAAATGCAACGGTAATCCCTGCAATAATATCATTTTTTACACCACGCCAATTGATGTTTCCTAATGCGACTGGCACAAAATCATTTCCTTTCCCTAGCCATCTGGCTGAAAACTAATAACAAATATTATACGCTTTTAAAATTTTATTTTCTAATAGAAAAAAACATGAGATTATAATAAAATATAAGAAAATTAAATGATTATCCAATAATAAATAATATTTACGCATAATATCTATTTTTTCCCAAATTTCACTTAGTTTTACTCTTTTGTTTTCAAAAAAATTCTATCATTTTACCATCTTCTATACTATGTTTCTTCTTGCTAAAATATTCTCAAACAAAAGAAAATTTTTATTACATCAGATAGCCCGTCACTCTTTTTTGATACAAGCATAAGATATAGTAAGATTATCTAGAAAGGAGATGAAACCAATGGATACCACTTGGAGTCCCTATTTTACCCAACCATTCTTTTTTAATAAGCAGCAAAACATGTGGGCTAACCATTTCCAACCGACAAGACCATATCCGCCCTATCCCGGCAGCACCGCTTGCAACACCCCAAATTCCTGCTGCAGCAACAATTCTCCCGGAGGCAGTAAATGCTTCCAAGTAAATCAAGACACTTGTCAAGTTCGTATCAACTTGCAACAACAAAGAATAAGCCAAGTCACCGTCTGGGGACAGGTAACAGACTGCTGCGGAGAACCACTAGAAGGCTGCTGTGTCACCCTCTGCAAACAATGTGAATGCAACGGGTGCTATGAGTATCAACCAGTGGCCCAAACCATCACCGATTGCAAGGGCAACTATAAATTCTGCATTGCACCGCCCTGCAGCTGTGAACAATACAAAGTCATGCTGGAAGAACAAGATACCAATCCGCCCTGCAATTGCAATGCCTGCTATTCCTGTTAATTTTTCGTTTCGTTTTCTGAATTAGTTTTCTAAAACAGAATATTGACAATTACCGTTTCTTTCTATTATACTACAAATAATTATTTTTTTAGTCAGGCTGTAGGCTTTACAGCCGGGCTCCCAGCTGAAAACAGCCAGGAGCAGCAAGCGTTTGATAGTTCGCTTGCGGGGCAATGATGTGAGATTTTACCGTCATTGCTCTTTTTATTATTCCCATAGCAATACTTTAATTAAGTATTTTACCGATATAGAAACACCGATTTCGTGATACAAAGGAGTCCTACCATGACCAGACAAATGCAGGCTGAACAAACTGAAAAAAAGGCAGCCTCAGGCATTTCCCAAGAGGAAAAAATCGCCTATAAAGTTTCTCTATGGTCTATCGCCATCAATGTAATTTTGGTAATCATCAAAATGATTGCCGGCTTTTTCGCCCATTCCTCTGCCATGATTTCTGACGCCATCCACTCCGCTTCTGATATCTTAAGTACCGTCGTGGTTATCGCCGGTGTCAATATCTCTAATAAACAAGCAGACGACGACCATCAATATGGCCATGAACGAATGGAAAGCATCGCCGCTCTTATCCTTGCCGCCATGCTGCTCCTGACCAGCTTTATGATCGGCTACAGCGGCCTGGAAAAAATCTTTGCAGACTCCAGTGAACTGGTTATCCCTGGAAAGATAGCGCTACTCGCTGCCGTTATCTCCATCTTACTCAAAGAAGGCATGTTCTGGTATACCATCAAAGCAGCTAAAGCTATCCGCTCTGACGCCTTGCGAGCAGACGCTTGGCACCATCGCTCTGACGCACTGTCCTCTATTGGCAGTTTACTGGGGATTGGAGCTGCTATTATGGGGTTCCCCATTTTTGACCCCATTGCATCTCTTGTCATCTGTCTGATGATTATAAAAACTGCTTATGACATCGCCAAAGACGCTATCAGTAAGCTAGTGGACACTGCCTGCGAAGAAGAAATCATCACCCGGCTTACAGAAGTAGCCCTAGCCCAACCAGGGGTCATAGAGGTAGACTCCATTAAAACTAGAACCTTTGGCTCTAAGTTTTATGTAGATATCGAAATCTCAGCCGATGGCAATTTATCTTTATATAAGGCCCACGACATTGCAAGTGCCGTTCATCACAGCATAGAGAAAGAATTTCCCGCTGCAAAACACTGCATGGTCCATGTGAACCCCTATGGAGAAGGCAAGCACCAGGACGACTAAAGCCAAATAAAAAGCAGGAAGCTAAAATAATAGCTTCCTGCTTTTTTGTAATTTGTAAATAGAATTAGTTTTGGTTTGCTTCGATATATTTTACAATATCAGCAACAGTAGACATCTGAGCGGCTTGTTCATCATCTACTTTTACGCCCAAAGCGTCTTCCAAGTCCATGATGAGCTCTACCACATCCAAAGAGTCAGCGTTCAAATCTTCTTTAATCTTTGTTTCCAAAGTAATGTCAGATGCATTTACGCCGAAGTGGTCTGCAATGATTTTTGCTACTTGTTCTAACATGATATACCCTCCTATTTTTTATTTATTTTTACTATATTATATAGGTATTTACCGTTCTAAGAATACGCCCATATGACGGAATTTTTCGTAACGAAGCTGCGCAAGTTCTACTCCTGTTTTCGCCGTAAGTTCTGCCAAATCCTTTTTTAATACAGCCTCGATGTTTTTACACATTTGCTTCACATCTTTGTGAGCGCCCTCTTCTGGTTCAGGGATGATACCTTCAATAATATGAGCCTCATATAAATCTTGCGCAGTCATCTTGAGGAGTTCTGCTGCTTCCTTTTCACGGGTTGCATCCTTCCAGAGGATGCTGGCAAAACCCTTTGGTGAAATCACCGAATAAACAGCATTTTCCAACATATAAACTTTATTGGCCACTGCAAGACCCAAGGCCCCGCCGCTGCCGCCTTCCCCTGTGACGATGGTAATCACTGGTGTTTCCAGCGCCATCATTACCTGGAGAGACTTGGCAATGGCTTCCCCTTGCCCTCGTTCCTCTGCGCCAATACCGCAATATGCACCTGGCGTATCCACAAAGCAGATAATAGGACGATGGAATTTTTCCGCTTGTTTCATCAGCCGGAGCGCCTTCCGATAACCTTCTGGATGAGCCATGGCAAAGTTAAAGTCGATATTTTCCTGGGTATTTTTCCCCTTATGATGACCGATAACCGTCACCGGCAAATCCCCCAGACGAGCAATGCCGCCTAAGATGGCCTGGTCGTCACCAAAAGCCCGGTCCCCTCTGAACTCAATAAAGTCATCAAAAATCCGAGAAATATAGTCCACCACATTAGGACGGGTCTTTTGTTTGACGATTTCTATCCGTTGGCTGGCAGTAATTTTATTATGTTCTCCACTCATCTCTAATTCCCTGCCTCCAATCGATGAAGTTTTAAGATTTTTCCTAAAACTTCTTTTAATTCCTGACGGGATACTACTTTATCCACAAAACCATGTTTTTCGACAAACTCTGCTGTTTGGAAATCCTTTGGCAACTCTGTACCAATGGTCCCCTCAATAACCCGCCGGCCAGCAAAGCCAATAGTTGCATTTTTCTCCGCTAAGATAATATCACCCAGCATGGCAAAGCTAGCCGTTACCCCGCCGGTAGTCGGGTCCGTCAGCACCGTGATATAGAGCAGTCCTGCCTGGGAGTGCTTTCCTGCCGCGCCGCTGACCTTTGCCATCTGCATGAGAGAGAGGATACCTTCATGCATACGAGCACCACCAGAAGCACAGAAAATAATCACTGGCAACCGCTCCTCTGTAGCATACTCAAAAAGGCGCGTCAAACGTTCCCCTACCACAGAGCCCATAGACGCCATTAAAAACTCACTGTTCATCACGGCAATGCAAGCCTTTTCTCCTAAGATGGTTCCCACCCCAGTAGTTACCGCTTCCGTACAGCCAGTCTTCTCTTGCAGCGTCGCTATCTTTTCTTCATAACCTGCAAAATCCAGAGGATTGGTAGTATAGACCCCTTCATTCATGGGCTGAAAGCTGTCCTCATCTACGGTCATAGCTAAACGCTGTTCTGGGTTAAGCCGACCATATTTACCGCAATGTTGGCACTGATGGAGCCGCTGTTCATATTCTTTTGCCCGCATAGATTTCTTACAAAAAGGACAAACCACCAATGGTCCCAACTCTTTTTGACGTTCATTGTAGTCTAAATCTACAGAAATATAACGTGTTTTCTTAAACAAATCAATGAGCATATCATGCACCTCTTACCCTAGCCTAATCTAGCCTGATTATGATTTGGCCAGTAGATTGCTTCGTTCGATAAAGCCGGTATCATAATCCCCGGCAATAAATTCCGGTGTATCAATAATCTTCAACTGAAAATCAATATTGGTAATAATCCCTTCAAAGAGATACTCTGCAAGAGCACGCTTCATCCGAGCGATGGCCTGCTTTCGCGTGCTGCCGGTAACGATAAGCTTACTAAGCATGCTATCATAAAACGGTGAAACAGTGCACCCCTGATACACAGCAGAGTCTACCCGCACTCCCGGCCCACTAGGCGTGTGGAGCCCGATAATCGTGCCCGGACAAGGCATAAAGTCCCGCGTGTAATCCTCTGCATTAATACGGCACTCGATGGCGTGTCCCCGCTGCACAATATCTTCCTGAGCAAAGGAGATAGGCTCCCCTGCTGCAATACGAATTTGCTCTACCACCAAGTCCACCCCAGTGACAGACTCCGTTACCGGGTGTTCCACTTGGATACGAGTATTCATTTCACAGAAATAATAATTCCGGTTATCATCTACCAAAAATTCAATGGTCCCGGCATTACAATAGTTGCAAGCCTTAGCAATGGCAATGGCACTCGCCCCCATCTTCTGGCGTAATTCTTCATCTAAGAAAGGAGATGGAGACTCCTCTAAAAGCTTCTGATGGCGCCGTTGGATGCTGCATTCCCGTTCAAACAGATGCACCACCGTGCCAAAGCTGTCCGCCAAGATTTGAAACTCAATATGCCGAGGATTGGCTACAAACTTTTCGATATAAAGACTGCCGTCGCCAAAGGCTGCCTCTGCTTCTGCTGCCGCTGAGAGGAAATGATGCTGCAAATCTTCCATACGGTCTACCTTGCGGATCCCCCTGCCGCCACCGCCGGCCGACGCTTTAATCATCACCGGAAAACCGATTTCTTTTGCGATGGCTTCTGCTTCCTCATAAGAGCCAACAGCCCCATGAGAACCAGGTACTACTGGCGCACCAGCCTTCAACGCTGTTTCCCGCGCTGCGATTTTATCACCCATTTTTTCCATAGTTTCAGGACTAGGTCCGATGAAAACAATACCCGCTTCCTGGCACTTCCGTGCAAAAACAGCATTTTCAGATAAGAAGCCAAAACCAGGATGGATTGCGTCCGCTCCCACACCTAACGCCGCTGTAATAATATTATCCATATTTAAATAGCTATCTTTGGCTCTTGCCGGACCTATGCAGATAGACTCATCAGCCAGTTGCGCATGGAGCGCTTCTCTATCTGCCTCACTATATACGGCCACACTGATAATCCCCATATCCCGGCAAGCTTGGATGACCCTTACCGCGATTTCGCCTCGATTGGCAATTAATATTTTCTTGAACATAATGAGAATTTCTCCTTCTTAGCCAGATTTAGCCAGATATTTTCTAGTCCCCGATGGCAAAGGTAAGCTGCCCGGAAACAGCAAGCTCTCCGTCTACATATGCTTCAGCTTTGCCATAGCCGATAGGCCCACGGCGCTTGATGATTTCTACCTTTAGGTCTAAGGTTTCACCAGGATACACCTTCCGCTTAAAGCGCACTTTATCAATGCCGGCAAAGTATCCTACCTTGCCTTGAAATTCCGGCATAGAAAGAATAGCCACAGCACCAGTTTGTGCCAAAGCTTCCACCATAATCACCCCAGGAAGCACAGGATGCCCCGGGAAGTGCCCTTGAAAGAAATATTCATCACCACGAAGATGGGTTCTGCCATGAGCCCAAGCACCTGTTTCCATTTCGACGATTTCATCGATGAGGAGCATAGGAGCACGATGAGGAATAATCTTTTCTATATCCGCTTTGGTTAAATTTGTAACCGTCATATTTTCACCTGATTTCTTATGCTTCGATTTGAATGAGCACTTGGTTAAATTCTACCAATTCCCCATTGCTAGCTAAGATATCTACCACCGTACCGTCGCAAGGGCATTCGATTTCGTTCATATTCTTCATGGCTTCTACAATGCAAAGCACATCGCCCTTTTGCACTTTTTGCCCCACAGACACATAAGGAGCTGCGTCTGGAGAAGGTGCTGCATAAAATGTTCCTACCAGAGGTGCTTTTACATCCGTTACATTGGCACTTACCACAGGTGCAGGCGCTACTTCTTGAGCGACTTCTTGCTGCATGGCGCTAGCCGCCGCCTTGGGCTGAACAGGTGTCTCCATGACAAACTGAGCAGGCGCGCCGGAGCTTGCAATCATTCCGGAATAGCTGCCTTTGATTTTCAATCCTTCATATTCAAACTCAAAGCTACTAACGCCAGTACCTTGGGCCTGGGTCAACATTTCTAAAGCAAAGTTTTTTGCGTCTTGTAAACTGTTCATTATTCATACCTCCGTAATAAGATACAACCGTTATGCCCACCAAAGCCTAAAGAATTGCTGAGACCGACAGCGACAGACTTAGAGAGGGCTTTATTTGGTGTGTAGAACAAATCACATTCTTCATCTGGTTCTTTTAAGTTAATCGTTGGGGGAATACTGCCTTCTTTTAAAGTGTAAGCAAGGGCAATGGCTTCAATAGCCCCAGCTGCCCCCAATAAATGGCCTGTCATAGATTTCGTAGAGGAAATCACTAATTCTTTTGCATAGTCACCAAAAGCCCGTTTAATGGCTTTGGTTTCATATTTATCATTGAGCGGCGTACCAGTACCGTGAGCATTGATATAGTCCACATCGGTCATGGCAAGGCCAGCTTCTTCTACTGCCATGGCCATAGCGCGAGCTGCGCCTTCTCCTTCTGGATGAGGGCTTGTAATATGATATGCGTCAGCCGTGGAACCATAACCACTAATTTCCCCCATAATCTGCGCACCGCGCGCCTGAGCGTGCTTGAGGCTTTCTATTACCAAAACGCCTGCCCCTTCCCCCATAACAAAGCCGCCTCTTCTCTTATCAAAAGGCAGAGACCCTTCATCAGGGTTTTCAGCGCCAGATAGGGCCTGCATATTACCAAAGCCAGCAATAGAACAAGGCGTGATAGAGGCTTCTGCCCCGCCAACGACTGCCACATCTAAATACCCATGTTTTACAGCACGGAAGGCTTCCCCAATGGCCTGGGTAGAAGAGGCACAAGCCGTTACCGGGCAAATGCAGCTACCCTTTAAACCAAAGCGCATAGAGATATACGCTGCCGCCATATTGCTGATAATCATGGGCACGAAGAAAGGAGAAACCCGGCTAGGGCCTCTGATTAATAATTTTTCGTGTTCTGTTTCAATGGTCTGGATACCGCCTACCCCACTAGCAAAGTAAACGCCGTAACGATAGAGCGCTTCATCGTTTTGTTCCGCCATTGCCTTAGTGTCCAAGCCGCTCATGGCCATAGCCTCTTCTGCAGCTACCAGCGCAAACTGACAGAAACGGTCCATGTGACGGATTTCTTTCCGGTCTAAATATTCTTCCGGATGAAAATCTTTTACTTCTGCAGCTAATGATACCTTATATTCGCTGGTGTCAAAGGTAGAAATATGCCCCACACCGCATTTTCCCTGGAGCAAATTTTGCCAAAATTCTTGGGTATTGTTACCCACAGGGGAAACAACACCTGTCCCTGTAATAACTACTCGTTCCATATTGTTCTCCAACTTTCTTTTCAATCCTTATCTCAGTATTTCAATCTATTATCTACTTACTAATATCTACTCGATTTATAACGCCATACCGCCATCGACAAGAATAGCCTGTGATGTAATGTAAGAAGCAGCAGGAGAGGCTAAAAAGCCAACAAGGGCTGCGATTTCTTCTGGTTTGGCAAAGCGCTTCAAAGCAATATTCTTTTGGGCAGCTTCTTTGATAGCGTCGTTTAGGTCTTTAGTCATATCTGTTTCCACGAAGCCTGGTGCTACTGCATTGACAGTAATATTCCGGCTGCCCAATTCTTTTGCCACTGCTTTGGTAAAGCCTATCATGCCAGCTTTTGCTGCTGCATAGTTGGCTTGCCCCGCATTACCATAGACCCCCGCTACCGAAGAAATATTGATGATACGACCATACCGAGCTTTCATCATCAGCGGACAGCACAGCTTTGTCATATTATAAGTACTTTTCAGGTTGGTATTGATGACAGCGTCAAATTGTCCCTCTGTCATGCGCATTAAGAGACCATCTTGGGTAATACCGGCATTATTCACGAGAACTGTTGGCACACCCATTTTTTCTACGATGGTATTGACGCTTGCCTCACAAGCAGCAAAGTCTGCCACATCCCAAGGAAGCACAAGCGCCTCTACACCATGAGCACGGCATTTTTCCGCCACTGCTTCCCCCTGCTCCGCGCTTTTACGACAATTAATGACCACATCCATACCTTGGGCTGCTAAGTTTTCGGCAATGGCAGCCCCAATACCACGAGAAGAACCGGTTACAATGGCAATTTGTTTCATTAGGCCGCCTCCTCTATTTTATTTTTGCAGCTGTCTCATTCATTATGCTGACAGCACCGTTTACTAAATCTTCTATAATTTGCTGACAAGGACGGATTTCCTTTACAAGTCCAGCAATCTGCCCACACATAAAGGACCCCTCTTCCCGGCTGCCTTCTTGGGCTGCTTTTCGCAGAGAACCCAAAGCCAGTTTTTCCAACTCCATAAAGTCTACACCGGCTTTTTCCTGTTTCAAATATTCATTAACCATGGGAGATTTCAAGCAGCGAATAGGATGTCCATGACTTCTGCCCGTCACTACCGTCCCTGTATCACCTGCTTTTATCACTAATTCTTTATATGTATCATGAATATCGCATTCTTCCGATGCCAGGAACACAGTACCACATTGTACCCCTGCTGCACCTAGCATAAAAGCAGCGGCCACCCCTCTGCCATCAGCAATGCCACCAGCAGCAATGACAGGAATAGTTACATTAGAGGCCACCTGGGGCACCAATGCCATGGTCGTCAACTCTCCAATATGCCCACCAGACTCACAGCCTTCGGCAATGACAGCATCAGCACCAGCTTGCTCCATGCGCTTTGCCAAAGCTACAGAAGGAATAACCGGAATTACCTTGGTACCAGCCTCTTTCCAACCAGCAATATATTTACTAGGATTTCCAGCGCCAGTAGTTACCACTGGCACATGTTCTTGTTTTACCAGCTCCGCCATATCGTCTACATAAGGACTCATGAGCATGATATTAATGCCAAAAGGTTTATCTGTTTGTTCTTTCACCTGCCTAATTTCTTTTTGGATAACCTCAGCAGGCGCAGAACCGCAAGAAATAATCCCCAGTCCCCCAGCTTTTGATACCGCAGCCGCAAGCCTTGCGTCTGAAACCCAGGCCATACCCCCTTGGAGCACTGGATATTCGATGTTTAGCAGTTCTGTAACGCTCGTTTTCATGTCAGAACCTCCCACAATTACTTCTATAAAAATATCCTTCTAATCAAACTATAATTAAATCACAAATACACTTAAAATTCAACAACCGCCGCACCATAAGAAAGACCGCCGCCAAAGCCCACAATCAATCCTAGCTGACCTGTTTGGATTTTACCTTGTTCCTTCATTTCCTTGAGGCAAATAGGAATGCTAGCGCTAGAAGTATTACCATATTTATCAATATTGGTAAAGATTTTTTCCATCTCCAAATGATACCGATGAGCAAAATGTTGGATAATACGAATATTAGCCTGATGAGGGATAAACCACTGAATATCGTCAATGGTAAGATTTGCCCGTTCTAAAGCCCTGTCTACTGCCTCGGTAATGGCGCCGATAGAAAAGCGAAATACTTCCGTACCATCCATCATTACCGCATGGCGCCCATTGGTATCGGCCACCGTTTCCTCCCAAGGCATTTTTTCATGACAGACGGTAGCAGGCACAGTCAACACCGAACGACGACCGCCGTCCAATGCCAAGTAAGAACTGATTACCCCTCGTTTACTGCTGTCTTCACAAGCGGAAAGGATAGCCGCTCCCGCTCCATCACCAAAGAGCACACAGGTTGTACGGTCTGTAAAGTCCAAAATCCGCGTCATATTTTCTACAGAAACGACCAGCACATGTTTGGCTTTACCTGCCTTAATATAACTATCCGCCACATCTAAGCCATAGACAAAACCCGTACAGGCCGCAGATAAATCAAAGCCAAAAGCATGGTCACAACCTAACTCTGCCGCAATGGCAGAAGCCGTATTTGGCGTATAATAGTCCGGCGTCAGCGTGGTCACAATGACAAAGTCGATATCTTGAGGATTGCCCTGCCAATCTGCCACACAATCTTTAGCTGCCTTTAAGGCCATCTGCCAAGTAGCTTCCCCATGAGACACCCGGCGTTCCCGTATCCCAGTCCGCTCCCGTATCCAGTCGTCAGAGGTTTCCACGATTTCCGCAAGACCATCATTGGTTAAAATATAATCAGGCAAGTATTTTCCCATGCCACTAATACAAGAACAAGTCATTTTGTTGAAATTCCCTTCTGCAAACAAAATACTTTGTTTGACAAACTAAATTTTCTTTATTATAATGCAAGAGAAAAAGATTGTCAAACAAATCCTGTCGAACAGGTTTCATAAAAGGAGTAGAAACAATGACGAAAAAAGCATTTCTCTTCCCTGGGCAAGGCTGTCAGACCGTAGGCATGGGAGAGGCACTATATCGCGAATACCCTATGGTAAAACAGGCTTTTGATACTGCAAAAGCAGTTACTGGCAAAGACATTGCCACCCTCTGTTTTCAAGGACCAGAGAACGAATTATCTCAGACCGTTAATGCCCAAATCGCTATTTTTACCCTTTCTATGGGTATTTTCCTGGCGTTAAAAGAAGAAGGCATTTTACCAGATATGGTCGCCGGTTTCTCCCTAGGCGAATACAGCGCTCTTTGCGCCGCTGGCGTCTTCTCCCTAGAAGATGGCATCCGCATCATAGCAAAACGAGGCGAGCTCATGCAAAAAGCGTCTGTGGACCATCCAGGCGCTATGGCTGCTATTATCGGCCTCAGCAACGAACAGGTAGAAGAAATCTGCCAAGAAGCAGCAGACTTTGTCTGCCCCGTTAATTATAATTGCCCAAAACAACTGGTTATTTCCGGTACGATAAAAGGCATAGAAGAAGCTGCTGCTGCAAGCCTTGCCAAAGGCGCTATGAAAGCCGTCCCCTTAAACACCAGCGGCCCTTTTCATACAGCACTTATTGCAGACGCTGCTGCTGAAATGAAAAATTATTTAGGAGGCTTTACTTTCCACGCACCAACTTTCCCGATTTATACCAACCTGACAGGGACTTTGTTAGGCCAAGACACAGATATCCCAGCCCACTTAGAAAACCACATGACCCACCCCGTAAAATGGCAAACCACCATTGAGGCCATGCTTGCAACAGGTGTTTCTACTTTTGCTGAAGTTGGCCCTGGCCGGACCCTGGCCGGCTTTAACCGCCGTATTGACCGCAGCAGCAAAATCTATACCCTGGAAGCATTAGAACAACTACAGGATTTTATCACTTATTGCAGGGGCTAACCCTATAAAAGATAGCTTTTTAAGACAGGATGAGAGGCAGACTTGGAGGCAAATCATGAAACGCAGAGAGGAAATCAATACTTTTCTGACCCAAATATTTAACAACATCTTAAAGCTAGAGGAAAGCTATATCCAGTCCCAACAGACAAAGGATATACATTTTTCTGTGACAGAAGCCCATATTATCGAGAAAATTGGCCTTTCCGGTAAAAGAAGAATGAGCGAAGTAGCAGAAGATTTACGCATTACCATTTCCTCTCTGACCCTTGCCATCGACCGCATGGAACGAAAAAATTTCGTCAAGCGCATCAAGGACGCTACTGATAAAAGAGCCGTGCTCCTCACCCTTACAGAAAAAGGAGAAGATGTGTTCCGTATTCATGAAGGCTTTCATCAAAAAATGACTGACGCCATTGACCAATTTTTCCCCAGCGAAGATGATGACATGATTTTTGCCTTCATCGCAAAAGTAAGTAATTTCTTTCAAATGTTAGTAGAACAAAATCAACAGACATAATTGATATCAGAAACAACTTATCTTAAAAAGATTGCAACCAAAACGGCTGCAATCTTTTTTATTTTTACGGACAATGTACCAATCATTTATTTCCCCATATACTATCAGCAAGAAATAAAGCAAAGAAAATGAGGCATGACCATGGAAAGACCAAAACCAACAAGTTTACCAACTAGCATTCCCTCACAGGATATAAAACTCTATCAACCACTACACCTATTACCCATTGGTAAAAAAGCTACCATCTCCCAGCTAATGCTTACAGGAGATATGCGTCGCCGCCTTCTGGACTTGGGCTTTATCGTCGGCACAAAGGTGCAGTGCCTTTATCATAGCCCCTTAGGCGACCCTACCGCCTACTTGGTAAGAGGAACAGTTATCGCCTTACGGCAAGAAGACGCAAGTCAAATCATCGTCGCCTTTTGATATAAAAAAACAGAGAAACAGAGAGTCAAAGAGGAAGAAGAGAAAATGAGTGGGAGGAACAACATGGATAAAAGAACCCATGACAAAAACCGTCATACCATTCCCCCAGCGGAGAAAATCATTGCCTTAGCCGGCAACCCAAATGTAGGGAAAAGCACTATATTTAATAGCTTAACAGGACTAAACCAACACACCGGAAATTGGCCAGGAAAAACAGTTAGCAATGCCCGCGGAAAATACACCTATGAAAACCAAACCTACACATTGGTAGATTTACCTGGTACATATTCCCTCATGGCCCACTCTGCCGAGGAAGAAGTTGCCAGAGACTTCCTCTGCTTCGATTACCCTGATGCTGTGGTTATCGTGGTGGACGCCACCTGCCTGGAACGAAACCTGAATTTAGTTCTGCAGACCATGGAAATCTGTCCTCAAACCATTCTTTGCGTAAACCTACTAGATGAAGCAGCCAAAAAACATATTACAGTTAACCTACCAGAATTAGAAGAGCAATTAGGTATTCCCGTAGTAGGTGCAGCCGCCCGTAACGGCAAAGGTTTAGAGGAACTAATGGCAGCCATTGCCCACATCACCCAAAGTAACCAAAAGGCAGCTCCCCTAAAAATCCCTTATCTGGAACCGTTGGAAACTGCCATCAATATGCTGACGCCTGCTATCGAATATCACATCCAAGGATTAAATAGTCGCTGGATTGCCTTACAACTCTTAGGCGATGATAAAATCTTATGGGAAAAAATTGCAGTTCTAGCAGGAGAAGACTTCCGTAAGGACCCGACTTTTGCACCATTGCTTGCCCAAGCAAACGACCTTTTGACAGCAGAAAAAATCTCCCTTGATGCCAGAAAAGATATGATTACAGCCGCCTATATCTCAAAAGGGGAACAAATTTATCATGAAACGGTGACCATTTCCAATGAAAACTATGCCAAATTTGACCGCAAGCTAGATAAAATCCTCACTAGTAAAACCTGGGGTATTCCCATGATGATACTACTATTAGGCATCATTTTTTGGTTGACCATTGTAGGCGCAAACTATCCTTCCCAGCTATTATCTAAATTCTTTTTTTCGGCAGAAAACTGGCTTCTCAGCATTGCTAACACTAGTAATCTTCCGCTTTGGTTTACAGACTTATTCATTTGCGGTGTGTTTCGTACATTAGGCTGGGTTATTTCCGTTATGTTACCACCCATGGCCATCTTTTTCCCATTGTTTACGCTGCTAGAAGACTTGGGCTATCTGCCCCGCCTCGCTTTTAATTTAGATAAACTATTCAAAGAATGCCACGCTTGTGGCAAGCAAGCCCTTACCATCTGCTAAGAGTCGCATTTGGGCGCCATCAAAACACCAGTATAACGCCAGCATCCGCTCATTGTTTGCAGAAAAGATGAATTATTATCTTCGATTAGGTTTTCTTTTGATCGCCAATAATTTTATATAATCATCAAAATCGGCTGTATCTGTCGGCTCGAACATGACCCATTTCCCATCATGGTAAGTTTGTGCTTCATCATATTGCCGACAAACAGCACTAGAAATAGTATCCCTTATATCCTCAAATTTTGATCGTTCCTCTTTCCCGAAAATAATCATGAACCCAACACAATTACTTTTTGCATATAAGCTACAAAGAGTTTTCCCGCCTCTGCGATACTTATACTCATAAGTCCAATTCTTCCCGCCAGTATTCCATAGCCGTTCCATATCATATTTTTCATCAATAGCCGAACATAACGCTTGCCAAACTTCATACAAGGGTTGTCCAAGCAATTCAATCATAATTGATTGAGATGGTATATTTTCAAGCATAATATCTCTCCCGCAAATCATGATTTTCTGAGCCGTCAGTCAATGCCATATAGTAGCCCAGCAAAGCTGTTCTTTAATTGAAAATATGCAAAATCCATTAAATACCTGCTCTTAGTTTATCATAAACATATCCAACCATAAGTTCAGATATTTCGTTCCGAAATTTTTCATCATCTAAAATCTTTGTACAAAAAGCATCATTCTGTATCATACGCTCAACAACAATTTCCATAAAAGCATCATTGAACGGAAATTTAAAATGTTCTTTGGAATTATTCATAGCTTGTGTTCGCAAATTATCATTTTTCTCCATATCGGCAACAAACTGCATCAGAACTTTATCCACCTCTTCAAACTCTGTTCCAAAGCGCTCATTTATATTTTCGATTAATTCTGATAATAAAGTTTCTTCATCAGATTTTTTCCCCGTTTCCGCATATTTATTATTTGGTAATGGTTCAGCCTTTTCAAGCTCAATACTGCCTTCAAAAATTTTCTGTAAACGATAGTATTGAAGGGATACCTCATCATCTAAATTTATCGAATTTCCTAAACTATCTTTAGGTAATTTCCTTAAAAGTAGCTTTGCATAAGCATGAAATTTGTGTAATTGCCTATCATCAAGTTTCGCAATACTTGTTACAAAGGAATATGTTCTCGTAAATTTTGCAAGTTGAGATTTAAAATCGTCTTGTTCTTTTTCAGTTTTTCCTTTAAATCTGTCAACAGCAGGATCAATATATGCGTTCAACATTCCGAAATCTATGTTTTCTTGTTTCGTACTTTTTTTGAAGAAAACTTTGCTGAAATTCTCTATTTCGGAATCCCAATATATACGATATTCATCCAGTTTTGATTTCAAATCATAAACAATATTTATATCGGTTACTTCTGAAATATTTGTTTCCTCATAATACGGCTCAAATGCCTTTTTTATATCTTCAGCAGAATTTACAAAGTCAAGCACAAAAGTATCTTCCTTTCCCTTGCAAATACGATTGAGCCTTGAAAGCGTTTGAACCGCCTTTACACCACCGAGCTTTTTATCAACAAACATCGTATGCAGCAATGGTTCATCAAAACCCGTCTGATACTTTTCGGCAACAAGTAAAACTTGATATTCCTTTTCATGGAAGGTTTTGGGCAACTCGCTTTCTTTGATTTTATTAAGATTTGTTTCAGTATATTCCTCTCCATTATCAAAAACAGTGCCGGAAAATGCGACTAAAATACCCAATTCTTTTTCATAACCCATTTTCTTAATATAATCTTTAAATGCAAAATAATATCTAACTGCATGAAGTCTCGAACCTGTTACAAGCATGGCTTTAGCATTGCCGCCGATTTTATTTTTGGTAATGGTTCTGAAATGCTCCACCATAATTTGTGTTTTCTGTGCTAAATTGTGTGGATGCAAGCTTAAAAATTTTCCCAGCGCTTTATTACCTTTTGCTTTATTATATTTTGGGTCAGCGGCAATCGTTTTACCTATTTTGAAATAAGTATCATATGTCATATAGTTTTTCAATACATCAAGAATAAAGCCTTCTTCGATAGCCTGACGCATAGAATACAAATGAAAAGGATGAGGTAAGTTATCATCGCCTATTGTTCCAAACATTTCAAGTGTTTTTGGCTTTGGCGTAGCAGTGAATGCAAAAAATGAAAGATTTTTAAGCTTGCCATGAATTGCCATTTCTTTCGTAATCTCATCCTCATGGTCTACGACTGATTTTTCTTCTTTTGCCTCATCTTCTGCTATTTTCTGCAATTTTTCTTCTTCGCTTAATCCCTGATATGCATCGCCCAATACCGCCTTGAGCTTTTTACTAGCTTCACCTGTTTGAGATGAATGGGCCTCATCAATAATAATTGCAAAATTTTTCCCAGATAAATCACCGATTTTTGCAAGTATGAAAGGAAATTTCTGCAAAGTTGTTACAATTATTTTCTTGCCAGTATTAAGAGCATCTGCAAGCTGAGAGGAACTCTGGTCTATTTTTATAACAACTCCCTCAACTTGCTCAAATTGATAAATAGTATCTTGCAGTTGTCTATCTAAAACAATACGGTCAGTTATAACAATAATACTGTTAAATATGATTTTATCATTATCATCATGCAGACTTGAGAGATGATGTGCAAGCCATGCAATAGAATTGGACTTTCCGCTGCCTGCACTGTGCTGGATCAAATAATTTATTCCCGCACCATTTTTCTTAACATCAAAAATGGTTTTTCTTACCACATCAAGCTGATGATAACGAGGAAAAATAAGTGTTTCCTTTTTACCGTTATCACTTACTTTAAGATGAACAAACCTTTGAATAATATCCAACAGACTGTCCTTTTGCAAAATTTCATTCCACAGATATGATGTACGATAATTTCCATTGCCCTGCGGATTACCCTTGCCACCATTATTGCCTTTATTGAATGGCAAAAAGTATGTGTTTACTCCATCAAGTTTTGTTGTCATATAAACTTCATCTGTATCGACCGCAAAATGGACAAGACATCTTGACTTGAACCCCAGCAAAAGTTCTCGGCAATCTCTATCATATTTATACTGCCTTTTTGCGTTTTCTACAGTCTGGCCTGTTATTTGATTTTTAAGTTCCATTGTAACAACAGGCAGTCCATTTATAAATAAAACAACATCAATAGAGTTTTCATTTTTCAAAGAATAGTGTACCTGCCTTGTCACCGATAAAATATTCTTTGTATAATTGGCGGTATCGGTTTGGTTCATGTTGCTCGCCGGCTTAAAATAGCATAGTTTAAATTTTGCGGGTGCATCAACTACACCTTTTCGCAAAACATCAAGCATACCACGGTTGTCAAGTTCTTTGGATAGTCTTTTCAGAAAATTTTGTTCCGCATTAGCTCCATGTTTTTCGCACAGCTTTTTCCATTCGTCAGGTTGGCTGTTTTGCAAAAACTCAAACAGCTTAGCGGTATCAATTGCATATTCTCTATTGAAATCAGATGGATTACCTTTCACATAATGACCGTTTTCAATTAAAGCATACTCAATCTCATTTTCAAAATTGATTTCTTTTGTTTGGATTGCCATTATATTTCCACCTTTCCCGTTACCGCCTCGGATATAATTGCCTGACGGTATTCTTTGAGTTTTTCGATTTGCGTTGTTATATCAATTATGAGGTTGTCTATTTCTGTTGTCTTTTTGTCAAGAAATATAACTATTGTTTTTTGTATATCAATTTGAGGAATAGGCATTTTTAGTAAGAATAACTTACTTCCTTTTATACCTTCTGCGGTAGAACCCGTAGAAAGAGATAAAAGGAACTCTTTAAATTTAGATGACAACATCCAATATTTCAGATAATAATTATTTAGAATATTATCTTTACCACAAAATTTTATTACACGCTGAGCTAAAGCAATATCTTCATTATCTATATTTGCAACTTCTCCTAATGGAGCCTCCGTAGTAAACAGAACATCTCCAATCTGAGGTTTGCCACGATGCATAATACTCTCATATTCACATATAGAAACATACTCTTGAGAAAGAGAGTAGTCAATAATTCCATTTTTTATATTACGAGCTGTTACTAAAAAAATTCCTTCCTCAACCTTGTTTGGAGTTTTTCCACGATAATCAATAAGACTATTTAGATATTTTGTAATTGGAACAACTTCCCAATCCTCCGGTATTTCTCCTATCCATTCAATACCGCTATCCTTCATTTTTGCATTTTTATCAAGTCCTTTTGTTACTGCTTCGCTTATGATAGCTTGTCTGCTTTCTTTTAACAACTCAATCATTTTTTGCTTGTCCGCTATCAGTGTATCAATAGCAGCAATCTTTCGGTCAAGATAATCTGATATTTTTGACTGAATATTTTTTTTCGGATAAACAATATAAATGTTTTTAATGTCATCAATAGAAACAGCTTCATATGTTGTACCGGTGGATAGCATTTTTAACGGTTCTGATATACAAGAAAGCATATACCAAGAATAATTAATATTCATTTTTAACGGGGTTAATGCGCATAAGCCTCTACCTATACAATACTCGATATCTGCTATATTTATATCGCCAACAGGAGCTCTGACAGACATCATTATATCATTTGCTAAAGCTATTTTTTTTGGGTTCCGTACAATAAGTAGTAGCAATAGGTGAAATTATACCAAAATCCTTTTTCCCTTGTAAAAAAGGTATTCCCATTTTTTCATTATTGCATTTATCAACATCAGGAGATTGTCCCATATTTATTTTAAATATATATTTTAATTTCTTAACTCCCCAATCCTTCGGTATCTTCCCAATCCAAGGCACGCCGCTGTCTTTATACTCTTTATACGGTTTCATTCTCCCAGCACCTCCAGCAGTTCCTTGCTGATCTTCGCCTCCAGCTCCTTAATTTCGGCCATAATATCAGCGCTGTTTCTAAGAGGCGTGAACTTGTAAAAATACCTTGTAAACGGAATTTCATAGCCTACCTTTGTTTTGCTTTCATCAATCCACGCATCGGGAACATGCGGCAGAACCTCTCTTTCGAAATATTCCTGAATATTCTCTTTCAGAGGAACTGTTTCAGTATCTCTTAGGTTTGTATCGGGAATTTTGTTACCCTTTTTATCATAGGCAATATCCGCATCCGGATTTACCTCACTAAGACAAGAAAGAAGCTTATCCTTGCGCCCTTTTAGCTCATTTTCATAGTCTTTTAACTTCTCATTAAGGATAATTTCAAAATCTTTTTTATTTAAAAACACTTTACTTTGATCTATTTCTCTTAATAATTCTTGCAACTTTATGTAAAACGGAGATTCTGCCCCCTTACTGATATTTTCCTTCCAACGAATAAATGTATCTACCTCCGACAAAATCTTTAAATTCTCTTCCTTTGTCGAATAAGCCAATCTTAACGGTCTTTCAACTGTGATTTTATGATATCCAAAATCACTATTATCAAAATCAATATAATCCTCTTTTGGTTCCATAGTTG
This sequence comes from Peptococcaceae bacterium, assembly GCA_022791255.1. Lineage (GTDB taxonomy): Bacteria > Bacillota > Dehalobacteriia > UBA4068 > JAAVYR01 > JAAVYR01. The sequence continues at coordinate 30,406 of JAAVYR010000009.1, read as the reverse complement.
CATATAAATTAACAATGGCTTTTCTGCTGACTTCATCAATGAGATTTCGCTTATTACCTAAAGATTTACGCATTTTTTCAAAATATGCAACACCGTTTACAAGGCGCACTTTTCCCTTTCTGCGTTCTTCTTTTCGGTTAGTTACAATCCAGATATAGGTAGATATACCCGTGTTATAGAAAAGCTGATCGGGGAGAGCCACAATCGCTTCAAGCATATCGTTCTCAATTAGCCAGCGTCTTATCTCACTTTCGCCGCTGCCAGCATCTCCTGTAAAAAGAGGTGAGCCGTTAAATACGATAGCGATACGGCTTCCACCGTCTTTTGGCATGTTCATTTTTGAAATCATATGTTGTAAGAACAAAAGAGAACCATCGGAAATTCTCGGGGTTCCTGCGCCAAATCTGCCGTGATATCCTTTCGTTTTCGCTTCGTCTTTAATAAATTTTTCAACCTTCTTCCATTCAACGCCAAACGGTGGATTAGAAAGCATATAATCGAACTTTTCGTTTGCAAATCCGTCTTCATTAAAGCTGTTACCAAGTACAATGCGGCTATTGTTATTACCTTTTAAAATCATGTCAGATTTACAGGTTGCATATGTTTCGGGATTTAGCTCCTGACCGAATGGAATAACCGTCATATTGTTATTTAAGTCGAGCATTTTATTCTGAGCGACAGAAAGCATCCCTCCTGTTCCGCAAGCCGGGTCAAATATGGTTACAACTTTGCCGTCTTTGGAAAGCTCGTCCATATCAGAGTCAAATAAAAGTTCTACCATAAGCTCAATAACCTCGCGAGGGGTAAAGTGTTCCCCGGCTGTTTCATTAGAAAGTTCAGAAAATTTTCTAATAAGTTCCTCATACATATAGCCCATTTCAAGATTATCAACTGTGTCAATACCAAGGTCAAGTTGCGCAAACTTTTGGACCACTAAATATAAAAGATTGGACTTTTTTAGCTTGTCTATTATGGTGAAAATCTCAAAGTTATCAAGAATTTCTCTGACATCATCCGAAAATCCGTTAATATAATCACGAAGATTTGTATCTATATTTAACGAATCATCAACCAGCTTTTTAAAATCGAACTTACTTATATTATAGTAATCATTACCTGTAATCTTTTTAAATACGGGTAACTTATTTTGAACAGTAAGTGATTTGTTAAGTTCCAAAACTTTTTCTTTGGACGGTGCGAGCACACAGTCGAAGCGGCGTAAAACAGTAAACGGAAGTATAACCTTTCCGTATTCGCTTTGCTTAAAATCCCCTCGCAACAAATCTGCAACACTCCATATAAAGTTGGCTTTATCTGCAAAACTCATAATTGACCCGCTCCTTTAAATACATTTTCCCAATCTGTCGATTTTTTGTTTTGTCGCATACCTCTTCGGATTGCATTAAATACATCCATATGATTTTTAATATAATTGCTTATATCATTTGGAAGCTCATTCCGTTCTATCGCAGAAAGGTTCCGTAACATATCAGCTTCTTCGTCGCTAAGCTCTAGAGCCCTGATTAACGCATTCAATAAATTATTGTTAGGTGGATTGTTTGTCCCTTTTTCAAAAAGGGAAATTGCCATTGCCGTTCTCCTTACTTTTTTTCCAAGTTCCCCTTGAGATAAACCTCTGTTTTCTCTTAGTTCTCTTAAATATTTGCCAAAGGTTCTAACTCGCACAATATCCCTCCTTTTAACTAATTAAATAAATTTATTTAATTAAAACATAAAAACAATAAAAAGGCAAGTAGAATATAAAGATAACACCACCTGGTTTCTTCGTTAATTGCAATAGTATCTTTTATTCTGAATTTCCACCAAATAATATATAAAAAAGAAGACAGTAAATAAATCTATTTACTGTCTTCTTTTTTATTTTGATTACTTTTTATTCACAATCATTTTCTATTTCACAAAATAACGATAGAGGAAGGTTACGATTTCACTGCGCAAGCAGTCATTACCAGGAGCAAAAGCAGTATCGCTTACCCCATTGGTAATACCGTTTTCCGCAGCCCATTGTACCGCATCATAATAGTATGCATCTTTTGCCACATCGACAAAGCCATTACCAGCTTCCGGCGCAGAGGCTTTGGCAAAGCGATAAAGCATAGCTGCTGTCTGACCACGAGTTACGGTAGCATTTGGCGCAAAGGTGTTTTCTGTCATACCATTGGTAATGCCGTTTTCCACTGCCCAAAGCACAGCCTTTGCGTAGTAGCTATCCCCCGCCACATCCGTAAATGGATTGCTAGTAGCTGTTACTTCCGGCGCACCAGCTGCCCGCCACAAGAAAGTCATCATTTGGCCGCGAGTGCAGTTAGCACCAGCACCAAAGGTAGTATCATTTGTTCCCTTGGTAATATCTTTTTCTACTGCCCACATAACAGCATTGTAGAAATAGTCGTTTTCCTTCACATCGGTAAACGGACTCTTGCCGCTGTTGTCTTTATCTGTTTCCCCATCCGCTTTTTTGAAGGTAGCAGATACGGTTACTTTACCATCAATCATGATAAAGGTATATTGACTGCCGCTGCTCTTTACTGTAATATCTTTACCTTTTTCATCATAAACAGATAATTTATCCAACACATAACCGTTATCCGGTTTTACAGTGATAGTTACTTTATCACCTTTTGCAGCCCTTGTCACATCCAAGCTAATAGTACCATTACTAGCCTTTTCAGCAGTTACACTATATTTGCTAGAGCCACTGGAAGAGCTACCACCGCTATGGCTGCCGCCACCGCCAATAGAGCTGCCTGTTGCATAGAGTTTTACAGAGCCAGTCAAAGTTTCATAGTTTACAGGATCAGCCGGTGTATAAACCCACTTGTAACTGGTATTGGCCTTTACTTCTGTAGTATCAGCCAATTCCCAAGCGATGGTGCCGCCAATGGGTTTGATGGTGCCAATAGCAAGGTTTGCATCAGCTAAGGTCTTACCGCTTTGGGTAATTTTAGTGTAGCTAGGAGCGCCTGTCGGCACAGCCTTTTCAATGGTGATGGTCAAAGGTGCGCTGATAGCTACTGCATAGTCTGCATCCTCTGCTTTGGTTGCAACCACTTGAACGGTACCTGCTTTTACAGTAGTCAATACACCAGTCGCTGCATCAATGGTTGCTTCTCCAGTGCTATTGGTAACAGCATAGGTTACAGCACCGCTCCCAGAACCGCCAGTTGTACCCAGCTTCAAGGTATTGCCATAAACCACAGTATCGTTGCCAGTAATTTTCAACTCTGCCTGTCCTTCTTTTTCCGTCAAAGTAATGATTACATTAACAGGCGTATCCTCATAGTTTACAGAAGAAATGGTAATAGGTAAAGTAACAGTCTGCCCTGCTGTGCCACCGGCTAGGGTATAGCTTAAGACACCGCTGGCATTTACATCCCAGGCAGAAACAATCGCCGTATCACCAGTAGCTGCACCTTTTGCATAGGTCATATTTCCAGGAGTTCCCGTCATGAGAGCCGCAATATTTTTAGTTTGCTCCCCAGTTAAAGTATATTTATGAGAAATTGGTAAATTACCGATTGTTTGAGCGCTTGCTTTGGCAATATCAAATTCTTTTACCACATCAGAGAAAGTGTAGTTACTATCCGCTTTTACCTTAATGGTCAATACGCCTTTCCCGGCATTGATGTTATTGGCAACAGCAGCGGTATATTCTGCAGCGGCAAGCTCTACACCATTATCTTTTACAGTGTAGGTTGGATTTTGCGCTTTACCGTTATATTGATAAGTCCCGGTAATTTCCACCGTTGGAGTAATGGCCTTCTTGGCAATGGTAAATGCCTTAGTTACCTTACCTGTAAAGTTACTAGCGTCTTTTGCAGTAATGGTTAAGGTATAATTCCCCGCGTCAGTACCAGCATTACCGGCTAAAGTATAATCAGTAGCAGGAACTACCACGCTGCCTTTGGTCACAGAAGTAATATTTTGAGTTTGTTCTGCACCGTTATAGGTTAAAGAGCCGTCTAACACCACTTCCGCTCCAGTAATATTCAGCGGTGCAATGGTGAAATTCTTACTATCGGTATAGGTCGCATTAGCTGCTTCACAAACAACTTTTACAGTGTAACTACCAGCTTCTGTAGGCTTGGTAGCAGTTTCTGTATATTCGCCGCCTTTACGCAGAGTGCCGCTATAGGTAACAATTTCTTTGGTAGTGCCTTGGGGTTTTGTATAGGCAGGGTCTGCTAAAGTTTCTCCATAGGTGCAGCCTGCTTGAGTTAGAGATAATTGGCCGCTTATGCTACTCTTTACCACTGTGGCAGAGAAAGAAGGTGTTCCGTCAAAGCCGGCAATTTCCACATCTTCATCATCTTCATTTGCCCAGTAATAATCGCCCGGGTCCGTTTCCAGACGGATTAAATCTGTCTTTTCCCCTATCGCAGCATTGCTTTTCACCTGAAAAACAGCAGTGAGCGTTACGGGCTTTGTCATAGTCACATTGCTTTGATTTGCAATAGACGCATTATACCAAGCGTTGTTATTGGCATTCTGTGGTTCGGTTACACTAGAAAGGGTAAATGCTTCAATGCCAGCAGCCGTAATAGATTTTGCTTCTAATACATCTTTATCAAAGAATACTTTGATTTGCCCACTGGAAACAGGACTTTTCGCAGCAGGCACAGTAATTGCAACGGTAATTTTATCTCCAGCTTTGATTTCAGAACCAGTTACACCTGTAACCTGAAAGGTTGCTTTCCCATCTGCTGCCAAGGCAGAAAAACAAAAGCAGCCCAGAACTAGAGATAAGGTTAATAATAAAACCAATGCTTTTTTCATGATTGACTCTCCTTGTTGTAAATATTACTTAAACAAATTTCAAAAAGGTTATTGGATTTTATCTAGTGAGGAACTATTTCCTGCTGTATATTTGCTTAATTGGGTAACATCCTTGGAATTTACTCTGCCATCTGAGTTTACATCACCAATCATATCTAATTTATTAACCCGACCTAAATTCCCAGCTGTGTAACGAGACAGCTGCGTAACATCTTTTGAATTTATCCTGCCATCATTGTTCAGGTCTCCATAGAGCCAAAGCGTAATATCATCTAACACTACCGCCCCTTCCTCTACGGATACAGCAATGATTTGCGGCACATATTTGCCGGGTTTTGCAACCAACAACTTATAGCTGCCTGAGCCTACCCCTTCAAAGGTAAAGCTTTGTCGGAAGTGTTTACCATCCCCACCAGCGGTCACACCTCCCTTCGCTGCAGAATAAACAGCCTGCGCACCAGCAGTATCTGCCTTGATAACAGCGTCTGTCAACGCACTGTCATAAAGACGAATAACAGCATCGTCTCGATTGTTCCAGCTGATAATCGCACCAGAAAGGGAGGCTTCCGGCATATGGCTGTTATAAATCATATTTGCATTAAGTAACGACTCATTCCCCTCTTCAACATATATGTCTCTCCACTGGTCTTCCGTGCCCTCATAATACACGGTTTCTAAATCCGTACAATTTCGAAATGCACTATAAAAAATATCTGTTATATCACAGGGAATTTCCACTGCCTTCTTTTTAGTAGGACAAGAAACCAAAAGTCTTTCAGCCTCTTTAAGCTGACAAACCAAGACACCGTTGATGGAAATATATTTTGTATTCCCCGGCGCTACGATAAACCGCTCCAAATTGCTGCAGCCAGTAAAGTTATAAAAAAATGCTCTATCTTCAAAGCTTCTCTCAGTATAAGCAGTAATTGCACTGGCAGGTATCGTCACTTGTCTTAAACTGCTGCAATCGCAAAGAGCAGCTAAATTAATACTTGTTACCCCTTCCGGAAAAGCAAACTCCATCAAACCACAATTAGAAAAGGCAAAAGAACCAATCATGGTAATACCTTCCGGTAAATCGATTTCTGTCAGACTAGAACAACCGGAAAAAGCTCCATCGCCAATGGTACAAACCCCTTTTGGAACACTAACATCGGTCAAATTTGCACAGCTCGCAAAGGCATAACTTCCCACACTAGTAACCCCTGGAGCAATTACCACAGACTCAATATCGGGGGCATAATCACGCCAAGGCGCAGGCGCAACATCGTTATAATCCCACATATCGCCACTGCCACTAATAGACAACTGATTATCCCGCAAAGTCCACCACACATCGTCTCCACATTGCCTGGTCCCACTGCTCCTAGCCCATTTGGCATACAGTCGGATATCACTGGTAACGGGCGTGCTAAAATCATATTTTGTTGTCAGCTCTTTATCGCTATACCAACCTCGAAAAACATAGTCTGCTCGCTTAGGCTTATTCGGTTCTTCTACAGCCTCTCCTATATTAACCCACTGATAAGAAATAGGCTCTTCATTATTTTTATGGAAAATCACTATACAGTCCGTACTATCACTGTATTTTCTTGCTGCCTGCAATAAAGGCTCATTGCCATCAGCAATCAGAATATTATTCCACTCAGCAGCAGTACCATCATAATAGACCAAATCCAGATTATCGCAGCCGAGAAAGGCGTCAGAACTGATTTGGTCCATAGCTTTCGGAATGGTTATTGTTTGTAATGCCTCACAACCATCGAAAGCCTCTCCACCAATAGACACTACCTTTTCTGGAAGAACAATATTCGTTAGACTAGTACATTTTTGAAATGCACTCCCTCCGATGCTGGTCACATTCTCTGGTATCTCAATATGGTCTAATTTATAACAATATTGAAATGTACGCTCTGCAATTTTATCTATTCCTTCTGGAAGCACAATGTTATTTAAATTACGGCATGCTAAAAATGCAGCGGGACCGATTTCTGTTACGCTAGCAGGAATATCAACATATGGCAAATTATAACACTCTGCAAAAATATGATCTCCTAGTGTTATTAGGCCATCCGGTAAGGTAATATCTACAAGCTGACTGCAAGATTTAAAGGCCCCCGTATACCAATAGTCTGAGCCATAAATATGCTTCACAGAACTAGGAATTGTAATATGGGAAATAGCTAGCCCATGAAACGCACCTGCATCAATTGTAACAACAGTGTCAGGTATTTCAACTTCTGTTACAGCCTTAAAGGCACTAAAAGCACTATAACCAACATCAGTTATACCATTCTCAATTTTTATTTTTTTTGTAAATTCTTTAATGTCCTCCCAGTCCCCATGCGCGCCTATCTCTCCACTGCCTCTCACATACAGCGTCCGAGTAGAACGCTCAAAAAAACCGTAAGTAGTTTCACCACACGGATAATAAGTTACGCCATCACCACAAGTAACACCATGGTTCTCGCCATTACCCATTGCCATCCATTCATCTATAGACCCTGCATATTGAAGATCTTTCATGCTAGACTGCGGATAATACGGAAAAGACCAATTTCCCAAACTCAACATACTTTTTGGTATCTTAACAGTAGCAATATTATTACAATTCCTAAATGCATCATTACCAATGCTAGTTACCCCTTCCTCAATAACAACTGTAGTTATACGATCTCTCATATCTACCCAAGGGGCAGCTTGCGAATATTGAAAATTTGCTATCTCTCCATTACCACTAATAGTCAGCGTACCGCTTGTTTCATCAAAACTCCAAGTTACATTGTCCCCACAAGTACCAGAAGTCTCTATTCCAAAAGCAACAGTACTAAATAAAAAAACAACCAACAATGATACCAACAACACCATCATTTGTTTTTTTAGACAAGTATTTTTCATTCCTCTCACCTCATTATGACGATATATCTGGCCTCACAGAGTCCATTTATCTACGGTCATCATCTTGCCCTACATTTGATTGCCCATAACTACAAAAAAGTTTACTTTCCTGCAAATGCAATTAAGTACAATTTTTCAAGGAAATGTTGTAAGAAAACCTTGAGAAAAGCTGAAAAATGTGGTATCCTATATAAAATATATAGGTACAAATAGGGTTGCAGGAAAGTAAACTTTCTTGCAACCCTATTCTTTTGGTTTGATATTTCCATTTTGGTAAGCGCCCGCCCGGTAGCGAAAGGTAGATAGAGGCATATTACAGGCTCTCGCTGCAGCCAGTCCTGATATTTCCCCGGCTCGCCACCTATCATAGAGCGCTGGGAAATTCTCCGGCAAGGCCCTTGGCGGTCTGCCCAGCCTTACGCCCCTAGCTCTTGCCGCAGCGATGCCCTCTGCCTGCCGTTTTCGGATATTCTCTCGCTCATTTTGCGCCACAAAAGAGAGTATTTGCAGCACCAGATCAGCAATAAATGTACCCATCAAGTCCTTCCCATTTCGCGTATCCAAGAGCGGCATATCTATAACGCAAATATCCACGCCAATCTCTTTAGTTAGCAGCCGCCACTGCCGCTGGATTTCTTCATAATTGCGTCCTAAACGGTCTATGCTCAGCACATAGAGTAAATCCCCCTGCCGGAGTTTTCCTATCATCTCTTGATATTTCGGTCGGTCAAAGTCCTTGCCAGACAGCTTATCCATGTAAATACACTCCGCAGCAACAGCCTTTTCTAAGAGCGCAATGTATTGCCGATCCTCGTTTTGTTCCTGAGTGCTAACCCGTATATAGCCGTAAGTTTTTCCTGTCATCTTATCCCCTCCCTTATGATGAAAAGATAGCAGTTTTCGAAAGGTAGCTGCAAATTTACCTTCAAGGGTATTAGGAACTCTCCCTAACAAATTTGACATTTGCCGTCAAAATGCCATGCTTGCAGGAACACAAAATGCTTCTTCATAAGCATAAGAAAGGCAAAGCACTATAAGACAATAAAATCTTCGATTTTTAATATGGTACAAAAAATAAAAGATGAAAACATGGGTTTTCATCTTTTATTACAAATACATTTTTTTATCTTTTGCAACTAAACAATATCAAAATTCTATCTTTCATAAATTTACTTACAGAGTCTAACATATGCTTTCCGAACAACCTGAGCCATAAGTACACGGCGCTGATTTAAAAACTCCATATACTCCATCCTCTCAAAATTTTCGGGTAAAGCGTGCTCTTCACAAATCTTGCAATAGGCTTCTTCCCCAAGTTGCTGCCGATAGTCTGCAACATAATCTTGAGGTGCTCTATCCGAAATATCAATATTTCTAGCATAGTCAATATAAGCAAAGTTTGCTATTTGATTACGCTCACGGTCGCTGCGATATCCAAGCGTTGTCAAATAATTCTTGGGGAAAATATGATGCTTATCAATAGCATTTTTGGTACCGCTGGCCCCAAGGACAAAATACTTAGAAACCAAAGTATTACTAAACAGTATAGGAGTATCCAACACTATCTGCGCAGCTACATAACCATACCAAGCAGGAGAAATGGCAGAAGAACTGTTTAGCTCACTGGGAAGAGTCAGATTAAAATAGTCATCAGTAAAACGAGTAGCAATGGCTTGGTCAAGATAGGCAACAAACTCGTCTGCAGTATGAACATCTCGCAAATCTGCAAATTGTTTTTCCACCTCAGACTCGGCCGAACCAGTATAAAAATATGTAATCGTGCTCATAAAAAACCACTTACTAATACATTTTTTGAGTTGCATCGCACTTAGTTTATAATCATATTTTGCAATCAAATAAAGTATGTAACTGAATACTACCGCATTAGACGAAGCAATCAACTTCTCACTAACATAGCCAGCTTCTGCCACAATATTGATAAACTCATGCCAATTATTAAGGTTCATGGCTTTATCTAGCGCAGCTTTGAAAATTTGGAGATTTTCTTGTCGAACCTCATCCGAAAACTTCCCCGTTTCCAGATTTTTACCGCGCAATAACATATAAGCATATTTGAGGCGCGCCCGTTTAAACCCAACCCCTACCGCCATGCGAATAAGATGAGAAGGTTCAACAGCCAGCAGGGTATTATAAGAAGTATTTTTTGCCGGAACCCGAGAACTGGCAGCAAAAGTGTTAATTTTATCACTGGTTTCATTATCATATACAGAAAGTAAGGTCTGTATAAAATTATTTTCTGTTAGGCTTTGCCCACCAGAATTCACTCGAACAAAAATATCCGCTACAGCTTCCTCATCCGCCGCATAACTAATTTCTAAGGTAGGAAGCGCATAATCAGAAAGATTTAGCAATCTGTTAATATTGCTTTCAATCAAATCTTCTTCCGCATCTGTTAACAATGAACTCCCCTTCTTACTGCGCCCCTCATTGAGCTCTTTTATAAAATTACGGCGAAGTGAACTAATGGTATTGTTTTCTTTAGCAAGAAAAACATCGCTAATTCGGGAAATCCATTCTGCATCTTTTTCATAAGCTTGAGACCAGACAGCAAATTCACAAGTTAGCGGATTATAAGAAATCTTAATTTCTCTATCCGTAAAATTTTTATCCTTCACTTTGATACCATACATGGCCGCTACCAATGCAGTCAGACGCTGTTGCCCATCAATGACCAGTTCTTTAGGGTCCTCGTAAGTTTTAGAATTACCTCCAATTGTGCTCGTTTTACTCTCATAGCCAATCGGCGACTCCCATAGCATCACATAACCAATCGGGTATCCCTTAAGCATAGAGTCAAACAACTCACGCACTTTATTATCTTTCCAAACAAAGGGTCTCTGAAGATCAGGAAGCCCAATTCGCCCCATTCGCACACCCTTCACCAAATCTTCAACTTTACTGGGAATATTTTTAAATAGCTCGTTCCCCATAGGGCGCCTCCTATCAATCATAAAATCTACTATTTCTATATAAACAACCAGACTTAATAAATTAAATTATATCATTGAGAAATAATTTTGTCTAACCATGTCCCACTAAATGTACTTAAACGATAACCTCATAGGACAGGCCTCTCCTGCATAAACTGAAGCAAAAGGAGGCGCGGCAGAATGAAAAATCAGGAGCAAAACCCCAAAGCAAAAGAACAACTTACCGTCAATCTTCATTCTGTCAGCGACGCCTTATTAGAGAACATTATGAAAGACTTTTTGCGGAAAAAAGCGCGGCAACTGGCAGCAAATCAAGCCCGGGTGATAAAATAATCCTGCAAACAATGGGTTGATTTGGCAGAAAGGAGAAACCATGAGCTCAAAATCAACCCAGTATCAAACAAAGACAAGCTCCTGCGCCCTCTACATGCGCCTTTCGAAAGAAGACGACAAAGGCAGCGAAAGCGCCTCTATCGAGACCCAGCGGAAAATCCTTCAAAGCTACGCCCGCGAAAACCACCTGCTCATCCATGATGAATATGTAGACGACGGCTACTCCGGCACCACCATGGACCGCCCCGCCTTCCGCCAAATGCAAGAGGATATCGAAACTGGGAAAATCAATGTGGTACTTACCAAGGATTTATCTCGTCTAGGCAGAAACAGCGGTCGAGTCAACCTGCTCATCGACGAATATTTTCCCCTGCACCGGGTTCGTTACATCTCCGTCAGCGAGGGCATCGACACCGCTCAGCGAACTTACACCAACAACATTGTTACCCCCATGCACAACTTCGTCAACGAACTTTACGCGGCGGACATTTCCGGGAAAATCCACGCTGCTCTGGACATTAAAATGCAAGAGGGGGAATTTATCGGCGCCTTTGCACCTTTTGGTTATAGCAAAGATCCTACCAATAAAAATCACTTAGTTGTTGATAAAACAGCCGCCACTATGGTCAAAGAAATCTTTGCTCTGGCTGCGGCAGGGCATAGCCCTCGGCAGATTGCAGCAATTCTCAATGAGAAAGCATACCCTACACCTTCTCAATATCGTTACGCCAAAAATCCCCACCTACCCCCTACCAGTTTCACTGTTGCCAAGGAATGGCAGGGACAGACCGTAAGCAAAATCCTCCGCAATGAGGTGTATCTCGGACACACCGTCCAGGGTAAAACGGCAAAGCCTACCTTCAAAAGCAAGTTTACCTACGCCAAGCCCAAAGCAGAGTGGATTACCGTGCAAAACACCCACGAGCCGTTAATCAGTGAGGAGACCTGGAATACGGTGCGAAAGAAGCTGCAAAGCCGCTCCCAGAAACGGGAAAAGGGCTTCGTCAATCTATTCTCCGGCCTTGCTAAATGCGCCGACTGCAGCAAAAACATGTCTACGGTGGGAACCAGGAAAAAGGGCACAACAGCCAATCTCAACTGTGGCGGCTACAAGCTGGCCGGAAAGAAAGCCTGCACCAACCACACCATTGGTTACGACACCTTGTATCAAGCAGTGCTAAAAGCGTTACAAGAGCAAATCCATTTCAGTAAAGCGGAAAAACAGCGGCTACTTGCAGAGATGCTTGCAGAAACAGCAACACAAGGGAGTTCTTCTCAAGAGGAATTAGAAAAGCAACTGGAAGTCATCAACAACAAGCTGGAACAGTTATATGACGACAAATACAACGGCACAATCGATAAGGAACAATTTGAGCAGCTACAACAACGGTATCAAAAGGAAAAGAACGCTTGCCAAAAGAAACTGGCAGCCTACCAGGCAAGAGAAAAACAACGAAACAACCAGGAAGATCTGCAACAGCGGTTTTGCCAATTTCAGGAGTTAATCGACCAATATACAGACTTAGAAAGTTTAGACAGTGATTTGCTTTTCACCCTCATCGACCGCATTGAGGTACACCAGGGGGAATACATAAACGGGGTAAAACAGCAGCAAATTGATATTTATTTCAAGTTTCAATACGCACCCAAATAATGCCCTTACCATCTGCATGGGATTTGGTTGCAATGCCACCGGCGTCATGGGCTGCCGCATTATTGACTCACCACGAGAGCGACTCATTGCTATCCTCACAAATTCTCTGGTTCCTTGTAATGGCAGATTTCCTACACTGATCATGCTTGCCAATATGTTTTTTGTTGCAGCCTATCAAGGCTGGTACAGCTCCATTCTCTCTGCGGCTATCGTTACCGGCTTTATTCTTCTTGGCATCCTCATGACCTTTTTTGTGTCTAAAATCTTATCGCAAACGATTTTAAAAGGCATGCCCTCTTCTTTTGCACTAGAACTCCCCCCTTACCGCAAACCCCAATTCAAACAAGTTATCGTTCGCTCTCTTTTAGATAGAACTTTATTCGTCTTAGCCAGAGCCGTCTCTGTAGCTGCACCTGCCGGCCTTATTATCTGGCTCATGGCCAATATTACCATAGAAAACACGACCCTTCTCGCCTACGTTGCCAATTTCTTAAACCCTTTAGCACAACTGATGGGTTTAGATGGCTACATTCTTACTGCTTTTATTCTAGGCTTTCCTGCTAATGAAATCGTTTTCCCTATCATCATCATGAGTTATCTAGCCACTGGCAGTCTCGTGGAAATGGATAATCTTTTCCAGCTAAAAGAGCTTTTAATTGCCCATGGCTGGACAGGAATTACGGCCCTTTGCACCATGCTCTTTTCCCTGATCCATTTTCCTTGCTCTACTACCTGCCTCACCATCAAAAAAGAAACCGGCAGCTGGAAATGGACTCTAATTGCGATTGCCATACCTACCGTCTGCGGTATCCTTCTTTGCATGGCTACCAATCTGGTTTTACATCTGCTTCTTGCTATTTAGTCATTTACACTTTACCCGCCGCTGAGAGACAGTAAAACCATTCTTTTTAACAAATTTTTACTTTATCCAGGAAGGACTGTAAAAGGTCCTTCCTAACTTTTTACTCATATTGTTTGATGTTCAAATTATATATTTATTATAAAACAACCTGGTAAAACTATATAAATAATTTTACCCTGATAAAAAACAAGATGATTTATGGATTTTTTCAGCCTTTCTTAAAAAAATTCTCTTGAAATTCAAAATGAACTAGCGTATAATGAACGAAACAATAAAAATTTAAACAAAATCTGGAGGAATTGCTATGAAAGCAAAAAAAATCTTAACGATTTCCTTAGCATTGGCATTGGCTGCAACTGCATTTGCTGGCTGCGGAAATAAAGACGACCAAAACAAAGATGACAAACAACAAGGTGCTGAAGGCGAAACCATTAAAATCGGTATCCTCGCTCCCTTAACCGGTAATGTATCTGTTTACGGGGTCGCTTCCAGCAACGGTTCTAAATTAGCCATTGATAAATTAAACGCCGAAGGCGGCATCCTGGGCAAACAAATCGAAATCGCCAGTGAAGATGAAGAAGGCGACGCGACCAAAGCTGTAAACGCTTATAACAAATTGGTAGGTGAAGGCATCGTAGCATTGGTTGGGGACGTTACCAGTAAACCTACCATCAGCGTGGCTCAAAAATCTGTCAAAGATAATCTGCCTATCATCACCCCAACAGCAACAGCTGCTGACGTTACCACCTTTGGCACTAACGTTTACAGAACTTGCTTCTTAGACCCATATCAAGGGGAAACCATGGCCAGCTATGCCAAAGAAAAATTAGGTTTCAACACTGTAGCTATTTTGTATGACACTTCTGACGACTACTCCATCGGGATTGCAGAAGCTTTCAAGGCAAAAGCAGAGTCTTTGGATATGACCATTACCAACTATGAAGCATTTAACGCTGGGGACCAAGACTTCAAATCTCAATTAACCAAAATCAATACATCTAAACCTGACGCTTTATTTATCCCTAGCTACTACAACACAGTTGCTTTAATCGCAACCCAAGCAAAAGAAGTAGGCATCACCTCTACACTGATGGGTGGCGACGGTTGGGATGGCACCTTAGAAGCAGTTACCGAAGATAACAGAGACGCTATCGAAGGTTGCTACTTTGCAAACCACTACTATACCCAAGACGAAACCCCAGTAGTAAAAGATTTCGTAGAAGCATATCGTGCTGCTTATGGCAAAGACCCTATTTCCTTCTCTGCTCTCGGTTATGACTCTGTAATGATTTTAGCCCAAGCTATCGAACGGGCCGGCAGCACAGATAAAGAAGCTATCATCGCTGCACTGGCTGAAACAGATTATACCGGTGTTACTGGTCACATCACCTATGAAAATGCCGAAGGCAATTTCGGGAACCCAACCAAGAGCGTATCTATCATCACCATTAAAGATGGTCAATATGCGTTGGCTGACCAATATACCCCAGGTGAATAATCTGGCCAACGGGATATAAGGAATATAAAAAACATCGTACCTATATGACAATGTTTTGGTTAGGGGCTTTTCTATTCTTCAAGGATAAAAAGCTCCTAACTATTGTCATATAAAAAATAAATTGCGAGGAAACAATATGGACCTAACATACTTTATCCAACAACTCATCAATGGTTTGCAGTTAGGCAGCATCTATGCCCTGGTAGCCCTAGGCTACACCATGGTTTACGGCATTGCGAAGCTCATTAACTTTGCCCATGGCGATATTATCATGGTAGGGTCTTACTTTGCCCTCATCTGCTTCCTGCAGTTCCATCTTCCCCTTTGGGCCACATTTATTGTAGTAATTTTGCTTTGTGCGCTCCTCGGGGTTATCATCGAAAAGATTGCCTATAAACCCCTGCGTAACTCCTCTCGGATGTCCGCACTGATTACCGCTATCGGCGTTAGCTTTTTATTGGAAAACCTCTTTCTCTTGCTCTTCACTTCCAATCCCCGTCCTTTTAACAATCGCTTTCCCAGCACGGTCTTTACCATTGGGGACTTAAAGATTAGCTTTTTAACGCTGGCCACTTTTGTCATTACCGTTGCCTTAATGGCCGCTCTTTCCCTATTCGTCAGCAAAACAAAGCTAGGCAAAGCTATGCGGGCTGTATCCGAAGACTCGGGTGCAGCACAGCTTATGGGGATTAACATTAACAATACCATCTCTCTGACCTTTGCCATCGGCACGGGGCTTGCCGCCGCTGCCGCTATCCTTTACAGCTCCACCTACCAACAGATTAACCCTTATATGGGTATGATGTTGGGGTTAAAAGCATTTATCGCAGCCGTTATTGGCGGTATCGGCAGCATCCCTGGAGCTATGGTAGGCGGGCTTCTCTTGGGACTCGCCCAAGCACTCATCACCGCCTATATCTCCTCCAGCATGGTAGATGCTATTGTATTCGGCATTCTCATCGTCATGCTGCTGGTCAAACCTTCCGGTATTTTCGGAAAAAATGTCAAAGAGAAAGTGTAGGTGATAGCGATGAAAAAGAATTTACGCACATTTCTAATTACAGCTGCATCCATCGCTGTTTCTTACCTAGCGCTAATTTTCCTGTTTCAGGCAGGCATTATTTCCAACTATTATCAGGGTATCATCATTGCAGCCTGCATTAATGTGATTTTAGCTGTTTCCTTGAACCTCACCACCGGTTGCTTAGGGGAATTGGTATTAGGCCATGCCGGCTTTATGTCCATCGGCGCTTATGCCTCCGCCCTCTTCACACTGAATATGGATTTACCCATGGCAGTAGAATTTCCCATTTCCCTATTACTTGGGGGTCTTGTGGCTGGCTTTTGCGGTATGCTCATCGGTATCCCGGCATTACGCTTACGAGGCGACTATCTTGCCATCATCACCCTGGGCTTTGGAGAAATTATCCGCGTGCTGATTTTGAATTTGAAATTCACTGGCGGCGGCAGAGGGCTATCAGGTATCCCGGAATACACCTCTTTTAACTGGGTATTTTTCATTATGGTAGCCACCATTATCTTGATGTTCACCTTGATGTTCTCTCGTCACGGTCGTTCTATCTTAGCCATTCGGGATAATCTCATCGCAGCAGAGGCTGTTGGCGTCAATACTACTTTTTATAAGATTTATGCATTCACCATTTCTTCTTTCTTTGCCGGTGTTGCCGGGGGACTCTATGCCCACTATATCACCGTCTTAGACCCAACTACCTTTGGCTTTATGCGCTCGGTAGAAATCCTCATCATGGTAGTATTAGGTGGTATGGGCAGCTTTACCGGGTCTGTACTTGCAGCTGGTTTCCTTACGCTGCTGCCAGAATTACTGAGAAGCCTGAACGACTATCGCCTGCTTATCTACTCCATCGCCTTAGTAGTGATGATGATTTTCCGTCCAGAAGGGTTATTAGGCAAGAAAGAATTACCAGACCTCTTCCGGAAAAAAGCAGCGAAGGGAGGGGAACAAGCCCATGAGTAACAAAACAGGACTGTTAAAAGTAGAAAACTTAGGCATCCGTTTTGGTGGTCTCCAAGCGTTACAGGGTGTCTCCTTTACCATCGAGCCCAACCAGATTATGGGCTTAATCGGTCCTAACGGCGCCGGGAAAACCACCCTCTTTAACCTGCTAACAGCAGTGTACACGCCTACGGAAGGCTCTATCTCTTTAAACGGCGAAAATCTAGCCGGGAAAAACACCGCGTCTATCGTCAAATGCGGCATTGCCCGTACCTTCCAAAATATCCGCTTGTTTAAGGATTTATCGGTTATCGACAATGTAAAAGTGGCTATGTTTCATGATATGAGCTATGGCACCCTTACCGCTCTCTTTCGCTTGCCAAAATATTGGAAAGAAGAAGCAATGGTAGAACAAAGAGCCCATGAACTCTTAAAAGTATTTGATTTGGACAGCCTAGCAGATACCAAAGCTGCCAATCTTCCTTACGGCAAGCAGCGGAAGCTGGAAATCGTCCGCGCTATGGCTACTAATCCGAAGGTATTGCTTCTAGATGAACCAGCAGCCGGCATGAACCACACCGAAACCCACGAGCTAATGGAAACCATAAAATTCGTCAAAGATAATTTTGGCATTTCTATCCTGCTCATCGAACACGACATGAGTCTGGTCATGGGGATTTGTGAAAAAATCGTCGTACTGGACTATGGCAAAACCATCGCCGAGGGTACGCCGGAAGAAATCAAACAAAACGAAAAAGTTATTGGCGCATATCTTGGCGCTTAAAAAGGAGGGAAACAGCAACATGATGTTAGAAGTCAAAGATTTGAATGTATATTACGACGCCATTCATGCTATCAAAGATGTTTCCTTCCATGTAGATGAAGGAGAAATCGTCAGCCTCATCGGCGCCAACGGCGCGGGGAAAACCACTATTTTACAAACTATCTCCCGACTGCTTGCCGCTAAAAGCGGTACCATTAATTTCTTGGGCCACGACTTACGAAAAACAGAAGCCCATAAAATCGTCCAGTTGGGACTCGCCCAAGTACCGGAGGGCAGAAGGATTTTCGCAGACCTATCTGTGATGGAAAACATCGAAATGGGCGCTTACATCCGCAAGGATAAAGAAAACTTAGCCCGAGACATCGAAAACATTTTCCAGCGTTTCCCCCGGCTCAAAGAACGGAAAAGCCAAATGGCCGGCACCCTCTCCGGCGGGGAACAACAAATGCTGGCTATGGGGAGAGCTTTAATGTCTAACCCCAAAATGCTACTTCTAGATGAACCATCTATGGGCCTTGCTCCCATCCTTGTTGATGAGATTTTCTCCATCATCAGAGACGTGAACGCTGCAGGCGTAACCGTTCTTCTGGTAGAACAAAACGCAACGAAAGCCTTGTCTCTGGCCAACCGCGCCTATGTATTAGAAACCGGAAAAATCGTCAAGGAAGGCAGAGGAAGCGACCTCTTAAATGACGACGCCGTTCGTTCTGCTTACTTAGGTAATTAGCTTAAAACAAGCTGATTATATACTTTCTTATTCATAAGAAATCCTCGCAAAATAAAAAGAGAAGATGGAAAACCATCTTCTCTTTTTATTTTTATTATTTAAATTTATTTCGTTCCAGTGCTGCCAAAACCGCCAGCCCCACGCTCTGTCTCGTCTAAGCTATCCACTACCTGCCACACACCTTGGGTCACAGGCGCAAACACCATCTGGGCGATACGCATCCCACGGGTGATTTCCAAAGGTTCTTCTCCCAGATTAATGAGAATGACTTTGATTTCTCCCCGATAGTCGCTGTCGATGGTACCAGGTGTATTTAGCACTGTTACGCCATTTTTGGCAGCCAAGCCGCTTCTCGGCCTTACTTGGGCTTCATAGCCTTCTGGTAAAGCAATAGCAAGGCCTGTAGGCACCATAGCCCGCTTACCAGGTAACAATGTAATCGGTTCCGTAATGCAGGCAAGCAAATCTACAGCAGCCGCCCCTGCCGTCTCATATTTCGGTAACGGCAAATCACCATATGCAGGATTGGATAACACCTTGACGGTAATCTTCTCGGACATGATTTTTCTCCTTTAATACAATATTCCCAGCGGCAAGCGTTTGCGGCACGTCAATAATGCGTTGATTAGAGCTACCGCACCATTTTAAGGTGTTGTCTTTCAACTCTTCGATAAAACGACCATCTACCACCACATCTACATGATTTACAATATCCCAGTTGCACATTTCTTCCCAGGTATAACCAGTGTAAAGCCAGATAGACTTTTCTGGGAATTTTTCCCGCACTTCCCGTGCAAAAGCCGTCGCTTCTTCCCGGTTGGCCGGATGCAACGGGTCACCACCACTTAAAGTCAGCCCGGAAATATAATCTTTCCCCAGGTAAGTAAAGATTTCTGCTTTCGCAGCTTCATCAAAGAGTAAACCATTGTTTTCATCCCAAGTAATAGGATTTTGGCAATGGGGGCAGCGATGTTCACAGCCCGATAACCATAATACCACCCTTAAGCCTTCACCGTTGAGCATATCGTCTTTGGTAATATTATGATAACGCATTACATACTCTTCCTTTCTGCGATTTCTGCCATTTTAGCAGCATTCAGCCGCGTATCACCATGAACACGAGAATAACTGAGATAACCATTCATCCGGTCGATTTTCGTCAAATTGCTACTGCCGCATTTAGGACAGACATCCATTTCTAATTCCTGATGACCACAATCATCACAATAAGCCAGAGACAGATTGACGCCTTCATAGAAGCCCATTTTCATAGCACGACGGATGAGAGTCTTCACCGCTTCGATGTTATAGTCGATAGGATATTTCACATATTGGATTTTCCCACCGTTTAATAAATCCCAGAAGCGCTTTTCTAAGTCTTGTTTTTCGATGGGAGTAATATCCTCCGTCACATGACAGTGGAAGCTATTGCTCACATAAGGACGGTCAGATACATTTTCAATGATGCCGTATTTATTGCGGAATTGCGTTACTTGAAGTCCGCACAAAGACTCAGCAGGCGTCCCATACATAGCATAGAGAATACCGTCTTCTTCTTTGAATTCTGCTACTTTTTGATTAATATGCTCCATGACTTCGATAGCAAATTGACCGTCTTCTACCAAAGATTTTTGATTATGCAATTCCTGAAGTTCATTTAAGGCAGTAATCCCGAAAGAAGCAGTGGTTGCCTTTAAGAGTGGTTTGATTTTATCATGAGGCTTTAAGTTGCCGCCATAGAACCCACCTTCACAATAAGCCATAGGGTTAGTAGAGGCACGCATTTCCCCTAAGTATGCATAGGTACGGATATGGATTTTCCGTATCATTTCTAAGTAATAGTCTAACACTTCATAGAAATCTCTAGACTCTACCTGGGCTTGGGCATAAATCATAGGCAAGTGAAGAGACACAGCCCCTAAGTTAAACCGACCAACAAATACTGGCACATCCTCATCATCTGCAGGCTTCATGCCGCCTCGTTCATACCAAGGAGAGAGAAAGGCCCGGCAGCCCATAGGGCTAACCACCTTTTTATATTTTTTATACATGCTGGCTACATAGCCTTCGCCAGTGAGACTAAGCCAGTCTGGATACATGGTTTTCCGGGAGCATTCCACCCCAGCATCGAATACTTCCTCCAGTTCACAGCCTTCTCCATGAAGATTTTCATCATATAAGAACACGATTTTCGGGAAAAGCACCGGCTTTTTATTGCCGTTTTTCCCTTGGCCTTTTCTATGGACATCCAGCATGGTGATAGCTGCCATTTTCGCAAAGCGGTCAGTACCAAGACCAATAGTCATAGTTACAAAAGGATAGTCCCCCCGAGAGGAACCAACAGAGTTTAGCTTATACTCAAAGCCTTGGAACCCTTGTTCAAAGTCCCGTTTTACATGGGAAAGAGCATATTCCTCTGCTTGTTTTGGGTTTACCACACCCAGCTGTTTTTGGATATCACCGATTTCCTTAAGGTATTTTTCATAGCTGAGTTCCGCATAAGGCGCAAGAACCTTATCGATTTCCGGCACGGTGAAGCCGCCGTATTGTTGAGCAGCTGTAGACAGAATAACATCGCCGATGACATCAAATGCCACATCCAGCGTCTTTGGTTCGTTATACCAAAGATTACCCATCTCAAAGCCGCCTTTTAAAACATTAGACATATCGAAAAGACAACAATTCATAGTATCCCGACGAGCAGACATATCGTGGACATAGATGTAACCATCTTTGCAGGCTTGCAATTCATCGGTGGTCAAGAAGAATTTCTGATATAATTCTTTATTCAGTTGGTTAAAGATTAAACTCCGTTTGGTCGCCACAAGAGCACTATCGGTATTAGCATTTTCTTTGTCGCCGATGTACATGATGGATTGCGCTTTTTTGAAAACCCCATCCAGCATATGAACAAAGTCCTGCTTATAGTTGCGATAATCCCGGTAGCTCTTGGCAACGCGAGGGTCTACCCGGTCTAGGGCGCTTTCTACCAGATTGTGCATCATTTTGATAGGTACTTCTGTCAAGTTATTTTCTGCAATGCTATCTTTTACATAGGTGCAAACATCCTCTATATGTTGTGGTGTCAATTTCACCATAACCCGGTCTGCAGACTTACTGATAGCTACCACGATTTTCTGTTCATTAAATTTTTCCAGGGTACCGTCTTTTTTAATAATCTTTACCATGGTCTTCCCATCCTTATCCTAGGTTTCATTCATTTCGATCATTTCAATGTTGATTGTCTTTTCGTGAGTGTATTGCTATCATACCATATATTGTATTTTCTGTAAACTGCTTTTCCATATATGGAAAATTTTTAAGTATTCCCTTTATGCTGGCCAAAGAGAAAAAAAGCCCAAAAAGTATCAGAAAAACATAAAAAAAACATGATTTCTTTGCCAAATATGATGTTCAAAAATTAAAATAATGAAATCTGCTCATACTGAGTTTCTGTTTTTTTCTCTTTTCGCTGCAGCATTCTTTGTCCTGTATACCTCATTTTGTATTTGGCGTCTAACTCATGGACCATACTATATATAGATTGTCGATAAGCTCTCCACCGTTCCTTATCTCCATAAAGCTGAAAAAGCTGCTGATAAATATGAGGAAAGGACTGTCTGATAAAATCAAAGAAATAAACTTTCGTAGGCCCTTTTAAATTCAAAAGTCCCGGCAATACATAAGAAACCCCTATCTCCTTTGCAGCCTGATACAAAGGCTCTAAGTTCTCCCGATGATCAGTCAGATATGGAATGATAGGCATCATATGTAATCCTGTGACGATTTGCTTTGACGGCTCCGCAGCAAAGGCCTTTAATACCTCTAAGCGACGCTTAGTAGAAGCAGCCCCAGGCTCGATTTTCTTTTGCAGCGTCTCATCAAAGCAGGTGATGGTAGCAGCAATATTCACATCTGCCACCTGGGCAAGTCTGACAATTAAATCATAATCTCGTAAAATCAAATCTGACTTGGTGGAGATAATACAGGGAGTTTTATATTTTATCAACAGTTTCAATACTTCTGGCATGAGCTGATATTCTCTTTCAATGGGCTGATAGCTGTCAGTCACGCCACCGATATTGATGGCTTCCTGCTTCCAACTAGCCTTTTGCAGCTGACGCTCCAGTTGCTCTACAATGTTGATTTTTACCACAATATCTTGGAAATAGCTATCACACTGATATTCTTGTAAATATTTATGAGAATAAAGGGCGTAGCAATATTTGCAACCATGACTACAACCCCGATAAATATTCAAATCCCAATGAAAAGGCAAGTAAGGAGAATTGATTTTATGACAGGCTGACTTACATTGGATTTCTTTACACTTCATAAAATATATCCTCCTATTCCCTCACTTTATGATTTTATTTTACCACAACCCCCTACTTTTTCCCATAAAAATACCCTGAATAACTTCTATTTTAGCCTACCTTTCTATCATCCAGAATGCCCTGTCATCCTGAACGCAGTGAAGGATCTTAAAAAATGTTTCATCATTACATTTCTCAGAATGACAATCAGATATAGCTATAGAAGAAACCAGGGTATTATTTCATATTGATTGATGTTATTTCATCATAAAGATAACGAACCGCTCCAGCATGATAGCTGCTTCTGCACGAGTCGCAGTTTCTTTGGGCATAAGCAGACCATCATCCCCATGAAGGATATCGCTATCTACCGCCCAGGCCACAGCATCTCTTGCCCAGTGGGATACATCACCGCTATCAGTAAAAGAAGTCAGGCTGTCCCTGCCGCTGGTAGATAGATTTAACATCCTGCCATAACGATATAACATAACTGCCAGATCTTCTCTGGTAACAGCATCATCTGGACGGAAAGTACCGTCTCCATCTCCGCCGGCAATACCAACAAGATGAGCCCAAACCGCTGCCTTTTCATACCAAGCACCGGCAGGCACATCAGCAAAAGGCAAATCTAGGGTTTGAATTTCTGGCTCTTCCAGACGATAAAGAGCAGTAACAAACATGCCTCGGCTCAATGTATCCTCAGGCGCAAAACGGTTATCTTCTACCCCAGAGAAAATCTTCCGTCCACTGACAAAGTTTACAGCCTCCGCATACCAGGCAGCATCTGTCACATCCTGGAAACCATGTTGATAATCCACTAATTTGATAAGAGCGTCATCCCTCAAGAAAAATCTTGCCTTGCCGTCTGATACAACAGCTTTTTTAATCACTTCCTGGCTGCCGTCAGCAGCAATTTTTACCACTAACTGCCCCGTCTTTCCCTGTGGCAAGACAACCTTTTGCACCGTTTGACTATCCTGGGGCAAGGTAATGATATAACCATCGTTTGCTTGGTCTTTTTCCACTAAAACTGCATCTCCTTTGTTATCAGCAGCACCGCCATTAGAGGATATACTACCGCTACCCATGCTCCAAGTCCAGTTTGGGTCGTCCTTTTTGGCATCTCTCGTATAGAATACCTGTATCACATCGCCATCATGGAGCGGATGAGCCCCCATATAGACATCAGGGATTTTTCCATTGACCCGATACATCCAGCCGGACCGGTCGCCGTACTCTTTTTCCGTAAGGCTTCCCTTATTTCCGCTGATGGAGACGATATAAGTCCCCTTTTGCCGCGTAGCCGTATAACCATTGTCGCTTAGCATTCTGGTAAATACATCATATACGGTAGCGGCTTCATCCAGATTTTCCAGATTGGTATCGGCTATCCATGTTTCGCCATCCAAACCACAAAGAGAGAAGGATACTTGGATGGTTTCTACCACAGGTACAGTGCTGTCAGGATTTTTTGTCCCCCGCACCACCATAGGTTTCACACCATTCAGCATAGCCAGAGTATCTATTTCCTCATTTACAAGCGTTCTCAAAGAAGCCTTTTTCCCGGCTCTTGCTGCAGGTGGCAATACATCTGTAGAAACCTCCTGATAGTAAAGTTCTGCTAAATCTGCATACTCACCATAGCGCACAGGGTCTTTTTGATATAATTCCCCATACCGTCCCAGTGTTTCACTGGAAAGATAACTGGTCACTGTTACCCCTTTTGCCTCTGGCTGACGGGTAACCTCCAGCGTTTCATGGCTAATCACATTAGGATTGCTGGATTTAAATAGCCGCCACAGCTCTAAATCTTCCCAGCCTTGAATAGGCGTAGGTACGATACCATAGCCCACCCGGTCTGCATGGTTCCGCACCCAGACCAGATTTCCACTGGCATCTGCATACACTTCTTGGAATGGGGTCAAATCCGTACGCACATCATCACGAGCTGCATTATTCCCTTTCAGTCCGTCAAAGTAAGCAGCTTTTACCTGGTCCATCAGAGCCAGCTCTTTTTCCACCTCTTGGCCGGTAAGGGCTGCCGCAGAGACGGTAAAGGAACGGGAAGCAGTCACGCTGGTATCCCTATCCTGTATCGTTACGGTAATGACTACAGTCTCGTCTGCTTCTCCCACGCCAGGACGATAAATCGCTACCCGAGCAGCATTAGCCACATCTGGTGTTTTGGCGACAGCTTCGTTAGCACTGGTAATGGTAATGGGATAATACTTCCCATCTACCCCAAAATCTCTGGTAGTCGGCAGCAAGATATCATTAGCTACTTGATAGATACCGTTTTCCTCTGCTAGCAATTGCTTTCCTGTTACGCCATCCCGCAGGCCTTTGGCAGCAAAGCCTTGGTCTAGTTTTGCCAGCAGTTCCTTTTGGATAACCGCAACCTGCTCGCCATCTAAGGGTGCCACATTGATATCAAAAGTTTTATAGAGAACCATTGGTTCTTCCCTGCCGATGATATCATTGGTCAATTGGAAGGTAAAAGCAGCCGTCAAGGTTACAACTTGCTGTTCTTGTCCTGGTTTTACTACCCCTATATATGGAGCAAAGAGGGTATCTGCCGTTGTTTGATTTGCGCTGCTGATAGAAAGAACACGGTCATCAGAGGACTGCCAAGAAATCTGCACCCAGCGTTTCTCATCTATCACTTTTGGTAAAGACAGATTGCCACGCAGCGGATTTTTTTCATCTAAAACCACCTTATCCAGGATTTCACTGGTCATAACAGCCTTTACCAAATCTCTATCCCAATAGATAATGACGGGGACATCTGTATCATCCAGCGTTACGCCATCTTTTTCCAGGGTAAAGGTTACCCGGTAACTGCCATGTTTGATAGCTGGCAAATGGTTTGGGTCCGCATAGAAATAGGTAATTTTCCCATCATTGGCAATACCTGCACCGCCATAGACTTCTTGCACTGCTTTTACAGAAACTGCAATATCATCATAGCCTTTTGCAACAAGAGCCTCTGTTAAAATATCAGTTACATTGGTATCCTTGCCATAGACAGGATAAATCGTATAAGCGCTGCCCAAAGAAGCAATAGCCTCTTTTAATATGTTCTGTTTATCATTGGCGTCTGCCTCTGCCGCCTCATCAGACCACACGGTCATCTTAAAATATCTATTTAAGTAAGCGCCTTGATAGGTGAATTTACCTGTTAGTGTGACTTCTCTTTTCCCTGTCTGAGGACGAGTTACACTGCCATCAGCAGCAATCGTCTCATCAAAGCCGCTCCACTCTATTTGAGCAGTGATACCATCCTTCGTCATGAAAGACGGCAACGCTAGCTGGATATCTTCCCGGATATCTGTAGGCAAATCTATCAGATAGGCAACAGGATAAAGCTTACCATAATCTATGGACTGGACAGTTTTTTGCCCATCCTGATAAGAGTGAACTTCCTGCCCATTGCAATAAATAGAGACGCCGATTTTCCCACCAACAGGAAAATCCTCTGCAATGGTATAAGCCACATCTGTCGCATCAGTAAGCAATGTTGCCTGATTAGACAGTAGTTCATAGCTATACCATTGATAGGTAAGGTGAGGCCCTGCATAATCTACCGGGTCAAAAATGCCGTCAGTGGTGTTTAGTACAGCAGTTATCGTTTGTCCCACGGCAATATTACTAGGATAATCTACAGCAATATTTTTAATCTCTGCAGTAGTAAAATGAGGAATGACCGTCACCTGATAATCAGCAGTATAGGTTTCGCCCCCATATTCCACCGTAGCCGTTATGGTTGCTACACCGCCTTTTTTCGCCATAAGAATGTAATCTTGCTTATTTTCTGCTAATTGCCCCTTAACAATTTCCCCATTATCAATAGACCAGGTAACAACAGGCGTCTCGTCACCCATTCCTTTATAGGTAACTTTTAAGGTAGTATCATTCTTGTTGCTGCCGCCTTTTTCCACCCAGAGCGTATTCCCCTGGGAAGAAAGAATGGTAATGCTTGGTTTTACAGGTTCCGGCGTACCGGCAGTTTGCCAGGTCAATAAAACACTACCATTTTTATCTGTAATAAAAGCAGCGCCTAATTTCTCTGCAAGGCCTGTTGTGTCCGTTACCTTCTCACAGCTCATTGCAGCGCCTGTACCGCCGCCCATACCTGCCTCTGGCCGCATCCAATAACAGTTTTCCATAGAGGAACCATTAAAGCCAATGATACCTGCAGCAGAAGCACCTTTGATTTCTCCGTCGTTATAACAATTTTTTACCGCAGTACCATTCATCGTTTGCCCGGCAACACCACCGACACGGGTATCCCCTGATATCACACCATGATTACAGCAGTCCATGATTTCTGCAAACTTCGCATAGCCCGTAACGCCACCGGCATAAGGCGCCCTAATATCACCAAAATTCACACAGCCAGTAATGATAGGCTTGGTCGTCTTGGTGCTGCCCATATAGCCTGCAATGCCCCCTGCATAGCCACCAGAAGCTTTGGTGTTGGTTACCGCCCCGTCAAAAGAGCAGTTTTCGATAGTACCATCAATGATGGTACCGACAATCCCACCTACATTATTTTTACCGGAAGTAATCACTGCTTCTTTTATCTGCAAGCGAGAAATAACAGCCCCATCTTTTACATAGCTAAAAAAGCCAGCAAAGTTGTAGTCTGCATGGATTTGCAAGTTTGTAATGGCGTGTCCATCCCCATCAAAACAACCGCTATAGTAAGAAGTAGCATAGCCATCATTGCCGCCGATGGGTATCCACTCCTCACCATTTAAGTCAATATCTGCCGTGAGCTTGCCACAAAGTGTGCGCGCACCACTATTCACCATATCCCGGAAGGCTTTCAAATCTGCGCTGTCCGCAATAAGATAAGGGCTATCTATCGTTCCCTCTCCCGCCATCATGCCATCCGCTGCCAAAGAAACGCTTGTCCACAAGCAAAGCAGTAAAATAACAAGACTTAGCAACCAAAACTTCTTTGTTCCTCGTTTCCTCATAAAATAACGCTCCTCCTCTTTTGTCTTCCCGCAAATAGGTGTGTTTCAGCAAAAAATAAAAACGGCTGCAGCAGTGCATCACAACACTGCTACGGCCGTCTTTTCCGCAGAACACATTTTTCTCTGATTTTGGGTACGCCAAAACCAGCACATATCAGCACCATAGGTCTTCCGGCTCGTGCAGTTTTAGGACCAAATGCCCCAGCGCTTACAGTTCCGCCTTCTCAAGGGTAGGCCCCTCAATGACCGGCTCACGCCATGAACTGCAAACTCCTGCACATACGGCAACGGGTATTGCTTCGGGTTCTCACCGAATTCCCTCATCCCGACATCTGCCTGCATAGACCCATATAGAAAGATATGACAGACCCCGAGTCATGGTACTATTTGGCTTTCCTTATTTTACCATAGAGCCAGAGTCCCTGTCTACCTGTGAATACATCGACTATTCTATTCCACCTTGGGCAGTTTTGCCAGCGCTGCAGCGATTTCTGCATCAGTTGGAATATAATTAGTCATTTCGCCATCATGGAACTTTTCATAAGCAAACAAATCAAAGTACCCCGTGCCGGTCAGTCCAAAGAGAATAGTTTTTTCTTCCCCGGTTTCCCTGCATTTCTTCGCTTCGTTCATAGCGACAAGGATGGCATGGCTAGACTCAGGTGCAGGCAGGATACCCTCTACCCGCGCAAATTCTTCTGCTGCCTGGAACACATCTGTCTGACGGACAGACACTGCTTCCATGTAGCCATCTGCATAAAGCTGACTTAAAGTGCTGCTCATACCATGGAAACGAAGACCGCCAGCATGGTCAGCAGAAGGCATAAAACCGCTGCCCAAGGTATACATTTTTGCCAGCGGACAAACCATCCCTGTATCACAAAAATCATAGCGATATGCACCACGGGTAAAGGAAGGACAAGAAGCCGGTTCTACCGCGATGAAACGATAATCCGCTTCTCCTCGTAACTTTTCCCCCATAAATGGTGCGATAAGACCGCCCAAATTACTACCGCCGCCGGCACAACCAATGATAATATCTGGCTTCACATCATATTTATCCAAAGCCAATTTCGCCTCTAAACCAATAATAGACTGATGTAACAATACTTGATTGAGCACACTGCCTAATACATAACGATAACCCGGCGTATTTACTGCTACTTCTACCGCTTCACTAATAGCACAGCCTAGAGAACCGGTGGTCCCCGGGAACTGAGCTAAAATCTTCCGGCCTACTTCTGTGCTTTCAGAAGGAGACGGCACCACTGACGCGCCATGGACCCGCATTACTTCTCGGCGAAAAGGCTTTTGTTCATAGGAGCATTTCACCATAAAGACTTTGCAGTCCAAGCCTAAGTAACCACAAGCCATAGAAAGGGCCGTTCCCCATTGACCAGCACCAGTCTCTGTCGTTACCCCTTTCAAACCTTGAGCCTTAGCATAATAAGCCTGGGCAATAGCAGAGTTTAGCTTATGAGAGCCAGAGGTATTATTGCCTTCAAATTTATAATAAATCTTTGCCGGCGTGCCCAATTTTTCTTCTAGACAATAAGCCCGTACTAAGGGTGCCGGACGGTACATCTTATAGAAATCGCGGATTTCTGTAGGAATATCAAAGTAGGGCGTATCATTATCCAGTTCCTGCTTGACCAACTCTTTACAGAATACACCCTCTAACTCTTGAGCAGTCATTGGTTCCAAAGTACCAGGGTTTAAAAGAGGAGCAGGTTTTGTCGGCATGTCTGCCCGCAGGTTATACCACTGCTTTGGCATTTCCTCTTCTGTAAGATAGATTTTGTAAGGGATTTTCTTTTCTGCCATGTGTCATCTCTCCTTTATATTTGATTTTTGCGAAAGGGCAAAAACAGAGAAAAGAATATAAAAAAACGCCTTTGCCCCACAATATGCTGGGACAAAAGCGATCAAACACTTCTGCGGTACCACCCGGCTTGACGCAAAACTTTTTGCGTCCACCTCTGCGCGTACTAACATACGCCGGCTTTGATAACGGAGTCCCTCTCCGGTGCACCTACTTACTAATGCTATCTTGACACCATTAGGTTCGGTTTACCCTCAAAAGCCCATTCAGCAAAACGCTCCCTGCCGCACTCCCACCAACGGCGACTCTCTGTAAGGTACCTGCTTTACCTACTTACACTTTCTCTTTGGTTTATCTGCATTATAGTATTTTCACATGCTTTCTGTCAAGAAAAATTTATAGAAGAATTTCTTCCTACTCCTGCCAATTACATACCTAACTGTCAGAGGTACTCAGTATCGCTCAGGTACAACGTGGCAGTATTCGCACAGCGTGGCATTATCTGTCATCCTGAGCAAAGCGAAGGATCTTTAAGAGGCTTCGTTACTTTGCTCCTCAGCATGACAGGATGATGCCACAGATTACGAAAGCATTTTATCCTACTCCTGCCAATTCCCCTCTCACTGTCAGAAGTACTTAGTAAGACCCAAGTACATCGTGGCACCATCCGGAACCTTTTGGATGGTAAAGGAACCATTAGAGCTTTCTGTATAACCTGCCCCGGAACCAACCCCGGCAAGTGCTGTAGCTTTGATGGAACTACTCTTACCTTTTGTGCCCAGCTCGCTTTCTAGTGCACTTTTCGTT
>JAAVYR010000008.1 GCA_022791255.1 Peptococcaceae bacterium | reverse complement strand
GTAGCGTTCCCCGCGTCAAACAGGCGGCGGGTCCCCGAGAAAGTATTCTAAGATCCTTCGGGGCCAATGCCCCTCAGGATGAGATATAGAGGCAGTATGTACTTCTGATTGTCATCCTGAGCGAAGCGAAGGATCTTTGGGCTATTTTGTCGGGGAAGGCAATCTGTTTGCCGCGGGGAGCATTAGGTAGTGACGAGGCTGCCAGGCAAAGGCAACCAGATTGCAGGTTTGGTTCTTTGCGGGCAAAGAACAGGCAAAGCAAGCCCAAGGTAAGTTATTCGTACTTGCCTAACTGTTAGCGGTAGGACATAGGATATGAAAATTATTCTATCATGTTTGTTTCTAGTATAACATATTGTGACTATAATCACAATATTTGATTTTTTGTTTTCCAGATAAGATATTAAAGGAGATTGCTTGAAAAGTGGGGGCGATTACAATTATAGATTTTAGTCCGCTCTGGAAAACTATGAAGGAAAAGGGCGTATCACAATATAGACTTCTTCAATCAGGAATCGATAACAAAACTCTTGACGGTTTAAAGAAAAATAATAACATCACATTACTTACCCTTGAAAAATTATGCAACATTGTAGAATGCACTCCCAATGACATCGTGAAATTTCTTCCTAATGAAAAAGACAAAAAAGAGGAAAAATAAAAAGCCAAGGAACAAAATGAAAATTGTTCTTTGGCTTATTTTTTTATCTTTATTGACCCAGAACAACTGTTCGGGTATAATAAGGATACGAAAAAAGCAAGCTAAACTGAAAGCGGAAAGAGGTGTGTCTCTTGAGGATTGCGGTAATATCTGATACCCATTATATTGCAGGCTTTACGCGGTTTTCGGTAGATTTTTGGCAGCACTTGCAGGGTGCGGAGATGATACTTCATTGCGGGGATATTGGCGATAAAGAGCTGTATGGGGATTTGGCAGCTATTGCACCTGTCACCGCTGTGCTAGGTAATAACGATGGTCCGGTCTTTGGCGGGCTCCTTCCGGAACGGCGTGTCTTTACCATCGACGGCGTGCGTATTGGCATGTTCCACGGGCACCGGGGGAAAGCGCCTTTTGGCTTTGACCAGGCGGAAATCGACCTCTTGCTGTGCGGACACACCCATGTGCCTCGGGATGAGAGGGTAGACGGTATCCGGGTAATCAATCCTGGCAGCGTTACCAGGCCTAGAGGTGGCTCCGGCCCTGCTATGGGGATTTTAAATATCAATGGTCAGGATGTCACTTGGCAGCCGATTGGGCTATGTAGAGCATGATAGTTTTTTGCTTGGTGTAGAACGATGAATTTAGGATAATAGGAAAAGCGGTGAAAGTATGGGATTGTTTCAGCTGCATAGTAATTTTAAGTTAACAGGTGACCAGCCAAAAGCTGTGGAGTCTTTAGCTGCAGGCATTGAGCGGGGTGAGCGGCACCAAGTGCTTTTGGGTGTTACGGGTTCTGGGAAAACATTTACCATGGCCAATACCATTGCCCGTGTGGATCGGCCAACATTGGTGATTGCCCATAATAAGACGCTGGCCGCTCAGCTTTGCGGAGAGTTTAAAGAATTTTTCCCGGAAAACGCGGTAGAATATTTTGTTTCTTATTATGACTATTACCAGCCAGAAGCATATATTGCCCAAAGTGATACTTATATCGCCAAAGACGCTGCTATCAACGAAGAAATCGAGAAGCTGCGTCACTCTGCGACTGCTGCTCTTCTGGAGCGGCGGGATGTGATTATCGTGGCCAGTGTTTCCACTATTTATGGCTTAGGGGACCCGGAAGAATACCAGGGGATGTCTTTGAGTCTCCGGGTAGGTCAGGAAATCTCCCGGGAAGATATCCTGAAAAAGCTGGTGGAAATCCAATACACCAGAAATGATATCGACTTCCAAAGGGGTACCTTCCGGGTGCGCGGAGATGTTATCGAGATTATTCCGGCCGGTATCAGTGAGAAAGCCCTGCGGGTAGAGATGTTTGGTGATGAAATTGAGCGTATCAGCGAGGTAGATATTGTCACTGGGGAAATCCTTGCCGGTAGGCGCCATCTCTGGGTATTCCCCAACAGTCACTATGCTACCAGCAAGGAGACTATGGACCGGGCGGTCGTTGCCATTAAAGAAGAATTAGCAGTGCGCTTACAAGAGCTAAGAGACGCTAATAAATTATTAGAAGCCCAGCGGCTAGAGGAGCGGACCAACTTCGACCTAGAAATCATGATGGAGATGGGTTATTGCCAGGGCATTGAGAATTATTCTTTGTATCTGTCTAATCGGAAGCCGGGGGACGCGCCCTATACGCTCCTGGATTACTTTCCCGATGATTTTGTGGTATTCATTGACGAAAGTCATGTGACGGTGCCCCAAATCCGCGGTATGTACAACGGTGACCGGGCGCGGAAGGAAAACCTCATTAAGTATGGGTTCCGTTTGCCGTCAGCTTTGGAAAATCGTCCGCTGCAGTTTTCAGAGTTTGAGGCAAAGACCCACCAGCTGGTCTATGTGTCGGCCACACCAGGACCTTATGAGCTGGAAAATGCTGGCAACATGGTGGAGCAAATTATTCGGCCAACGGGACTTTTAGACCCTGAGGTAGAGGTGCGGCCGGTGCAAGGACAGATAGACGACTTGTTAGAGGAGATCCATACCTGCTGTGAAAAAGGCCAGCGGGTACTGGTGACGACCCTGACTAAAAAAATGGCGGAGGACCTAACAGACTTCCTCAAAAAGGCCGGTGTGAAGGTGCGATATCTTCACTCAGAGGTAAAAACATTGGAGCGGATGTCCATTGTACGGGATTTGCGGCTGGGCGTCTTTGATGTGTTGGTAGGCATTAACCTGCTGCGGGAAGGTCTGGACATGCCAGAAGTTGCCTTAGTTGCTATCTTGGATGGGGATAAAGAGGGTTTCTTGCGGTCAGAACAATCTCTCATTCAGACCATTGGCCGGGCAGCGCGAAACGCTGAGGGCCGCGTCATTATCTATGCGGATAGGATTACCGGCTCTATGGAACGGGCCATGACAGAAACGGCTCGCCGCCGAAAAATCCAGCAGGCTTATAACGAAGAACATGGCATTACGCCGACGACCATTGTGAAGGCTGTCAGCGATGTGTTATCAGCAGTGGTGCCGGTAGACGAAAAGAAGAAATCCATACCGAAACCACCGGAAATGATGACCAAGAAAGAGCGGGAGCGGCTTATCCGTTCCCTGGAAAAGGAAATGCGAGACGCGGCGCGGCGATTGGAATTTGAACAAGCGGCAGAGCTTCGTGACGCGCTCATGGAAATCCGTGCAGCCAATAGCTAAAATATAAAATAAGGACAGAGAATATCATGGTAAAAGAAATAAAAAAGACGAAAAAAACAGCGGCAGATGAAAACTATCGAGATAAAGACTGTATTGTGGTACGGGGCGCTCGCTCTCATAACCTAAAGAATATTGATATTGATATTCCTCGGGATAAGTTGGTGATTATTACGGGACTTTCTGGTTCTGGGAAATCCTCTCTTGCTTTTGATACCATTTACGCGGAAGGACAGCGGCGCTATGTGGAGTCTCTCTCTGCTTATGCGCGGCAATTCTTAGGGCAGATGGATAAACCGGATGTAGACTATATCGGCGGGCTCTCTCCTGCCATTGCCATCGACCAAAAGACTACCAGCCGAAACCCTCGTTCTACCGTAGGGACGGTAACGGAAATCCATGACTATTTGCGGCTGCTCTTTGCTCGTGTGGGGGTGCCCCATTGTCCTCATTGCGGTAAGGAAATCACCCGGCAGACCATCGACCAAATGGTGGACAATCTGCTTTCTTACCCAGAAGGCAGTAAAATCCAAATCTTAGCGCCGGTCATTCGTGGGAAAAAAGGCGAGCATATCAAGGTATTAGAACACATCAAAGGCCAGGGCTTTGTGCGGGTGCGGGTAGATGGTACGGTTTATTCCATCGAAGAAGAAATCAAACTGGAAAAAAATAAAAAGCATACCATCGAAGTGGTGGTAGACCGCTTAATCTTAAAGCCTGGTGTGGAAAAACGCTTGGCAGACTCGCTGGAGCTTGCTTTGGAATTAGGACAAGGGCTGGTATCCATCGTCTTTTTAGATGTAGATGAAGAGGTGCAGTTTAGCCAGAACTTTGCTTGTCCGGATTGCGGTATCAGCATGCCGGAAATCAGTCCTCGTTCCTTTTCCTTTAATAATCCTTATGGCGCTTGCCCTGCTTGCAGTGGGTTGGGGGCTACCAGGGAAATCTCTGTAGATTTGCTGATGCCGGATAAGACTTTATCGCTAAATAATGGGGGCCTTGCCAAGTGGAATGCCTTTACCCAAGGGTGGTATTTCCGTCATATTGAAGCGGTGGCGAAAAAATATGGCTTTTCTATGGATACGCCTATTCAGGATTTAACTGAAGAACAGCTGGGCTATGTGCTCTATGGTACGGGAGAGGAAAAATTGCCTCTGACCTATGAGACAGAAGAAGGCACCAAAACCTGGATGCACAAATGGGAAGGCATTGTCAATAACTTCCAGCGGCGTTATGCCGAAACTACCTCCGATGGTATGCGGGAAGAGTTTGAAAAGTATATGGTTATCAAGCCTTGTTCTGCTTGTCATGGGGCGCGACTGAAGCCGGAAATCTTAGGGGTAACTGTGGGCGGTAAGAATATCCATGAAGTCAGTGAGTTTTCTATTGCTCGGGCCAAAGAGTTTTTCAGCAATCTGGAGCTAACGGAAAAAGAAGCCATGATAGCCAAGCAGATTTTGAAGGAAATCCGCGCACGATTAGACTTTCTGATTAATGTGGGGCTCGACTATCTGACTCTTTCTCGCTCTGCCGGGTCGCTCTCCGGTGGGGAAGCGCAGCGTATTCGCCTGGCTACCCAAATCGGTTCTCATCTTATGGGGGTACTTTATATTTTAGATGAACCAAGCATTGGCCTGCATCAGCGGGATAATGCTCAGCTTATCGCGACCTTAAAGCAGCTGCGGGATTTAGGCAACAGCGTCATCGTGGTGGAACATGACGAAGAGACCATGCTGGAGTCGGACTACATCATCGACATCGGTCCGGGGGCAGGGGTAGCTGGGGGGCAGGTGGTATCCCAAGGGACGGTAGAAGAAGTGATGGCAGATACGCACTCCATTACCGGGGACTATCTCAGCGGTAGGAAGCAAATCCCAGTGCCCCAGTGGCGTGAGACAGGCGACCGTTGGCTGACAATTGTTGGCGCCAAAGAGAATAACCTAAAAAATATTACGGTCAAGGTGCCACTGGGGGTGCTCACTTGTGTGACAGGGCTTTCTGGTTCGGGGAAAAGTACCCTTATCAATGAAATCCTTTATAAAGCCACTGCCCAGAAGCTAAACCGCACCCAGACCCAGCCGGGGGCCCATAAAGAAATCCAAGGCTTAGACCAGCTGGAAAAGGTTATTGATATTGACCAATCACCGATTGGACGGACGCCGCGGTCTAATCCCGCTACTTATACCGGCCTATTTGATATGATACGGGAGCTGTTTTCCCAGACCAACGACGCTAAGATGCGGGGCTATAAGCCGGGTCGTTTTAGCTTTAATGTAAAGGGTGGTCGCTGTGAGGCGTGTCGGGGGGACGGTATCCTGAAAATTGAAATGCATTTCCTGCCGGATGTCTATGTGCCTTGTGAGGTGTGTAAGGGCAAGCGCTATAACCGAGAAACCCTAGATGTGCAGTATAAAGGAAAAAATATTGCAGACATCCTGGATATGACCGTAGACGAAGCGGCAGAGTTTTTCGTCAACCAGCCGAAGATTTACCGGAAGCTTCAGACCATGCAGGCAGTGGGGCTTGGCTATGTATCTTTAGGGCAATCTGCTACTACTCTTTCCGGTGGGGAAGCTCAGCGGCTAAAGCTGGCAACAGAGCTTTCTCGTCGCAGTGACGGTAAGACCCTCTATATCTTAGATGAACCAACTACCGGCTTACACATTGCCGATGTTCATAAGCTGATAGAGGTGTTAAATCGTCTGGTGGACGGTGGCAATACGGTTGTTGTTATCGAGCATAATCTGGATGTGATAAAAACAGCGGACTATGTGATAGACCTGGGGCCTGAAGGCGGCGAACGGGGCGGTGAAATCGTAGCTGTGGGGACGCCTGCTCAGGTAGGGGAAAACCCGAAAAGCTACACTGGCATGTTCCTCAAGCGGGAACTAGAAAAAGCAGCCCAGCGCCAAGGGCAAAAAGCACCTGCCCAAAAGAAGAATGGGAAGAAAGCAACGGTGAAAAAGAAAAAATAATCTTTTGATAAAACGGAAAATGATACGATTACCGTATCATTTTTCTGTTATAATAATAAAAATAGATATGTTAGTAGGAAAGACTGTCAGAGAGGAGGGATTGTTTTTATGGAACCATGGGTAAGCGAGGCGCTGCGGGAACAAATCGCTAATTTACCGGAGCACCCTGGGGTGTATCTGATGAAGGATGCAGCAGGAGAAGTTATCTATGTGGGGAAAGCCATTAATCTGAAAAACCGTGTACGCTCCTATTTCCAAGGCTTTTCCCGTCATAACCCTAAGACCCAAGCGATGGTGAAAAAAATCCACTGCTTTGAGTTGCTTTTAGTCAACAATGAAGTAGAAGCGTTGCTATTAGAAAGTAATCTAATCAAGGCCTATCGCCCAAAATATAACATCCAGCTGCGGGATGATAAAAACTATCCCTATCTGCGTCTGACCATGACAGAGGAATTTCCTCGACTGGTTTTAGCCAGACGGTATCAGGATAATGGCGATTTATTCTTTGGTCCTTTTGTAAACTCTGGGAAAATGTGGGCTACGGTGAAGCTCATCCAGCAGATTTTCCCACTGCGTACCTGTAAAGAGCGGCAGCTATCCAGGCGGAGCCGGCCTTGCCTCAATGCGCATATTGGGAAATGTAAGGCGCCTTGTGCCGGGAATATTTCCCGGGAGCAGTATATGGAAATGGTAGAGCAGGTAAAGCTGTTTTTACAGGGGAAAATCCAGACGGTGGCGGAGGGCTTGCAAAAGCAAATGGAAGCAGCTAGCGCAGAAATGCGCTTTGAAGAGGCGGCTCACTATCGGGACCAGCTCCTTGCCGTAAAGGAAATCGTCAAAGAGCAGCATATCAGTGAAAGCAGCGCTCACAACCGAGATGTGGTGTCTATGGCCTTAAGTTCCCATTTTGGGGTGGTGCAGTTATTCTTTGTCCGCTCTGGGAAGATTGTAGGCAGAGAACATTTCTTCTTGGAGCAAATCGAAGGGGAAACAGAACAAGATGTGCTGGCCAACTTCCT
Source organism: Peptococcaceae bacterium (assembly GCA_022791255.1). GTDB lineage: Bacteria > Bacillota > Dehalobacteriia > UBA4068 > JAAVYR01 > JAAVYR01. The sequence continues at coordinate 18,236 of JAAVYR010000008.1, read as the reverse complement.
GCAGCAATACTATAGTCTGGCAGATTATCTGCCCAAAGAAATCTTGTTGTCTCATAGCCTAGGAGAGGAGTTATTATCTCAGGTAGAGACAGTGCTCTCGGCGAAAAAGGGCAGCCGTATCCATTTCGTAACACCGCAAAAAGGTGATAAGCGCCGTCTCATTGAGCTTGCCTTGGATAATGCGAAATTAGTCTTAAATCAACGGCTGCAAAAGGAAGAACGAGAAGAGAACTTTGGCGTGCGGGCCATGGAAGAGCTGCGGCAAATTTTAGATTTGCCGAAAACGCCGCTGCGCATTGAAGGCTATGATATTAGCCATATGCAGGGCAGTTATACGGTAGGAGCTATGGTGGTATTCCAAAACGGTATGCCGGATAAGAAAGAGTATCGGCATTATCGTATAAAGACCATCGACTGGATAGACGATTATGCTTCTCTCAGGGAAATGGTAGGCCGGCGCATGCGCCGAGGCCAGTCAGAAAAAGACCAGCAGCGCAAAGAGGGGAAAATCGAAAAACAGACATTTGCTCGTTTTCCGGATTTAATGCTTATTGACGGCGGCAAAGGACAGCTATCAGCCGTAAAGTCTCTCTTAGATGAGATGGGTTATGGAGATATGCCTATTTTCAGCTTAGCAGAACGGTTAGAAGAAATCTATCGGCCTGGGTGTACAGAACCTATTGTGTTGCCGCGGGAGAGCTATGCGTTACAGCTTTTGCAGCAGATACGGGATGAGTCTCACCGCTTTGGTATTACGCGGCACCGCTATCTGAGGGGCAAGGGGCAGACGGCTTCTGTCCTGGATACCATTGCAGGCATTGGGGAAAAACGGCGCATTGCTCTATTAAAGCACTTTGGTTCAGCAGCAAGGATAGCTAAAGCAGAAATCGAAGAACTGGCCTTGGTTCCCGGTATGGACCATCGGGCGGCAGAGGCAGTCTATACCTTTTTCCGCAAGGAGGCGCAGAGACAGGCAGAGGCGAGAGCAGAAGTGGCGGCGCCTACCAATGAGGAGAAGCTGGCCCAGGCAGTAGCAGCTGCCCAAGAAGCCGGCCAAGAAAAAGAGGATTTAAACGGATAAACCTGGTATACTAAAATATAATAGATGATGTGTTGCTGTTATCGGGGAAAGGAATATCAAAATGGACGAAAAAACCGGAGCTTGCGGATGCGGGCAAAATCTGAAATTAAAAATTATTACGGGCATGAGCGGCGCCGGGAAGACGCAAATCATCCATGTATTAGAAGATTTAGGTTACTATTGCGTGGATAACTTACCGCCAAAGCTGTTTATGCATTTTATCGAAACAGTGCAGCAGACCCATGGTACTATTACGGAAACAGCCATTGTTGCAGATGTGCGGGGTGGTTTATTCTTCCCTGATTTATTTGCTGCTTTCCGGGAGATGCATGAGGCCCATATTGATTTTGAGATTATTTTTTTAGATGCGGCAGACCATGTATTGGTGCGCCGTTTCAAGGAAACTCGTCGTCGTCATCCCTTGAGTCAAGGGGACTCTCTAACAGAAGCTATTGCCCAGGAACGCCAGCGCCTGCAGGAACTGCGCGGCATGGCTCATTATATTATTGACACTAGCAATACCACTGGAAAAGCGCTCTATGCACAAGTGAACCAGTTGTTTGGTCAGCAGGAAAAGGTGGAAATCTTAATCACTTCCTTTGGGTATAAATATGGTTTGCCCATTGATGCAGATATGATTTTTGACGCACGGTTCTTGCCTAACCCTTTTTATATCGAAGAATTAAAGCCTTTATGCGGTCTGGACCAGCCGGTAAGAGATTATGTGCTGAATATGCAGGCGGCAAGAGAATTTATCAGTCGGTGTGCTGAGTTGATTGCGCTCATCATGCCTTATTATGAAAAGGAAGGTAAACGCTATCTTCATATTGGCGTGGGCTGTACTGGCGGCCAACATCGTTCTGTGGCCATTGTAGAAGGCTTAGCCGAAAAATTACGAGCGGCAGGGTATGGCGTCTATGCAGACCATCCTTATTGCTATCGGGCAGGTGAAGGTTTTGAATAAATTATTCCAGTGGCTGGCACCGGGAAAACAATTTAAACGGTGGATTGTCATTGCTTTTATCGGCTTGGTTTTGCTGTTTGATGGTTGCTCTGCCATTTATGGCAGAGGCATTGTTTGTTCTTTTCTGCGGCGGCTTGCTCCGGATATTTCTTTTTTGCCTTGGTCTACAAGGCTTTCTATTGTAGTGCCCTTATTGGCCATAGGCAGTATCTTTTTGTTTATCGGTGCTTACCGCTTATGGCAGCGGGTGGTGTTGTTAATCCTAGACGACAGCATGGAGCGAGCAGAAGAAATCTTCCATCAAAATCCTTGGCAGCCGGAGCGTGTAGTGGTGCTGGGCGGCGGTAATGGCCAGGCTAATATGCTGCGTGCTATCAAGAATTTACCCTTGGATATTACGGCAGTGGTAGCGGTCACCGACGATGGAGGCAGTTCCGGACGGCTGCGGCAGGATCTAGGCATTTTACCGCCGGGGGATATTCGTAATTGCTTAGTCGCTCTTGCTGACACGGAAGAAGTAGTGGCCAATATGCTGAACTGTCGCTTTCAGGCCGGTGTTGGCTTAGAAGGTCATAACTTAGGGAATTTATTGGTGGCGGCCCTGACCCAAAACTATGCAGGGGATTTTGGTCGGGCCATTCAAGATTTAAGCAGGCTTTTGGCTATCAAAGGGCAGGTATTGCCTATCTCTCTGGATAATGTAGTTTTGAAAGCAGAGATGACCGATGGTCGGGTGATTACAGGAGAAAGTAACCTGGTGGCGGACGCTGGGATTATCAAAACGCTCAGTCTGGAACCGGCTGATTGTCGGCCGCTGGATAGCGTCATCGCTGCTATCGAAAAAGCTGATATGATTATCATCGGCCCTGGTAGCCTTTATACCAGCCTAATTACGAATTTATTAGTGCCTGGCGTGGTAGAGGCTATGAACCGTTCCCAGGCAAAGGTGTATTATGTCTGCAATATTTTGACTCAGCGGGGAGAGACAGACTCTTTTTCTGCCTATGACCATTTACAGGCCATTCGCAGGCATGTGCCCCATCTGCATATTGATAAAATCCTCATTCATCAGGGGGATTTATCCTCCGCACAGAAGGTATGGTGTGAAGAAAACGATTGCTGTTTGGTATTGCCTGGGGAAAAGCTAGCCACAGAAGATATTGCTGTTATAGAAGCAAATTTTCTTTATGAGGAGAATTTATTTTTACATAATCCGGAAACGCTGCAGCAGGTTTTTGCTGCAGAGATTAACGAGGAACAAAGAAATTCTTTTTATGCCACTATCGGCAAGGAAAGCCATGTAGCCGGTTTCTTGCAGAAACAGAGAAAAATCAATCATTAACCAGATAGGCGGTGGAAGGATTATGTCCTTTTCTGTTACAGTAAAAAATGAACTTGCTCACTTAAAAACAGAAAAAGAATGTTGCCGGAAAGCAGAGTTGGTTGGGTTTCTGCGCATGGGCGGCAATATCAGCATTGGTGGCAAAGGGAAAATCTCTATCTCTATGGAGACGGAAAATGCGGCTGCTGCTAGGAAGATGTTTACCACCGTACGGGAAGTATTTGGCCTCAAAGCAGAAATCTTGATGTATAAAAAAAGGAAATTGCGCAAAAATCAAATCTTCATTATTCGCGTGCCTAGCCAAGACGGTATCGAAGTATTGTTGCAGCTTTTAGGTTTACTAGGTGGTGATATATGGGGCGCTGGTATGGAAGAGACTGACCTGAACCAAGTAATTACCGGCAGCTGTTGTGCCAGGAGTTATCTAAGAGGCGTCTTCTTGGGGGGCGGGTCTATTAATAACCCGGAAGGTAATTATCACCTGGAAATCACTACAGCAGATGAACGCCATTGTCATTTAATCGTGGAACTTTTAACGCAGTATGATATTGCCGCGAAAACCATGGAGCGGAAAAATAGTTATATTGTGTATCTGAAGGAAAGCGACCAGATTGTGGAATTTTTAAATGTAGTAGGGGCCCATCATAGTTTACTAGAGTTTGAAAATACAAGGGTCATGAAGGATATGCGTAATCGGGTGAACCGTTTGGTCAACTGTGAAACGGCAAACTTAAATAAGCTTATTAATGCTTCTATGCGGCAAGCTGAGGATATTCGTCTCATTGATGAGAAAATCGGCATTGAAAAGCTGCCAATATCTCTCCGAGAAATTGCCCGTATTCGCTTGGAGTTTCCAGATAGCTCTTATAAAGAGCTGGGAGATATGATGTCCCCGCCTTTGGGGAAATCTGGTGTTAATCATCGTATGCGTAGATTAACGGAAATCGCTGATGATTTACGGGGAAAAACAGATTAGCTTTTATGATTTTCCCTTGATAGAAGCAGGATTTTGTAGGAATATGTAGAAGTGAATATACAACTATTTATTTTTTAATAAAAAACCAGGAAGATGAATAAGGAGGGTTTTCCTATGTCAGTAAAAATTGGTATCAATGGATTTGGCAGAATTGGCCGGACTTTTTTTAGAGCTGCCTTTGACCAGCCGGAAGTGGAAATTGTTGCCATTAATGACTTTACCGATGCCAAACAAGTAGCCCATTTGTTGAAATATGACTCTACCCATGGCATTTATAACAAAGAAATTTCTGCCGGAGAAGATTATATTGTGGTAGATGGCCAGAAAATTATGATTACTGCTATCGGCGACCCTGCCGGTATTCCTTGGAAAGAGTTCGGTGTGGATGTGGTCATCGAAGCTACCGGTCGCTTTAATGACGGTACCAAAGCCTGCGGTCACTTAGCAGGCGGTGCTAAAAAAGTTATCCTCACCGCCCCTGGGAAAAATGAAGATATCACCATCGTCATGGGAGTAAACCAGGATAAATATGATGCGGCAAACCATAATATTATCTCTAATGCTTCCTGTACCACCAATTGCTTAGCACCGGTTGCCAAAGTGTTGCATGAGAAATTTGGCATTGTGAAGGGGTTAATGACCACGGTGCACTCCTATACCAACGACCAGCAGATTTTGGATAAGTATCACAAAGACCCAAGACGGGCGCGGTCTGCAGCTTGCTCTATTATTCCCACCACTACTGGGGCTGCAAAAGCAGTGGCTCTGGTACTTCCTGAGTTAAAAGGAAAATTAAACGGTTTCTCCATGCGGGTGCCTACTCCAAATGTATCTGTGGTGGACTTGACTGCAGAAATGGCCGTACCTGTAACGGTAGAAGCTATTAATGGCGCCTTAAAAGCAGCTGCCGAAGGAGAATTAAAAGGGATTTTAGGTTTCTCTGAAGAACCGCTGGTTTCTATCGACTATAACGGTAATAGTAATTCTTCCAGCGTAGACGGTCTTTCTACTATGGTTATCGGTGACAACATGGTAAAAGTCGTTTCCTGGTATGATAATGAATGGGGTTATTGTAATCGCTTAGTAGATTTATTGTTATTTGTCGGGGAAAGACTGTAAAAAATAAAATAAAACAGGGAAGCAAACAACAAGTAGCCGGTGTTTGCTTCCTTTTTGTGTTTCAGGGGCAGAGAAAAGATAGGGAGGAATATCAGTCAGATGGAAAAGAAAAGCGTGCGGGATATAGATGTAGCAGGGAAAACTATCTTGATGCGGGTGGACTTTAATGTGCCTTTGGATGAAAAGGGCAATATTACCAACGACAGTCGTATCCAGGGAGCCATTCCTACGATTACTTATTTAGTGGAGCAGGGGGCAAAAGTGGTGCTTGCCTCTCACTTAGGCCGGCCAAAGGGAAAATTTGTAGACAGTATGAGCCTAAAGCCGGTAGCAGTTCGTTTAGGTGAAATCCTGCAAAAAGAGGTATTGTTTATCCCTGCTTGTATCGGGGAGGATGTAACCAGTGCTGTAAAAGGACTGAAAGCAGGAGATGTGGCCATGCTGGAAAATGTACGATTTTATCCAGAGGAGGAGGCTAATGACGCGGCCTTTGCGGAAGCACTAGCGTCTCTTGCTGATATTTATGTTAATGATGCTTTTGGTACGGTCCATCGGGCCCATGCCTCTATTTCCGGTGTGACGAAATATTTGCCATCTGTATGCGGTTTCCTTTTAGAAAAAGAAGTTAATACCTTGGCGCGGGCCTTAGAACAACCGCAAAAGCCCTTTATTGCTATTGTAGGCGGTTCTAAGGTGTCTGATAAAATTGGCGTGATTAAAAACCTTTTGCATAAAGTAGACTATTTGCTCATTGGTGGCGGTATGGCCAATACTTTCTTAGCAGCTAAGGGGCATGACATGCAAAAATCTCTGGTAGAAGAAGCCATGCTAGACTGGACCAAAGAACTTTTAGGTGAGTCTAACGCAGATAAAATCTTGTTGCCAGTAGATGTGGTAGCAGCAGAACGTTTTGCTGCCGACAGTGATAGCAGGACCGTCAGCTGTGACCAGGTGCCAGATGGCTGGATGGTATTGGATATCGGTCCTAAGACTGTCGCTGCTTATGGGGAAAAAATTGCAGCTGCAAAGACCGTTATCTGGAATGGACCTATGGGCGTATTTGAAATGGAACAATTTGCAGCTGGTACTCGCGGGGTAGCCCAGGCTGTCTGTGATAGCGACTGCATGAGTATTATCGGTGGTGGAGACTCTGTGGCTGCCATTACCCAGATGGGGTTAATCGACAAAGTAAGCCATGCCTCTACTGGCGGCGGGGCCTCTCTTAAGATGTTGGAAGGGCAAGAACTGCCTGGTGTCGTTGGCTTGGAAGAAAAATAAAAGAGCAAAGGGTGTGGAAAAAGCAATGCGTAAACCGATGATAGCGGGCAACTGGAAAATGTATAAAACAGCAGCAGAAGCAAAAAAGTTTATAGCGGAATTGCTGCCTTTGATAAAAAGTGAAGAAGTTGAGGTAGCAGTATTTCCACCTGCCATCGATATCCCGGCAGTGGCTGATGGATTGGCTGGAAATGGGCAAGTGGCTTATGGTGCCCAGAATGTTCACTGGGCAGTAGAAGGCGCTTATACCGGGGAGCTTTCTGTGGCTATGTTAAAAGAAGCAGGATGCCGTTATGCCATTTGTGGTCACTCTGAGCGGCGGCAATATTTTGGTGATACAGACGAGACGGTAGCCCATCGAGCAAGTGCCGCCATTGCTGGTGGTATCATACCGGTGATTTGTGTAGGGGAGTCTTTGGCCCAACGAGAAGCGGGAAGGGCTCTGGAAATTTTAGCCGTGCAATTAAAGAATAGCGTATCTGGGATTTCTGCAGCAGAAGCAGCAAATATTGTCATTGCTTATGAGCCTGTCTGGGCCATCGGCACGGGGAAAACGGCGACGGCTGCTGACGCTCAGGATGTGATTGGTTTTCTCCGCGGTGAGTTGGCTAAGATTTTTTCTGAGGACATTGCAGAGCAAATCCGTATTCTTTATGGTGGTAGTGTGAAGCCAGGGAATATTGCAGAACTGATGGCGGAGCCTGATATCGACGGCGCGTTGGTAGGCGGTGCCAGCCTAGAAGCAGCCTCTTTTGCTGCTATTATTAACTATTCGAGCAAATAAGGATAATAAATGATAATAGGTAAGAGAGTATGAATATAAGATAGGGGTTCCCGGGACAAGGGAGCGCTTCATAACATGTTGTTATGATAAATAAGTATTAAAGAGGAACATTTATGGCAAAGAACTTGTTAGTAAAGAAACCTTTGTTATTGATGATATTAGATGGTTGGGGGATGCCCACAGGGAAGCCGGGAGACGCTATCTCAAAGTCCAATCTTCCGAATTTCCGTAAGTTGTGGCAGCATTATCCTCATACGACGCTGGCCGCTTCAGAGCTTGCTGTGGGGTTACCTGAGGGACAGATGGGCAATTCCGAGGTGGGGCACTTAAATATCGGTGCCGGTCGCGTGGTGTACCAAGATATTACGGCTATTGATCAAAAAATAAAGAGCGGTGGATTTCATGAAAACGCTACCTTAAAAGAAGCCATGACCAAGGCAAAAGCTTGCGGCGTGCTGCATTTGATGGGATTGGTTTCTGACGGTGGTATTCATAGTCATATCCGCCATCTGGAGGCCCTTTTGACAGAGGCGAAGAGCCAGGGGGTTGCCCATGTTTATCTGCATTGCTTTACTGATGGCCGGGATACCTTGCCGGAGAGCGGCGCTGGCTTTATCAGCCAGCTCATCCAGTTGTGTGAGACCATAGGGGTAGGCCAGATTGCTACGGTCATTGGCCGTTATTATGGGATGGATAGAGACCATCGTTGGGAGCGAACGAAACAAGCTTACGATGCCATGGTTTATGGCAAGGGAAATCTTGCAGATAATCCTCTAGGGGCTATCCAGGCTTCTTATAAAAATGGGGTAACGGATGAGTTCCTGGAGCCGGTGGTGATGGTAGATGGCGCGGCAAAACCTGTAGCCACTATTCATCCCGGGGAGCCAGTGGTTTTCTTTAATTTCCGTTCCGACCGGGCGCGACAAATCAGCAGTGCTTTTACAGCGGACGATTTTACCGGCTTTGATCGGGGGCCGGACGCGCCCTTGCTGGATTTATATACTTTTACTCAATATAGCAAGGAGCTGACAGCGCCGATTATTTTCCCACCGGAGGATATGACGGATATTTTGAGTGAGGTGTTATCTCAGGCTGGCAAAAAACAGCTGCATATTGCAGAAACAGAAAAATATGCTCATGTGACCTTTTTCTTTAATGGCAGGAAGGAAGCGCCTTATCCTGGAGAGGACCGCATTCTTATTCCATCGCCGCAGGTAGCTACTTATGATTTGCAGCCGGAGATGAGCGCGCCGGCAGTAACGGAGAAAGTCCTAGAGGCTGTTTTAGGCGGGCAATACGATGTTATCATCTTAAACTTTGCGAACCCGGATATGTTGGGCCATACGGGGAAGATGGACGCTATCATCCAGGGACTAGAATATGTCGACAGCTGTATTGGGCGCATTGCCGAAGCCATAGACCAAGCAGATGGTGTGATGCTGGTGACGGCGGACCATGGTAATGTGGAAAAGGTTCTAGATGAGGAGGGCCATGTTTATACGGCCCATACGGTAAGTCCGGTACCTTTTATCTTAGTGGGGCGAGCATATCAAGAAGGGTCTGCTGTGTTAAGAGAAGGCGGCAGATTATCGGATATTGCGCCCACAATATTGGAATTATTAGGAATTGTACAGCCTGAAGCCATGACGGGTGTTAGTTTGCTGTTAAAATCTAAATAAATATGATACAATAAAAATAAGGAAATTTGTCTAGAAATAGCGGAGGTTGTAGTTATGAATATCATCAGTGATGTCAATGCCAGAGAGATTTTAGACTCCAGAGGGAACCCGACGGTAGAAGTAGAGGTGTATCTTGCCGATGGCACCGTAGGCCGGGCAGCTGTGCCTTCTGGTGCTTCTACTGGTGCCTATGAAGCCCTGGAAATGCGTGACGGGGATAAAGATAGATTTGGCGGCAAAGGGGTATTAAATGCTGTTACCAATATCCATACCATTATTGCGCCTGCTATCATTGGGTTAAATGTATTTGCCCAGGCAGATATTGATAATCTGCTCTTGGACTTAGACGGTACGCCTAATAAAAGCAACTTGGGTGCTAACGCTATGCTGGGGGTATCTCTTGCGGTAGCAAGGGCTGCTGCAGAATATTTAGGGTTACCCTTATATCGTTATTTGGGCGGCGTCAATGCCAAACAATTACCGGTGCCTATGATGAATATCTTAAATGGCGGCAAGCATGCGGATAATAATATTGACTTCCAGGAATTTATGGTCATGCCAGTAGGGGCTAGCACTTTTTCTGAAGGACTGCGCATGGGTACGGAAATCTATCATAGCCTGGCGAAAGTATTAAAGGAACGGGGTTGCAATACAGCTGTCGGTGACGAAGGAGGCTTTGCGCCTGACCTTAGCAGCAACGAAGAAGCCTTTGTCTGCTTAGTAGAAGCTATCGAAAAAGCCGGCTACAAACCAGGAGAAGATGTCTTTATTGCCTTAGACGCAGCTTCTAGTGAATTTTATGAAGACGGTAAGTATCAGCTGGCTGGGGAAGGCAAGGTGAAAACTGCCGAAGAAATGGTAGCATTCTATACAGAATTGTGTGATAAATATCCCATTATCTCTATAGAAGACGGCCTGGCAGAAGACGACTGGGATGGCTGGAAATTATTTACTGAGAAACTTGGTGATAGACTGCAAATCGTTGGCGACGATTTATTCGTAACCAACACAGAACGGTTGTCTCAAGGGATTGCAAAAGGCATTGCCAATTCTATCTTGATTAAATTTAACCAAATCGGGACGCTGACAGAGACATTAGATACCATCTCCATGGCGATGCGGGCAGGCTACACCACCGTCATCTCTCACCGTTCCGGGGAAACAGAAGATACTACCATCGCAGACCTGGCAGTAGCAGTAAACGCCGGGCAAATCAAGACCGGCGCGCCTTGCCGCACAGATCGAGTTGCAAAATATAATCAATTATTGCGCATTGAAGAAGAGTTGTTTGACGCTGCTTGCTTTGGCGGGAAGAAATCTTTTTATAACATCAAAATAAAATAATTACGGAAAACCAGAATTATTGCTTGATTATGCTAGCGGGTTTGTGCTAAAATAGACTAGCTTAACTTTAAGAAGACTATATTTGACATAAAAGAAATTTTAGCAAGGGGGAAAAGGCATGAAAACAGTTGTGTTGATTTTGCAATTATTAGCGTCCATTGGTCTTATTGCCACTGTATTGTTACAATCCGGGAAAAGTGCCGGGATGTCTGGTTCTATTGCAGGCGGTATGGAAACCATGTTTGGTAAGAACAAAGGTATGGACCAATTGCTGGCAAAGCTTTCTGCAGTGCTTGCAGTTTGCTTTTTAGTATTGACGTTGGTAGCTTCCTTGTTCTAAAAAAGCTTTATAATTAGCTTGTTATGACAGTATGGAAAAGATTCTTCGGGGCTTTTGCCTCTCAGAATGACAATGACTCGCCATTTATACGAAAGCGAGCCTTACTGCTTCCTAGGCAAAAGGTAGCGTAGGCGTAATGGATATTTCTTTCTGTTTTGTGGTGTGATTTGTTGTTCTGGGGAGAGGGGCGACGGGGAGTCTTTTTTCTCATATTGTCTAAAGATAAAAATTAGGTGAGCTTATGAAATATGATGTATTAGATCGGCAATATGTTTCACAGCATTGTTTTGTTTGCGGTACGAAAAATGTTGCTGGGCTTCAGGCGAAATTTTATCATGTCAGTGACAGGGAAATCATTGGCGTCTTTACTGGTAGAGCGGACCATGCCAGCTATCCCCATCGTATGCATGGCGGCGTCATTGCTGCTCTTTTAGATGAGACCATTGGCAGAGCTATCCTGCTCTATGAGCCGGATGTGTTTGGGGTAACGGTGGAGCTAAATCTGCAATATAAAAAGCCGGTGCCCTTGGGAGAAGAATTGGTGGTTAAAGGACGAGTGGATACCAATCGCAGCCGCATGTTTACCGGTAGTGGGGAAGTGCTCTTGCCTGATGGTGAAGTAGCCGTGACGGCAACAGCCAAATATATGAAAATGCCTCTGGAAAAAATCGCCGGGGAAGATATGGGCGATGAAAAGCTGTATTATGAGAATGACTGTCGCACAGAAGTGGTAATAGGAGAAGATGAATAGACCCATGGTAATGAAAACAGAAAAAATGATTTATTTAGATAACAGCGCTACTACTCAAGTTTATCCAGAGGCGGCGGCGGCGGCTACAGAGGCCTTTCAGTCTGTTTATGGCAATCCATCTTCTCTCCATGGTATGGGCATCCAAGCAGAAAAGTTGGTGACTGCTGCCCGTCAACAGGTGGCAATGCTTGTGGGCGCTAGAAAAGAAGAAATTTTCTTTACTGGTTGCGGTACGGAAAGTAACAATTGGGCGTTAAAAGGTATCGCTGACGCTTATGGTGCTAAAGGTCGCCATATGATTACGACGGCTATCGAACATCCATCTATCCTGGAAACCACGAAATATCTGCAGCAAAAAGGCTGGGAAGTGGATTTTATCGCACCTGATGAACATGGTGTGGTAGCGGCAAGCGCTATCATAGAGAAGGTGCGGCCAGATACGGTATTGGTTTCCATGATGGCGGTGAATAACGAAACAGGCGCTATCCAGCCAATGGAAGCGGTGGGGAAGGGTGTCAAAGAGAAAAATCCGCAAACTTTTTTCCATGTGGATGGGGTACAAGCTGTAGGGAAAATCCCCTTGGCCTTGAACCATCTGCCCATTGATTTACTTTCTGGTAGCGGTCATAAAATCCATGGGCCCAAGGGTATCGGCTTCCTCTATGTGGCAAAAGGCGTGCGTCTTATCCCGCTCTTAGCCGGTGGTGGACAGGAACAGGGGTGGCGTTCTGGTACAGAAAATGTACCAGGTATCGTTGCTATGGGGGTGGCAGCAGAGAAAATTGCTGGAGACCTGCAGGAAAAGCAAGGACGAATGGCAGCCATTCGTCAGGGCTTCATAGAGGAGTTGCTTGCAAAGGTACCAGATTGTGTGATTAATAGTCCTTTCGATGACAAGGGGGCTTGGCCTATCGTTAATGCGTCTTTTCCTGGGGTGCCTAGTGAGGTGCTGCTCCACTATTTAGAGGACGAGGGGATTTATATATCGGCCGGTTCTGCCTGCTCTGCTCGGAAAAAGCAATATAGCCCGGTGCTCATGGCCCAAGGTTTGCAGGATGATGTGCTTGCCAGTGCCGTGCGGTTTAGCTTTTCTTATGAGACGACGGCAGAGGAGCTGGCCTATACGGCAGAGAAGGTATCTCAAGTGGTGCAAGAGGTAAGAAGCTTTCGTATCTAAGTGATGAAACATTAGGAGTTTGATTTATGTATAAATTATTAATGGTGAAATATGGAGAGTTGGGCTTAAAGGGAAAGAATAAGTCTATCTTTATTAATAAGCTGGTAAAAAACATTCAGCGGTCTTTAGCAGATTTACCGGAGCGGCAAGTAACCTCTACCTGGGGGCGTATCTTGGTGCCAGTCTTCGGGGAAGCAGATATGGCAGATACGCTGACCCGGGTGAAGCGGGTATTTGGTATTTACTCTATTAGTCCTGCTTTAGAAGTCGCAAAGGATATGGAGTCCATTGGTGCCGGGGCGGTGAGAGTGCTGAAGGATGCATTGCCGCAGGGCGGTTCCTTCAAAATCGAAACCAGACGGTCTGATAAATCTTTTCCGTTGACTTCTCCGGAAATTTCTCAGCAGATAGCAAGTTGTGTTTTCCGGCAAGTGGGGGAAGAATATACTGCCCAAATGCAGAACCCTGATAAAATCATCCAGATAGAAGTGCGTAATGAAGGCGCTTATATTTATGGAGAGAATATTCCCGGCGCCAAAGGCATGCCTGTGGGCAGCGGCGGCAAAGCAGTGGTCATGCTCTCCGGCGGTATTGATAGCCCGGTAGCTGGTTGGATGGCCATGAAGCGGGGCGTGACAGTTGAGGGCGTTCATTTTCACAGTTATCCTTTTACCAGTGAGCGGGCAAAGGAAAAAGTTATTGACTTATGCAAAGAATGGAGCAAGTGGAGCGGCAATAAAATCATTCTTCATGTGGTGTATTTTACCAATATTCAAAAGGCTATCCGGGCCAACTGTCCGGAGGAATACGGTATCACCATTATGCGGCGGATGATGTTCCGTCTGGCAGAGCGGATTGCCCATGAGCGGGGTGCTCTTGCCATCTATACAGGGGAGTCTGTCGGGCAGGTAGCCAGCCAAACATTAGAAAGTATGTATACCATCAACAATGTGACCAATATGCCGGTATTACGGCCTTTGGTAGGCATGGACAAAGAAGAAATCATGGAAATCGCCAGAAAGATTGATACCTATGATATTTCTATCCGTCCTTATGAAGATTGCTGCACTATCTTCTTGCCTCCCCATCCGAAAATCCGGCCTCGCTTAGCAGCTGCTATTGAGATGGAAGAAAAATTGGATATAGAAGGGCTTCTTCAAGAAGCGTTAGAAAAAACAGAAGTATTGTATCTGCAAGCGGAAGATGAAATATAAATGTGTTTGAAGATAAAAATATAGCCTTTTCCTGTTTTAAGAGGGAATAGGGTTATATTTTTTTCTCTTAACGGAAACCATAACCGTAAGAAATTGCAGAGAAGAAAAAGGAATAAATTTTATGGATTTACAAGAAGAAATTATTGGATTATTACGAGACCAACGGCGAAAACCAATGCGGTTCCAAAAGATGCTGTATGCTTTGCCAGAAGCAGACGCTGGTGATGTAGCAGAGGCTCTTAGTCAGTTGCAAGTAGCAGGGATGATTGCTTCTGCTGGGCACAAACGGTATATTTTAGCAGAAGAGGGCAATCTCCTCACTGGGAAAATTGCCGGTAACGAAAAAGGCTTTGCTTTCTTACGGTGTGAAAACCGAGAAGCTGATGTCTTTATTGCGGCGAAAAATCTCCATGGTGCGCTCCATAATGATACAGTAGTCGTGCGTATCTTTGATGACAAGGAAACGAGAAAAACTAGAGGGCCTAGAAGGAAGCAGGGCGGCAGCCGTCGCGGTAACAGGAAGGAAGAGAAATTTGCAGAGACCCATCAAGAAGGCACAGTCGTTAAAGTATTGGAGCGGGCCAATGAGAAAATCGTTGGCGTTTTAGTATCCGGTGGGAAAACTGCTTTTGTTACGCCTGATGAACGGAAGCTAGGAACAGATATTTATATTCCATCTAAGTTTCTTCACAAGGCGAAGGTCGGGGATAAAGTGGTCGTAGAAATCTTTGCCTGGTCTCAAAAGGGGCGAGCTCCCGAGGGGAAAATCATTGAAGTATTAGGCAAGGAACATACGCCTGGTGTGGATATGATGGCCATTATCCGTCAGTATGATTTGCCGCTGGAGTTTCCGGAAGCTGTTCTTGCAGAGGCGGACCGCGTCGCTGTCATCCGGGAGGAGGATAAGGCTGGCCGGGAAGATTGGCGGCAGGTAGTGACTTGCACTATTGACGGAGATGACGCCAAAGATTTAGATGACGCTATTTCCTTAGAACCTCTTGATGATGGCGGCTGGGAGCTGGGCGTGCATATTGCAGATGTGGGCCATTATGTGCCTGTCCGCAGTCAGCTGGACCGGGAAGCCTACAATCGAGCTACTAGCGTTTACCTGCCGGACCGGGTTATTCCTATGCTGCCAACCCAGCTATCTAATGATGTCTGTAGTTTAAATGCGGGAGTAGACCGACTGGCTCTTTCCTGCATTATGGAAATTGATGCCAATGGGAAAGTGGTAAAGCATCGTATTGCTGAAACGGTCATCAATGTGGACCGTCGCCTTTCTTACAGTCTCTTAAATCGTGCTTTGGTGGAGCGGGAGGAGGCTGTCATAGCCGAAAATCAGGATTGGTTTCCCCGTTGGCAGATGATGGAGCAATTAGCGGCCATTTTAAGAGAGAAAAAGCGAAATAGAGGGGCGCTGGACTTTAACTTCCCGGAAACCAAAATCCTCTTTGATGCGGACGGCAGCGTGAAAGATGTGGTGAAACGGACCATATCGGTGGCGGAAAATATCATTGAAGAGTTTATGATATTAGCCAACGAGACGGTGGCCCAGGACTTCCATAGGAAGAAAATCCCCTTTCTCTATCGTATCCATGAAAAACCAGACAGTGAAAAAATCTTGGGATTAGAACAGACCATTGGCCCGTGGGGGTATACCATTCGGAAGAATAAAGATGGGGAAATCACGCCAAAAGCTATTGGCAGCTTATTAAAGAAGGCCGCTGGGAAAAAAGAAGAAAAGCTGGTGCAGATTTTAGCCCTTCGTTCTATGAAACATGCTCGCTATAGTACAGAAGCTGCAGGACACTTTGGCCTTGCCAGCAAGTACTACAGCCACTTTACCTCGCCTATTCGTCGTTATCCAGACCTTGCTATTCACCGCGTCATCAAGGATTATCTTCACGGGGGCAATCGAGAAGAAGAAGTTCTTGCCAAGCTGCAAAGCAGGATGGGGGAATATGCCGTCCAGTCTTCCCTCCGGGAAAAGATAGCTGAGGATAGTGAACGGGATGCGGTAAAAGCAAAATGCTGTGTCTATATGAGCGACCATATCGGCGAGATTTATGTCGGGACTATTTCCGGTGTGACGGGCTATGGCTTTTATGTGGAATTAGAAAATACCATTGAAGGTTTGGTTCATGTAAATAGCCTGATAGAAGACCACTATGATTTTATCGAAAATGAAATGCTCCTGAGAGGTAATTGCACCTATCGGGAATACCGCTTAGGTGACGCAGTTGAAATCCAGGTGAAGTATGTGGATATGGAGCGAAAGCTTATAGATTTTGTTATTTGTAAATAAGATTTTTCTCTTAGGTACTGATTTCGGCAATATTTAGCATTTTGTTTTTGTATTATTTATGGTACAATAAAAAAACACCAAGAAATGAGGAAAAGAGGTGAGCCGGATGGCGCAAAAGAAAGACGGTGTAAAAGTCGTGGCAGAAAACCGGAAGGCTCGCCATGAATATCATATCTTAGAGTGTTGGGAAGCAGGGATGTCTCTTACCGGTACGGAGGTAAAGTCTCTGCGTCGTAGCAAAGCTAGTCTCCAGGATGCATTTGCCCGTATCGAAAATGGAGAAGCGTTTGTCTACAATATGCACATTAGTCCTTATGAAGAAGGGAACCGCTTTAATCATGAACCAAAGCGAGTGCGAAAGCTGCTCCTGCACAAACAGGAAATCAATAAGATTTTTGCCCAGCTGCGAGAAAAGGGGCTGACGCTCATCCCTCTGAAAGTATACTTTACCCGTGGTATGGCAAAGATGGAGTTGGCTCTTGCTCGTGGGAAAAAACTCTATGACAAGCGGGAAGATTTGGCAGCGAAGGATGCCAAAAGAGAGGTGGAACGGGCTTTCAAAGAGCGGCAGCGGGAATAGATATCATATCGGTATTTTATAATTTCATATAGATGAATATGGGGGCGTACTGGTTTTCGACGGGGGAAGGATTGGCAAAGGAAGCGAGCCGGGGTTCTGCCAGCCCGTAAAACGGTGGGAAAACAATAAATGCAAAAAACAATCAATTAGCTTACGCTGCGTAATTGCAGCTTAACCCTCCTACCTTCTGTTCCTGCGGTGAGGGATAGGGGGTCATTTTAGCAGGATACTCTGTCGGGTATGCTAATCACTGATAGGGGAAACCTTATTAGCTAGTCGGTGCAAACGCTGTTTGTGGCAGTTGTATCGGCGAATGTAAAACACAAACTGCGCTCGGAGATGCCTTTGTGGGTTCTCTTTCGGACAGGGGTTCGACTCCCCTCGCCTCCACCAAAAAAATCCCTGGTATCTGTTATGATATCAGGGATTTTTAGTTTATGGACCCAGTGCAGTACACATTTTATCCGGCAGTTGTGATTTAAAATATACATATTTGAGGGGGATATAATATGACAAAGAAAGTTTTTGTGATTAGTAGTAGCTTACGAAATCATAGTAACTCTGAAAGCTTAGCAGACGCTTTTCTGGAAGGGGCAGCGGCAGCTGGCCATCAGGTGGAAAAGGTAAGCCTTAAAGATAAAAATATTGCCTTTTGTAAGGGATGTCTTGCTTGTCGGGAAAAATTAAAATGCGTGATTACTGATGACGCTATTGCGATTGCGGAAAAAATGAAAGTTGCCGATGTGATTGCATTTGCAACGCCGATTTATTATTACGAGATGAGCGGACAACTAAAAACATTATTAGACCGGGCCAATCCTCTTTATAGTTCTGGTTATGATTTCCGGGAGATTTATTTGCTTTCTGCGGCGGAAGATGATGAAGATGGTGTGGATGAAGGTGTAATCCATGGTTTGGGTGGCTGGATTGCTTGCCATGAAAAATGCCATCTTGCCGGGACTGTTTTTGCCGGAGGGGTAACTGATGCTGGGGATATAAAAGGTCACGCTGCTCTGGAAAAAGCTTATGAAATGGGAAAATCCATCTAATACTGCCACGGATTATGCCACGTTGTACCTGATAAATACTTACTACTTCTGACAGAAAGGTATGTAGTTGCCGGAAGTAGAGAGTATTTTTTTGTAGAGCGTGGCATTGCTTTCCATGGTTCCCCCTATCCCACAGGCGGCATGGGCGGCGCCAAGCAGTACCAATAGTGCGCCGGCGTTGAGCTTAGCATTGGCTAGCAATGTGAAATACCAGCTGGAAAACGGCAAGACATACACGTTAAGTGCGGCTAGC
>JAAVYR010000007.1 GCA_022791255.1 Peptococcaceae bacterium | reverse complement strand
CTTTTGGGTGGTAATGGAACCATTGTGGCTTTCAGTAGCCCCAGCACCGGACCCAACCCCGAGAATGCGGGAACCATTAGCAGGGATTAAGCCTTTGCTGTCAGCCGCAGCTTTAACGCCAGCAGCCGTTTTATTGGTAATTTCCGTAATGCCAGCTCCTCGCAAAGCAGACGGCTTATAACCCAGCTGCAGGTAAATAGGAGTAGCCGTTGTTTCGTCCCAGTCAGTGGCGTCAGTCTTATAGGTGCCGTTGAAGGCTGCCAATTTTTCTTCCGCCTTTGCCGTCAAGTTCAAGGTACCGCCAGCACCGCCCTGACCGCCATCGCCAGCCGTACTGTGGACTCCTAGTCCACCATAGCAACCCGTAAAAGAACCTACCTTGTGAGAAGTCCCGCCTAATTCACCCCAGTGTCCATTGTTGGTAATATTGTAACTTGAACTAATTTCATTGGTTCTTTTAGCATTAGAGAAGTAACCGCCGCCGCCACCAGTACCGCCGCCAGATGGAGTACCGTCCCCGTTAGCAGACCGTTGGGTACCGCCAGACATATTTTCAGCAGCACCACCAGAGAAGCCGCCGGCGCCAATCCCATGGTTGGCACCGCCACCGCCGGCACCCCCACCGCCAATACCAGCAGCCGGATACCCACCGCCGGCGCCGCCGGTAGCGCCACTATCTGAACCTTTACCGCCATAGCCGCCGCCACCGCCAATGGCTTTAACGATGCCAGTACCATAGAGATTAATTGTCCCGGCTTGTTCCCCAGCTGGTGCCGGTGGATTTACAGCAGCGGTTGTACCAGTACCACCAGCACCGCCGTTCCCACCAATACCGGCGCCGGCACCGCCGCCGCCCCCCGGACCATGACCAGAAGTGGCACCAGTACCATCTCCGCCATCACCGGCAAAGCCACCGTAGGCCTTCACAATACCAGTACCGCGAATGGTCAGCGTAGCCCCATAAGGCACATGGATAGCTGCTTTCCCAGCCACGCCACCAGCATGTTCAAATGCCCCAGTTGCTGCTTGCTCACCATTACCAGCAGGTGCTCCGACGCAGTCCACATCCCCGTTACCTTCGGTGATGATGGTCAGACTGCCACCACTTTTAATGTCGATAGGGCTTGGATAATCTTTGCTCTCCCGGTTATTTATCCACAATCCCTTGCCATTTGGCACCACGATAGTGGCGGCAGTGCCCGCTTCTACCGTAATGCCCACATTCTTGACATAACCAGTGCCATTAGTCACGGTGTACACGGTATTGTTGCTCAAGGTATAGCGGCCGCCAGCCGCAATCGTGAGCGTGCTATTGGTACTGCTTGGCGCCGCCCATGCCGCCTGTGGGATAGGGGGAACCATGGAGAGCAGCAGGGAGAGGATTATGCCACTTTTTACGAAAGCACTACTTCCTACTACCGAGCAATTACATATCTCCTGTCAGGAGTACTTAGTATTTCTCTCGTACATCGTGGCATCATCCGTGGCACCATATGTCATCCTGAGCGCAGCGAAGGATCTTTAAGATGCTTCGTCACTTTGTTCCTCAGCATGACAGGATGATGCCACAGATTACGGAAGCATTATTTCCTACTTCCGCCAATTACTATCCCACTGTCAGAGGTAGTAAGTATTTCTCAGGTACAGCGTGGCAGTATTCATACAACGTGGCACTATATTTTTTCAGTCTAATTCAGAAAAACTATGTTAAGATAAAGTTACGTTATTTTCTATGAAAAGAGGCTATTATGAGTCAAACTCTTGTTCAGTCAACCCCTAAAAAGAAAACTTTAAAAAAATTACTGCAAATAATCGGAATATTGGCTTTCCTTGGCATTGCAGCTATTTTTTCTATTTGTTTTTATGTCAGTCAGGTAGGCAAACCATATCTCGTCACTCCAGAGACTGCCCCTGCAGTAGACGCTATCCTTATTCTAGGTGCTCGCGTTTATAGCGATGGCAGGCCTTCCCCCCTATTACAAGATAGATTAGACTATGGTTATCGCCTTTATGCTGCCGGCAAAGCTGACCGCATCATCGTTAGCGGTGACCACGGACGAAAAGATTATGATGAAGTAAATGCCATGAAAAACTATTTACTCACCAAAGGCGTTCCTCCTGAACATATCTTCCTAGACCATGCCGGCTTTAACACTTATGATAGCCTATATCGTGCAAAAGAAATTTTCCAAGTAAAGTCTCTGATTGTTTGCACCCAAGAATTTCATATGCCTCGTGCACTCTACATCGGCAGACGGTTAAATCTAGAGGCATATGGCTATGCTGCACCAGATAAGGCCATGTATCATATGGCTTATAATCACTTCCGAGAAAGGCTAGCCCAGGTAAAGGCTTTCCTAGAAACAGATGTGCTACACCGAAAACCAAAATACCTAGGCAATATCATTCCTATTCAAGGCAGCGGTCTGCTTACCCAAATCTAAATCGCTCGGTCCTTCTAAACTTCGTTTAGTGGGACCTTTTTATTTACGCCACTTTTTCTCATCTTTTAAATCAGCCGGCTTTTGTCGCACCTTATTCTTCGGTTGTAATATAGCCGGCCGATAGATTTGTTTCGAAATAGGCGTCCGAAAGAAAATCTCCTTTAAAGCTTTTGCATGAAATGGCACTAGCGGCCAAAGATAAGGAATGCCAAAGGACTTCGTACTAGCCAAAAACAAAATTACCCCGAGGACCGCAAACCAAAAGCCAAGATGTCCGGCTAAAAAGATTGCCAATAATAACAGCACCCTGACAATCCGATGCGCCATACTTAACTCATAACTAGGAGTTGCAAAGGACGCTGTTGCAGCTGCTGCTGTATACATCACTACATGGGTAGAAAACAAACCTAAATCTACTGATAGATTTCCCACCAAAAGCGCGGCAACTAATCCCAACGAAGTAGTAAGCGGAGATGGTGTATGAATAGCCGCCAAACGAATAATATCCACGACGATTTCTGCAATCATCAGCTGTCCAAAAACAGACACGCTGCCAGGAATAGCAATCCCCTGTTCTACTATATGCAGATACCACAGCGGCAAGATAAATACCGAAAGAAAAATAGCAATCATGCGAACCATACGCAGATAAGCGCCAATCAAAGGACTTTGGCGAAACTCTTCTGCATGCTGAAAATGATAAAAATAGGTCGCGGGCAAAATAATCACACTAGGAGAAGTATCCACCAACACAAGAATATGTCCTTCTAATAAATGTTCTGCTGCCACATCAGGCCGTTCCGTATAACGCACTTTTGGGAAAGGGTTCCAAACCATACCAGGTGTAATCAATTCTTCTACAGATTTCTCTGCCATGGGCAGTCCGTCAATATCAATAGCCTGCAGTTTTTCTAGCACCATCGCTACCAAATGAGAATTAGCCACATCCTCAATATATGCCACACAAACATCTGTCTTGGACCGTCTGCCAACTTGCAGCATTTTCGTTCTCAGGTTTTCATCTCGGATACGCCGTCGAATGAGCTGCGTATTATAAACAACCGTTTCCGTAAACCCATCTCGAGAGCCACGGACTACCTTTTCTAAGTCTGGTTCCTGGGGACCACGAGCTGCAAATGCCCGTAAATCCAAAAGCAACCCTTGAGATATACCGTCTAAAATAAAAGCCGTCTGGCCCATCAACACCCCATCAATCAAATGATGCAGGTCTTCTACAATTTCGATTTGAGAAACAGGGAAATACTTCTCTTTTAAGGCAGAAAACAATACAGATGGCAGCATCTCAGATAAAGCAGAAATATTGCTGAGTAGCATGGCAAGGACCGTATCATCTACAAATCCCTGCACCATAAAAAAAGCGGCCGGCTGCCCGGCAACATTCAGTTGATAAGGAATAATATCATAGTTAATATCCGCCCCTAACTTGCGAAAAAGATAATCGTAATTTTCCTGAAACTGCGTAGAAAATTTCTTATGTTGCTTTTCCATGAGAGAAACTCTTTTCTTTTTGTTTTATGGATTTAGTATGTAATTTTTATAGAAAAAATATGTAAAAAACAGCTTATGACTAATCCATCTGGGAAACGCAAACAACATAAATAGCAAAAAAGCAGTGAGAACAGCTCACTGCTTTTTTGCTTAATTTTCTTTTTTAGTTTCCACATTCTATTGATATTGCATTAAACAAGTGCAAAATATCCTCTACAGATATCCCTTTTTTCGCCTCTCCCGCTTTATCCAGGACGATTTGCCCTTTGTCCAGCATCAAGAGTCTGTCGCCATATTCCACTGCATAACGCAGGTTATGGGTAACCATCATCGTAGTCAAATGCTTTTCTCTCACTACTTTATCAGTCAGTTCCATGATTAGCTCTGCTGTTTTCGGGTCAAGGGCTGCTGTGTGTTCATCTAGGATAAGGAAATCTAATGGCGTCAGCGTCGCCATGATAAGAGATACCGCCTGCCGCTGCCCACCGGATAGCGCCCCCACCAAAGTATCCATTTTATTTTCCAATCCCAGCCCCAAAACAGACAGCTGCTCTTTATAGAAATTCAAATGCTTACGGTTAATCCCCTTAGAAAGCCCAAAAGACTTACCTTTGTTATCAGCCAAAGACATATTTTCTAAAATAGTCATATTAGGACAAGTCCCCATAGAAGGATTTTGATAAACCCGACCGATGGTCTGATAACGCTCAAAATCTTTTTTGCTGTTCATATTTTTCCCATTGATGCAAACAGCCCCACTATCAATAGGAATAGTACCGCAAATAATATTCAGCATGCTAGTTTTTCCGGAACCATTACTGCCTACGATGGAAACAAAGGAGCCTTGGTCAACAGTGAGATTAAATTTATCAAACAAACACATCTCATTGACACTGCCTGGATTATATACTTTGCAGATATCTTTTAACTCAAGCATGTTTTCTCACCATCCCTTTTTCCATATTGCCAATCACTAAGATTACTAGGAACAGGACTGCAGTTATCAGCTTCAAAAGGTTTGGCGGAAGTCCAAGAGAAATGGCGATTTGAATACAAATTTTATAGAGAATGCTGCCAACCATTACAGCAGTAGTCCCTTTCACAAAGCTCATTTTGCGGAAAAGCGTGGTTCCGATAATTACCGTTGCCAAGCCAAAGACAATCTGCCCAGTACCCATCGTAGCAGCAAAGCTCCGTTGCTCGTGACAAACTACTGCCCCCGCAAGAGCCACCAGACTATTGGCAATGACCAACCCTAAAATTTTTACCCAGCCTTTGTCTTTGGCAAGAGTCGTCACCAGGGCGTCGTTATCCCCCACTGCCCGCAGCAAGAGACCATTTTTTGTCTTGAAATAAAAATCTAACGTTATCTTTACCACCAAGGCCAATACCAACGCAACAATTAGTTTCCGATAAAGAAGAGGCATATTCCCCAATAATCCGGAAATAAATGGATTGGTAAAAATAGTATCCACATTGCGCCCTACAGCAAGGTTAGACCCAGCGATTTGCAGATTAATAGAAAACAGCGCCGTCATGGTAATAATCCCTGCCAGTAAATCCCGGACCTTTAGCTTCACATGGATGAAGCCGGTGCAAAAACCAGCTAATGCCCCTACTGCTGCTGCAACAATTAATGTCAAGAAGGGGTTACATTCATTCACTAACAGGACAGCAGTAACAGCAGCTCCCAAAGGGAAACTGCCGTCTACTGTTAAATCCGGGAAATCTAAAATTTTATAAGTAATATACACACCATAAGACAGCAAGGCAAAAATCAACCCCTGCGTTACAGTGCTTACCGCAAGCTCTAACATACTGGTTCACCAAAATTTCTTATTATATTCGCTTCTTATTCTGCGTCGGTTACAATGGCCTTTTCTGCAATATCACTAGGAACCGTAATCTGCATTTCTGCAAGGGCTCCATTGTTCAGGTAAATGCCATATTCCGTAATGGTTTCAAAAGGAATTTCATCGCAAGTAGCTTCGCCTTTTAATACCTTTGCAGCCATAGCACCTGTCTGACGACCTAATTCAAAATAATCAATACCAGCAGAAGCCACGCAACCAATTTTTACTTGTTCTACTTCACTACCATAGACAGGAATACCTGCTTCATTCGTCTTTTCCAAGATAGAAGGAAGTACGCCTACCACAGTGTTATCTGTTAAGTTGCAGAAACAATCTACACCTTTTTTGATTAAAGTATCAGCGCCTTGGGTTACTTCCGCTTGGGCAGTGACCCCAACAGCTTCGATGGTAAAGCCATAGTCAGCAGCTTTTGCCTGGTAATCTGCTACAGTAGATACAGAGTTTGGTTCACTGGTAGTGTAAAGGATACCGATAGTTTTTGCTTCCGGTTGTAATTTACGGATTAAATCCAACTGAGCGTCTACCGGCAATTTATCAGAAGTACCGGTAGCATTACCCGCAGTGAGCCCTGCCGCTTCTGGGTCATTGATAGCAGTGTAGATTACAGGGATATTTTTATCTTCTGCTGCCGCATAACAACCCGTTGCAGAATTGGTAGCCACGGCTACCATCATATCTACATTTTTCGCAGAGAAGTTTTGACCGATTTGAATGGTCATATTATCATCAAACCCGGCATTTTGATAATCGACTTCAAAATCTTTTCCTTCTTCAAGACCAGCGTCCTTTAAGCCTTGAAGGAAACCTTCCCGGCAGTTATCCAAGGAAGCATGTTCCCCATATTGGCTAATGCCGATAGAATATTTTTTGCCTTCGGTACCATCCTGCTGCTTATCGTCATTGTTATCCCCATTACCGCAAGCTGCCAGAGAAAAGCACATCATCAAACCCATTGCCCCACAAAGTATTTTTTTCATATTCATTTTCATCATCAAACACTCCTTTAATATTTTTCACATTGCGTTAAAGTCATTTTGCGTATTATTTTTAAATTTCAATTTTTTCGCCATCGTTTGCTTAAAATTATCATTATTCTAACCTCCTAAATCTAACCGCCTAAAATAAAAAACGCCTTATCCTGCGGAATAACTAACTTATTCCTTGGGACAAGACGAAATCTCCTGCGGTGCCACCCAAATTGACGCTTACGCGCCCGGCTCTAATAATATGCTAACACATATCTCCACACGATAACGGCTGCGGCTCTCCGTCGACTACTACTCACATCACTTTTCTTTCGCTGCTTTCGGTCGCCCTCATAAGTCCATTCACCAATCATTCCACTGCCGTACTCCCACCGCCGACGGCTCTCTGTGAGCTTCCTGAAAGGTTACTCTTCTTAATCACAGGTTTTATCTTTGCTATAAAATTCTAAGATTGGATTTATTCTAACACCCCAAAATAGCGTTGTCAAGAAAAATATCAAAATTTTTTTATAACAAATTTTTCGTATAAAAAAATTTCTCTTTTATAAACTAATCTTAATGAAACCTGATTAGGAGAAATTATCAATGAAAGCAAAAAAGATAGACTGGAAAAAGCTGCTTCTTCATATAGCTCTGCCACTAAGCATAGGCGGACTGTCTGCCCTACTCTCCAGCAGCGATATGAAAAAATACGCCGACCTAAACCAACCACCCCTTGCACCGCCAGGCTTTTTCTTTCCTATCGTTTGGACTGTGCTGTATATTTTAATGGGCATTTCTACTTATCTCATCAGCAAGTCTTCTGCTACCACACCACAAAAAGATGCTGCCTATCGTAGTTATGGCTTACAGCTTTTCTTTAACTTTATCTGGCCGCTAATTTTCTTCAAAACGGGAGCGGTCCTTGCCGCCTTTATTTGCCTCATCTTACTCATCGCCGCTATCTTAAAAATGCTGCAACTATTTCATGCTATTTCCTCTATTGCTGCTAATTTACAAATCCCTTATTTATGTTGGTGTCTCTTTGCTGCCTACTTAAATTTTGGCATTTATCTACTCAATTAATATCATTTATTCAGTCCAAGTAAAATTCTCTTTCCCTGCCCCCAACTCAAAGTGGTACTTACCTATGCCCAAGTCAACACCGGAGAAAGCGCCATTATCACACTGCATCCGCACTTGGTTTCCCACTCCATGGATGGTAAAGGCTTGCTTATTTAAGGCAGTAGGCGCCAGAAGAACGGCTGTTACACCTTGCTGAAACCAAGTCGGCGCTTCTCCTTGATAAGCGCTAATATCCGCGGCCTTTTTAGATTTATGCGGTACCCCCTGAGTCTGTCCATAGCCCACAACGATTACACCCAATAACCTCTGCCCATCAGGTAAATCAGCATGTTTTTCTACGCCTTTACGGCTAAAGGTTCCCCCAACCCACCAGGTATTTAACCCCAGCGTCTGGACATAGAGCATCATATCTGCACCAGAATATCCTATTTTTTCTCCTAAATCTGCAGTATCCGGCCCAGCAAGGATAATGTAGTTATGAACACCTTTGGCTAACACCAACTTAAGCACAGCATTAAAGGCATCATTATTTTCTGTTATCAGCTGCATATTAAGGCCATATGCTTCGTTATGCTGCTGTAAACGCGCTGCAATATCTGCCACCAAATCCCGAGGAATAGGACGGTCTATGTATTTTCGCACAGTGTGTCTTTGAAACATTGCTTCCTTCATATCCATAAAAAACACTCCTTAGCACAACCTTCAAGGTTTACAGACCAAACAAACACTTGCTTTTGAAAAAAGAACTCAGTTATTTTCTACATCATGGGTAACCGCCGCTTCAAGAATATCCTTATATGCCCAATGACCTGTCGTTACATCCGTAAAAGGATTTTGGGTATTTTTCATATCCTTTCTATCGAGCACACGATTGATAATCGTCACCACTTCAGCGCGAGTGATATAATCATCCGGACGGAACAAGTTATTTGCATATCCCTTTATGTATTTTTCATAATAACAAGCTGTAATTTGCTTCTGAGCCCAATGACCGCTGATATCAACAAATAGTGTATCCTTATCTGTAGCCTCACTTAATTTTATAAAACGCATAATCATCGTTGCAAATTCTGCACGAGTAACATTATTTTCAGGGTGAAAGGTTCCATCCTCATAGCCTGTTATAATATTTTGCCCTTCTACAAAGCCAATATAATCCCCATACCATAGTGAGCTGTCAACATCGGCAAAAGATGTTGCATAGCTGGCGTCTTTATCAAAGCCATCCGTAAGACGTGCAAATATCGCAGACGCTTCCGCTCTTGTCATATTGCCATCGGGAATAAACTTGTTATCTGCATAGCCTACAATATAGGCTTGGTGCTGCGTTACTTCAGGCGCAACGATTGTTTCTTGCGCCGGTTCATCAGTTCCCCCACCGATTGCAGCAAGGGTTTTGCCACGAATGCTGAACTTTCTTACTACCGCTCCACTGTAATCGCCCATACCGGTAATCTTAACTGTTGCCGTACCGATATTGATATTGTTTTCATAACTGAGCGCATAATCGATATTTTCTGTAAGTACAAGTTCTTCGCTGCCATGAAAAACCTTCACAGTCACATTTGGTTTACATTCCTCGCCATTGTATATATATGGCTTCGGTATGATAAGCTGAATTTCCGCGTTTCGCTTTTCCTGATGTTTGTTATCGTTTTCACAAGTTCTAACAACCATTGTCGTTGTTCCACTGGAAGTTAATGCCCACTTACCGTAGTGGTGTTCCTTTGCAGCGATTGCGGGAACAGCGTCTATTTCCACTGTTCCAGCCCCATCGGAGAATAGCTTATCACAGTCTAAACATTGCCAATATTCACTGTTCCCACTTGTGGTGCACGTTGCTGCAATAGCCTCATAGTGCTTCAGCCTATGGGTGTGCCCTGGCATTACTACATATGGTTCTGCTTTTGTCCCTTTTCCACTTAACTCCGTTTGAGGATTAAGATAGTACGCAGGACGTACACCGCGCCCATCATTGAAAGGACCAGTGGGGTACAAAATAGGCGTACCATCTGCTATATCTGCATACGCTATCACCATAATGTTCCAATATGCATACCGGGAAGGAGCCCCTGTATAATAAAACGGTGTGCGCAACAAGTCGCCGGAGTTGTCGTCACTATAATAGTAGTCCCCACCACCAAGAGCAGCGTCATTGACATACACATTGTATAGTTGCTGGGTATCCATAAGAAACATGGTATCCGTAAACCACTGGGAATACGCTGTGCTGTAATTTTGCACAACAATAGCAATCTCTTGTTCTGGCTCATATAGTTCCGAGCCTGTTTTGTCCGTAAGCCCAATATCCGCTTTTGTCAGAGTCGTTTTCTGTAGGACAGTTTGCATTGCCGCCTTTTCCGCAGCAGTAAAGTTCGTTAAAAAGCCGGCTTCGTTTGCATAAGACGGGGCATTACCGCAAGACCAAACGATACTTCCTGCTTTTTTAGAGGAATTAAGCCAATCACGGAGATTGCTATCGCCCCAATAGTTTGAACCATCATTTTTTCTGATCTCGGTATCTCTACCGTGTGAACCATTGGTGCCTTCGCCATTTGCGTCAAATTCTTTTTTGCATATTAAAGAGTCTGCAAGCATAAGCGGAAGATATCCAGTATCCCCTTCTGCATCTCCCACTGCCTGATATGCATTATTGGTCACCGTCGAGTCAATCTTAAGAGAACCGTCTGCCTGACGCGTTGCTTTCTCAAACGCAACGCACCGCCACAAAATAGGTTCAGCTGTACCGTCGCCGTCTGTATCATAGGTGCCCATCTGTACATAATCGCCTAATTTTATAGATACGTTTTGGCGCAAAACCAAATGTATTGTGCTATCCTTTTGAATACTGTAATCCTGAAGCGTATTGCCGTCCTCAAGCTGTTTGCCTGAAAAAACCAACCGCTGTTGATCAGGAGGCACGCCTTCTTTATCCTGAATTTTTGCTTTTATATCTTCAATTCGGTCTGTCGGCTCCACTTCCAATGTAATATGCTTTCCTGTCAGCGTTTTTACAAAAACCTGCATTGCCGAAGCTGTAATCGGTGTAATGACAGTAATCAGACATACCGCCAAAAGCACACTTAGGTATTTTGTTAATTTTCGTTTCATTCCCGAAACCCTCCTAAATTGCAATATACAGCCCCAGTAAAACAAATCATAATGATACAAGTGTTTTTAGTTATACAAATAACATGCGGTCATTGGCAAATTCACCACCGCTAGCCTCATCAAATTTCGCCAAAAGGTCTGAGACTGTCAAGTTTTGCTTTTCTTCACCGCGTACATCATAGATAATCCGACCTTCATGCATCATAATGAGACGATTACCATGGACAATAGCGTCCTTCATGTTGTGGGTCACCATCATAGCAGTTAAATGGTTTTCTTCAATGATTTTATCAGATAACGCTAATACTTTAGCCGCAGTCTTTGGGTCTAATGCCGCTGTATGTTCGTCTAAGAGCAACAGCTTCGGTTTTTGGATAGTAGCCATCAGCAGGGTAATGGCCTGCCGCTGACCACCAGAAAGGAGCCCTACCTTTGCACTCATGCGAGACTCTAACCCTAAATCAAGCGTAGAAAGCAACGCATGGTATTGCTCCCGCTCTTGCTTGCTAATGCCCCAGCGCAGTGTGCGGCTTTTTCCCCGCCTTGCAGCAATGGCCATGTTTTCATCGATGGACATGGTAGCCGCCGTACCATTCATGGGGTCTTGGAACACCCTACCTAGATACTTTGCCCGCTTATGCTCGGGAAGCTTGGTCACATCTACACCATCAATGACAATGCTCCCAGAGTCCACTTCCCATACGCCAGCGATGGCATTGAGGGTGGTAGATTTCCCTGCCCCATTACCACCAATGATGGTAACAAAGTCTCCTTCATCCAGTTGCAAATTCACACCGTTTAAAGCGATTTTCTGATTAATGGTCCCAGGATTAAAGGTTTTGTGAACATCTTTGATTTCTAACATATAGCTCATTTGACCACCGCTCCTTTCCGCTTCCTGCCATACTTGCTTTTTAAGTAAGGCACAGAAAGAAATGCAGCTACTACCATAGCGGAGAATAACTTCATATAGTCAGAAGGCATCTTCAGCCAAAGAACAACCGTAATCACCATGTAATATAAAATAGCGCCAATGGCAACAGACATCATGGTATAAGCAAAGGATAGTTTTTTCCCTGCACAGAACCGAGCAAAGAGCACTTCACCGATAATGACCGCCGCAAGACCAATGACGATAGCGCCCCGCCCCATATTCACATCTGCAGAACCTTGATATTGGGCATAAATCCCACCGGAAAGCCCTACCAAACCATTGGAAATCATCAGTGCCAATACTTTCATCTTGTTGGTGTTAATACCTTGAGCACGAGACATGTGGAGATTGCACCCGGTAGTGCGGATAGCCGCCCCCAACTCCGTGCCAAAGAACCAATAAAGAATGGCTATCAAAATAAGGGACCCAAGAATTAGAAAAGAAAAAAAACTAGCTCTAGTCGCCGCATCCCCTGTTACATAACGCAACGACGCTACCAATGGATATTGGTCCACATTGATACCTTGGTTAGATTTTCCCATAATTCCCAAGTTTACAGAGTATAAGGAAATCTGCGTCAAAATGCTGGCAAGGATGCCAGGAATACCCAATGCCGTATGCAATAACCCCGTAATCAGCCCGGCAAGCATGCCAGCAAGGAAAGCAAAAATCAATGCATTTACCGGATGCATACCGCCACGAATAAGCATAACAGCCACAGCCCCGCCAGTAGCTAGCGAACCATCTACCGTCAAATCTGCAAAATCTAATAAACGGAACGTGATGAAAACACCTAACGCCATCACACCCCATATTAACCCTTGGGCCACGCTACCAGGCAACGCCCGTACCAATGCCATCGGGTCTAATGATGCAAAATATTCTAATAGCATACCTAAAAACCAATCCTTTACTTAGCTTATAAGAAAAGGTTCCCCGCCTTTGCTCAGAAGGACAAGACCGAAAACACCTGCCATTTGTCATCCTGAGGAGCATACGCTCCGAAGAACCTTTACTTGTTGTTTTGATTATTTAAATACCGTTTCGCCTATTCAGCGTCAGCGATTGGTTCATAACCTTCTGGAACAGTAACGCCTAAAGAGTCACAAAGTTTTGCATTGTATTTTTTGGTTACAGTTGGTGCATATTCGATATTCATGGTGCTGATATCTGCTCCATTTACCAATACATCATAAGCCATTTCCCCAGCTTTATAACCAATATCATAGTAGCTGATGGAAAGGGTAGCTACACCACAACCACGACAGATATTTTCTTCCCCGGCAATAATCGGAACTTTTGCAGGTTCGCAGATATTGTTGATGATTTCCGTAGCGTCTGCCATGGTGTTATCAGTAGGAATATAAAGCACATCACAATCAGCAATAGCAGCTGTTACTACAGATTGGATTTCATTAGAGTCTGCAGCAGTAAACTCTGCATAAGCAATACCATCTTGGTCAAGGGCTAATTTAAAGAGGTCTGCTTGGTATTTAGAGTTTGGTTCCCCAGAGCAATATACGATACCTACTTTTTTCACTTCTGGGAACAACTCTTTCAAAACTGCTTCCTGTTCGTTAATAGGAGCCAAGTCACTGGTACCGGAAATATTAGTGCCAGTAGCCCCGGTCCAATCCTTAATATCTAATGCTGTAGCATAGTCCGTAATAGATGTCCCTAAAATCGGGATAGTATTGGTAGCAGCTGCAGAAGACTGCAGTGCAGTAGTAGCATTTGCTAAAATCAAGTCAACATTAGAAGAAACAAAGCTATTGGCGATAGTTGCACAGTTTGCTTGTTCATTTTGACCATTTTTTACATCAAATTTTACATTAGCTTCACCAAATTTTGCGATAGCCCCTTCTTTGAAGCCTCTGGTTGCTTCATCTAAAGCTGGGTGTTCTAATTGTTGTAAAATCCCAATGGTATAAACTTTTTCATTTTCCCCACCCTGGGTATCATCCTGCTTTTTGTCAGCGTCACCATTACCACAGCCAGCTAACATTCCTACCATCATGGTACCAGCAAGAAGCATGGTTAAGAGTTTTTTTGTCTTCATGTTAAATCCTTCCTTCTTTCTTCCGTTTTACCTGTTTTAACATTTTTTCTTTATAGAGCATCCCAGCACCATAACTTATGCTGAAATTTATCTATACACTTGCATTATACTACATCAGCAGATTTTCGCAACGAAAAATTTCTACATCTTGATTATTTTTTATTGTTTCTCTAAAAAAATTCTGCTATAATTGCTCTTAATTTACACATTTCAGGAAAATATCCGCTGTAAAAGATTAAGGGAACACCCCAAAAGGAGGATTTTCTATCATGGTAATCAAAGATTTTTTAGCAAAAAAAGACATTCAATTCACCTTTAAACGCTATATCCAGGACGCCCTATCCGCCATGGCATTAGGGCTTTTCGCCTCTCTGCTCATTGGTCTCATCCTAAAAACCCTCGGTGAACAGACCATCCTTCTCTGGGGAGAAAACGCCATATCCAGCTTTTTAGTAACCATTGGCGCGAAAGCCATGGCGATGATGGGCGCGGCAGTCGGCGTCAGTGTAGCCTTTGGGCTCAATGCCCCGCCGCTGGTGCTTTTCGCTTCTGCCATTACTGGTGCCCTAGGCGCTGATTTAGGCGGGCCGGCCGGTGCTTTTGTCGCCGCCGCTGTAGGTAGCGAATTTGGCAAAGCCATTTCTAAAGAAACCAAAGTGGACATTATGGTCACCCCTGCTGTCACTTTGATTTTCGGTGGACTTGCCGCCCAGACCATTGGCCCTGTTGTCAGCCTACTGATGACATCTCTTGGACAAATCATCATCTCCGCTACAGAAATGCAGCCTTTCCTCATGGGCATCATCGTTTCCGTTGTCATGGGGTTGGTACTTACCGCACCTATTTCCAGCGCGGCTCTTGCTATCATGCTGGACTTAGATGGTCTGGCAGCAGGCGCTGCCACTGCCGGCTGCTGCGCGCAAATGATAGGCTTTGCTGTGATTAGCTATCGGGCCAATGGCTTTGGTGGCTTTCTAGCCCAGGGGTTGGGCACCTCTATGCTGCAAATCGCAAACATTGCCAAAAACTGGCGTATTTTAGTTCCGCCTACCCTTGCTGCCGCAATTCTCGGCCCAGTCTCTACAAAAATATTTATGATGACCAATATTCCCTCCGGCGCCGGCATGGGCACCAGCGGACTGGTGGGACAAATCGGCACCTTCACCGCTATGGGCTTTACCAATTCTACCCTATTTGCCGTAGTCTTAGTTCATTTGATATTACCAGCCCTGCTCTCCTACCTTATCTACCTACTCATGAAGAAACGAGGCTGGATAACAGACGAGGACCTAAAACTGGATATTTAATACACAGCTAAAAACTTCCAATAAAAAAGCTACTGCTTCTTACCTGGTATCAGATAAAAACAGTAGCTTTTTATATTGTCTTTATTATTTGATGAATAATATTAATCCCGCTTGAAATAGTCCAATAACAGCCCCTAAGACGCCGCCTAATATCTCTAACGTCCGTAACTCTTTATGGGCCAACTCTAAAGTCAGTTGCTCTAAATAAGCCATATCAAAGCCATTGATTTTTTCTGTAATTATGGCAGCAATATCGATTTCATTGGTCAGCTTGTCCTTTATATTCCCCTCCATATCAGCAATGAATTTTGGTGCTTCTTTTATCACCATATCACCAATGCCATGGGCAATATTCTTTGCAAAGCTATGAGGCACAATAGAAGGGATTTTTTCCAAAACGCGCTTTTCTACTGCTTCTGCTGCTTGGATTGTTAAGTCCTGATAAAATTTATTTTTATCAAACTTGGTAAATAAATCCTCCCAAGAAAGCAATTGCTGAGCTACAATACTCCCGATTTGCTGAGCCATCTGGGCCCGTCGTTTCGGGATTACCCCTTGAAATGGTATACCTAATATAGAAATAGGTTCATAGGGCCGGAACAAGAGACGAATAGCAATCATATTGGTAACCCAACCAATAAATCCGCCCACCAAAGGCATGAAAATCAACGGCACATAAGGCGCATAAATAGACCAATCCATATATCTTCACCTAATACTTTCTTAACTTATAAGGAATATTTCATGTTTATTTCAATAAAAAGATAGCGATATTTCTTATATTATGGCATAATAGATAAGTTAAATAAATAGTAAATTTATTCCTGACTATAAAATTATAGATTTTAAATTGCTATCAAACTAACAAAATATTATAACATTAAAGGATGATATGAAATTGTTTACAACCTTAAATTTATCCCCAGAATTGCAAAAGGCCATCGCCCAAGTAGGCTATACAGAAATGACTCAAATCCAAGCACAGGCCATTCCTGTTATTTTAGAGGGCCGGGATGTTATCGGCCGCTCCAGCACCGGCACGGGAAAAACAGCTGCCTTTGGCATCCCGGCTATTGAGTCCATCAGCGAAGAAAATGAATACCGTCCGCAGGTATTAGTGCTCTGCCCTACCCGAGAGTTAGCCATTCAGGTTTGGGAAGAAATGAAAAAATTTGCTAAATTCAAGCGCTCCGCCCACTTTGCCCTGGTCTATGGTGGACAAAGCATGGATATACAAATCAAGCAACTAAAAAGAGCCAACATCGTCATCGGCACCCCAGGCCGCATGCTCGACCATATCCGTAGAAAAACTTTAAAACTGGCACAATTAAAAATGGTAGTTTTAGACGAAGCTGATGAAATGCTTAATATGGGCTTTTATGAGGATATCACCACCATCTTAGAACAAACGCCTAAAGAACGACAAACCTTGCTTTTTTCAGCCACCATGCCGCCAGAAATTATGAAAATTACCAAAGAATTTCAAAAGAACCCCCTGCTCATTGCGGTAGATAAAGGACAAAAAACCATAGACACCATTACCCAATATTACTATGAAGTGCCCCAGGGCAGAAAGACAGAGACCATCGCCGCTCTTCTCTCTCTTTATCAACCAGCCAAGTCCATCATTTTCTGCAATACCAAGAAAATGGTAGACCAATTAACAGAGCAGCTTTTAGAACTGGGTATCGACGCCATTGGTCTCCATGGAGATATGCGGCAACAAGCCCGCAACCAAACCATGCAACAATTTAAACTAGGCAGAACCAATATTTTAGTAGCTACAGATGTAGCAGCTCGCGGTATTGATGTAGATAATATAGAAGCCGTGTTTAACTTCGATATTCCGGCTGAATATGAATACTATATCCACCGCATTGGCCGTACTGGCCGTGCTGGGAAATCGGGCTACTCCTTTACCCTGGCCAACACTCGCCGGCAAATCCATCAAATTCAAGATATCGTCCGCTATATTAAAGCACCGATTAAAAGAATGCCCCTCCCCTCAGGCACCGAGATTACCCGGCAAAAACGGGAACAATTTTTCGCTAAGCTGAATAGGATTTTAAAAGAGGACAACTTAACAGAAGAGAGCTATCTTTACGAACAGATTAAAGCAACCGGTATCACTGAAGAACGGCTTCCACTGGCTCTACTTCATCTGCTTGCAGAAGAAGACCAAATGTTTGCCACACTCCTCCATAGCCCAAACTCTGAAAAAATGATAGAAACACCGGATAATCCTAAAGTCCACTTACAGGTAAATATAGGCAGACGAGATAAAATTGTTGCCAAATTTATCGTCAGCGCCATCGCAGAAGGTGCCGGCATTCCAGGCAAACAAATTGGTAAAATTGATATTTACCCAGACTACACCAATATCGAACTACTCTACACTGACGCAAAATTGGTATTAGATAAAATGGAGCATGCCACCATTAAAGATAAACCAGTCACATTTACACTTCTGAGCGATGCTTGCGAAGGAGAGCTCGAAAATAAGATAACGCCCAGTAAAACATCTCGTAACAATAATAAATTTAAAAACAACAGAAATAATAACAGTCATCCCAGAGAACGGAAACCTGAACGAAAAAGACCTCTTATCACCCCAGAGCCAATCACTACCCTGCATAAGAATAAGCAAGCAGCGACAAAACCTTATGGCTCGAAATATGACGCGAAAAAAAATAACTCGGTTCCCATTCACAACCGGAAAAATAAAGGAAAACGCTCCCCCCACAGCCCAGCCTTGAAAAGCCAGTAAAATCCATCTATACTTGGAGTAGACAAGGCTTTCTATCATGATAACGTCTAGAAGGAGGTTGACATAATGTCAAATCTATTGAAACAATATACCAGTATTCCACTGATTTTAAGGATTTTAATCGGCCTTATCATTGGGGTAGCATTAGGCTTATGGGTTCCCCAGCTAGGCTTTGTCGCTATCTTTGGGGACTATTTCGTTGGCGCATTAAAGGCCATCGCCCCCATTCTTGTTTTTGTTTTGGTTATTAGTTCTCTGGCCAGCGCCGGCACAGGCATTGGCAAACGGTTCCGCACTGTTATCTTACTCTATCTTGCCAGCACCTTTTTAGCAGCTGTTGCCGCGGTATTTGCCAGTTTTCTTTTCCCTATTACCATTCCTCTTACAGATGCAGCAAACCAAGCGGCTCCTGCAGGCTTAGGAGAAGTCTTCCGCACATTAGGCAGCAATATGGTAGCAAACCCTATCGACTCTCTCATGAATGCAAACTATGTAGGTATTCTTACCTGGGCCATCTTCTTTGGTCTTGCCCTGCGTTCCATTGCTTCAGAAAAAACAAAAGAAGTATTTACCGACATTTCCAATGCTGTTTCTAAAGTAGTAGCCTGGGTTATTCAGTTTGCGCCTTTTGGTATTATGGGCTTGGTATTCTCCTCTGTTAATGAATACGGATTAGATATTTTCACCACCTATGGAAAGTTACTCTTTGTGCTGGTTGGCTGCATGTTAGTAGTGGCATTGGTCATCGACCCGCTGCTTGCCGCCATCTGCTTAAAGAAAAATCCTTATCCTTTGGTATTCCGCTGCTTCAAAGAGTCTGGCGTGACTGCCTTTTTCACCCGCAGCTCCGCTGCAAATATTCCGGTAAATATGTCTCTTTGTGAAAGATTGGGCCTAGATAAAGAGTATTATTCCGTATCTATCCCCTTAGGCGCTACCATCAATATGGACGGTGCTGCTATCACCATTACCATCCTATCCTTATCTGCTGCCTTCTCCCAAGGCATCACCGTTAACATTCTTTTAGCTATTCTTTTAAGCTTTGTGGCCACTCTTGGCGCTTGTGGAGCTTCTGGCGTAGCAGGCGGCTCTCTCCTGCTCATTCCCATGGCCTGCTCCCTTTTAGGCGTTCCCCAAGAAGTCGCCATGCAAATGGTAGGCGTCGGCTTTATCATCGGTGTCGTACAAGACTCCTTAGAAACGGCTATTAACTCCTCTGGTGATGTGCTCTTCACAGCCACTGCAGAATTTATGGAATGGCAAAAGAAGGGCAAAGAAGTAAAATTTTAACTTGCATACACAAAAATAAAAAGGCACTCTGTTTTGCAGAGGGCCTTTTTATTTTTTTAAACTATGCGATATTATTAAAGATTTCTTTTCGCATATCACTTACCCACAGGTTGGACTGAAAGTTCTCTATCTGTTCATAGCAGTCAGTATCAAAGGTATACCATTGGTCGGCGTCTTCATCATGGAGCAACATTTGACCATATCCCTCCGGCGTTTTACGGTGTTCACCTGTCAATGCCCCATAAAGTGCATAATTCACCGCGCCGTCGCTGATATAATTTTCCGCTTCATTAATGACAACAGGTTCAGCATAAAAACGATAATTCCCCTGCAGGTAATAGAAATATTCCTGGTCTAAGTCTATATGTCTGCCATAGTAAGCAGGCGCAGCAACCGGGTCACCCTTCCCTGCTTGGATTAGATTATAGAATTGATATAGATTGTTGTTGCCCTTAAACTCAGAAATACTGCCACCCATGGTCATGCAATAAGTATAGGTCATAGAAGTAATCGTCTTTGTATTAATAACCAAAGGATTGGTGGTAATGGTTACCTTACCGTCTTTATAATCCACATTGGCCCCCATGCTTTCGGCAATAAATCGAAGAGGTACCACTGTTCTGTTATTTCTGGTTTGCGCTGGCGTTTCCAGCTGATATTTACTGGTAGTGCCATCTGGGTTTTTCGCAGTAGCGATATTGCTCCGCACCGGTAGTGTAATCACTTCACCAGTAGCTGAATTGATAATGACATTATTATCTTTCCAGTCTACCGTTGCCCCCATATTTTCTGCAATAACGCGAGCAGGGACTAAGGTACGGCCCTTCACCACCACGGGAGCAACATCTGTGGAAAGTGGTACACCGTCTAAGGTAATAGAGATTTTTTGTGCTGCATAGCAAGGCAGAGCAAACGCAGCAACAGAAAAGGCCACACCCAGCGTAAGTAAAAATTTCTTCATCGTTACATTTCTCCTCCATTTCGTTTCTATAGAATGGTATTAGATAAGTTTTCCCACATATCGTCGCCTAGGTTCAACAGAAAATTATCAATTTTTTCATGAATTTCAGCGTCAAATTGATACCATTTATCCTGGTCTACATCATGTAAGAGAAATTGGCTATACCCTTCGGGAATGGGATTACCATCATAAGAAGTATGGGTATAGACATCCATATTTTCCTGTCCCGGTTTGGTAATATCTATTCCGTCCGTATAGAAACGATAGTGCTTGTCTAGGTAATAATAGTTTGGCGGGTCCAGATTGACATTACAACCATAAGAAACAGGCGCCGCTACCTCTACCCCTTTGCCTTCTGTCAGCCAATAATGCATTTGTCCGATGTTCATATTGCCTTTCATTTGATTGATACTGCTGCCTGCTGTCATGTGCCACTCATAAGTCAGCTCAGCAGGTTTGTCATTGATATGATAAGGAACAGTCGTAATAATGACCGTACCCTTTACATAATCGACATTTGCCCCCATTAAGAGACCCATATCCCGCAAAGGCACCATAGCTCTGCCGTTTACGGTACGAGCAGGCACATCCAGCGTATAAGTACCAACTGCCGTATAAGTTTCTCCTGTCTCATCCACCCCATCTGGATATGAGCTAGTTGCCGTTTTGCTGCCCATAGGCAGGGTGATGACTTCGCCGGTAGCAGCAGAAATAATGACGCTGTTATTCTGCCAGTCCACAGATGCGCCTAAGTTCTCAGCAATGACGCGAGCCGGCACATAAGTCCGGCCTTTAATGATAACAGGCGCGGTTTCCGTGGAGAGCGGCACACCATCCAGGGTAATGGCAATTTTCTGGGCCGCATAACACGGCAGGGCAAACGCTGCAACAGAAAAGGCCACACTGACAGCAATTAAAAATTTCTTTCTCACGATTTTCCTTCCTTTCTCCTTTTTCTATCACAAGATGAATTACTCATCTGTCTAAGGATGATAACGAACAGCAAAGAAAACCGTAAAAAACAAATCCTGAAATTAGTTAATTAACGCTGCTTGGTGCTTGATTGCCGCCGTCATTCCCATTGGTTACATTCCTTTGACGGTTTACACCACCATTTTGTTCCCCAGGCAGGATTGGCAATTGGATTTGCGGCTGATTTTGAGATGGCATTACTTCCTGTTTTGGTTGTTCCTGCAGGTCGCTAGCATCATATTTCCTTTTAAATTCCAGCGGATTAAAAGTAAAATCACTGCTGCTATCTAAAATATAAGACCATTCTAACAACTCAATAGTTCTTTCTTTATAGCTCTGAGCAAGACCTGCCCGCAACAGCCAGACATTGGTACCATACATAGGATAGACCCCATCTGCACTAAAGGCCGCTACCACAAAATCATAATTTGCCTGCAAAGAACTATGAAAAGCAACTTGCCCATCCGTCAGTTTCTTTTGCAATTCTGGCTCCTTTACTAATGGCAATAATTTCCCATAAACTTCTTCCATTTCATCTTTCCAGGCATTTTCATAGAGATAATAATACCCATTATAGTCAACGGTGGTTACAGGTTCTTTTTGCTCACGGAAATAAGCGTCAATAGGATTTTCTTTTACCATCTTATCGAAAGCGGCTTCTTTTTCACTATCCCCGCGTAGCATGGCTATCTGCCACCAAATGCTGTGTTGCCAGTTGCTGTCACCGGTAGTTTCTGTTTGCTGTGGATATTCAATGGTTCCCTCTAATTCGGCTACCGTTTTGGTCAATTGCTCATTATCAGCAGATAGCTCTGCTACCTGTCCATGCAAAGCAACTGACGCTTTCTTTTCTTTATTCCACTCCAAAAATAAAATACCATTAACCAATAAACTCATACATAAAATACTGACAAATGCTAAAACAAGGCTTCTTTTACCCATATGCGTCCTCTCCATTTCTGTCTCTTTTCAGACTTCCTTATTCTTATAATATTTGCCAAATCTTTACAATCTCCTTTTCTTTTTCGTACCAAACAAGACAAGACAAGCATAAACTATAACAAAAAGAAAAAGGAACTAGAAACACTATGCGGCAAATCCCTTATGATAGAGAAAAGGCCCTGGCCTATTGTGCACAATGGGCCCACAAGCGAAACAAAAAATATCAAGATTTCAGCACCATGGGCGGTGACTGCACCAATTTTATCTCCCAGTGCCTTTATGCTGGCAGCGGCGTCATGAATACCACCCCCAACTATGGCTGGTACTATCGCTCGGCAAAAGACCGTGCTCCTGCTTGGGCAGGTGTAGAACCCCTTTATCGTTTTCTAGTCGGCAATCGCGCCAAAGGTCCCTTTGCTACAGACAGTCAGATAGAAAAGCTAACTGCAGGCGATATTATTCAGTTAGGAGATGAAGAGAAACATTTTTATCACTCTCTCTTTATTAGCGATATAGATGGGACGCCTACTCCCGAGACAATCTTTGTCTCTACCCACACATTTGATGCACATCTAAGGCAACTATCAACATACGACTTTGCCAACATCCGTTTTTTACACATAGAAGGTGTTCGTATTTAAATAAAAAGAGAGGTCTAAGCCTCTCTTTTACTCTAATCCTTTATTAAAGCGATAATATTTAAACTCTTCCTGGTCAGCCATTAGCTCTGCCAGCTTTTCTCCCATAAATTCTTCATTATAGACAGCAAAAGTTTTTTCTTTGCTTCTACCACAACGCTCACAAATATCATTATGACTGTTTACCTTACCACAAAAACAGCTCCAAGCCGTATCATCTAATAACTCCGGAATATACAGAGCCGGAAACGCATCTTTTTTCTCTCCATATTTATCCACTAGAAACTGTTCATAAGGAGATTTTTTCTTTAAAAGCCGCAATTGCGGTAACCGCTCTACATCTGATAAATCAATATCCTCTGCCCGCAAAATCGTACCATCGCTAAAAAGCATTTTTACTGGTTTTATTCTTACTCTGCGAGTAAAAGAGGATGGCAGCAATACATTTCGTTTATCGCCAAATTTTTCCCCTGGCAACACTGCCAAATCCTGATAAGCATGATAAATGACCGGTTCTGCACCAATAGGATCGCCACAGTCATCTAAACAAGTAATCTGTAAATGCAAAGAATTTATCACCTTATCGCCCCGATTTAAAAAGGTAAGGATTAAATAAGCATGGTCTCGATTGCGATTAACAATAATCTGATTATGCA
Organism: Peptococcaceae bacterium; assembly: GCA_022791255.1. GTDB lineage: Bacteria > Bacillota > Dehalobacteriia > UBA4068 > JAAVYR01 > JAAVYR01. The sequence goes on along the minus strand of JAAVYR010000007.1, from coordinate 110,675 downwards.
ATAGGCCTACCGGCATTTGCTGATACCAATTTTCTACTACACCAAGGACAGGCTTGCCATCATTACCCTTTACCCGGATATCTGCCCCATGAGAATGGTCTGGTTTATCTACATATAAGTCTGGCTGTAATGCGGCAATGAAAATACCAAAAGGCCAGAAGAAAAATCCCAACCAAAAATAAAGCATACTGGTATAGCCTCTGTGTTTTGCAATTAAATCAGCAAAAAAAGCCCAGATAGCAGAGATAACCAGGCAAATCACTGCTATTGTAAAGTTTTCTAACATTTGCCCACCTCCTTGTTTCCAAGTTTCTATTTTATTTTAATAAAGTCAATTCCCCTTAATCTCAGTATAAAGGTTTCCCTGTAAATAAGCAAATAAAAAGAGTGACTTGCATCACTCTTTCTTACCAAGCCTTATACAGCTTTACGACTGTACCATCTCTGCTTCTGCTAATGTATAGACTGTATCGTCACCTATTAAAAAAATCCGTTCCTTTTCCGCAGCTGCAAGCGGCAAACCGTTCCAATAATAAGAACAGAAGGGAAACAACAGCTTGTCCTCTCTCAAGATAACAATTTTAGACTGCCTTGGTACAACAAAATTAATCACAGCCGGCTTATCTGGAGCGTTCCCATTAGAAGAACGCCCCACTATAATCCCACCCCAAAAGAATAGATTTATTTTACGGCTTGTCCCTATGAATGTTAAGGTATCATACAAATATAAACATTGTGTTTTTTCTGCATTCATTTATCAACACCGCTTTTCAAAAGTATAGCCTTTTATTAATCTATGAAACGCGATATGATTTTGTGCAGGATTAAGACAAAGTTAGTACCAGTTCAAATGTTAAGACTCCGAAACCTGCCCTGCTAATATATCGGTAATTGCAAATAGTTCCTTTTCAATGGTAAACATGGAAGAAAGAATTGCCGCCATACACTGTTTATTTAGTTCGATGGCTGCCAATGTTCCCTCTGTCTGCGTAACTTTATCCTCCTGCCTAGACATTGTAAAAATTTGTTGTTTCTGCTGCATGATGTCCCCTTCTTTCTACAAAATATAACTGCTTCCCTGTCTAACATACATAATTTTACAAACTATGTCAAACAATAACAAACGACAAATTATTCTACAATAAGCTAAAAGGGAAGTGATACTGTGTCAAGACATGAGAAATCTTTTACCTATTTAGCAAAAAATGTAAAAAAATATCGTAAAAAACTAGGATTATCTCAGGAAAATTTAGCAGAAATCAGCCATATCAGTCGCAGTTACATTAGTTATATTGAGTCTACAACAGACCATCGCTCCTTCTCATTAGAAATTTTATTTACCCTAGCAGAAGCACTGGGTATTCCCGCCAAAGATTTATTAGACTTTAGTGAATATCAAAACGAATAGTTTTTGTAAATTTTTATCTAGTTACCAGTACAGGTACGCTACCACCATCAGATAACGGTACCGTCATTACCCCAGAAAGAGCAATATTCATCTCTACTATCTCATCAAACTGTACCAATCCATCTACAAGCTGCACCTCTAATACATGGCCTCCTTGCTGCCTATCATCCGAGAGAAAATGAAAATGATACCCGGGCAGGTTCATAGTCCCTGTACAATCCGGCAGCCAAAATCCGATAAGCGTACCAGAAACATTCTCATAAGTAAAAACAGCCTGCTCCTTTGCCGCCTCTGCTAAGGTAGGATAAGGATAATATTGCCGCGCAAACGCGGCTGTTTTTATATAGGAAAAACTACCGCTTATTTTCACCCCATAAATAACATCATCCCGTTTCCGATAACCATCTAATATCTGACATAACTGAGAAAAGTTATCAATTGCCACCAGTTCCTTCTCACTGTCAGCATGAAAAGCAGTCATCATGTAAAAAGGCGTACCAGCATCTCTCTTCACCTTTGCCACCCTACCATCACTGGTCATTTGATAAACCTCACCGTCTAAAACCATCATTTCTCCATCTAATAAATCAAATACACCTAGACCAAAATCTCCTTTTTCTTTGATCTGTCCCACTGACGCCATTTGGTTATAATTACCAGCATAAAGTGCAGCATAGGTTCCACCTTGATAAAAAATAGCCCCTTCTTTTGCAGAATAACGATATAAGCTCCAAGCACCAAGACAGATAACCACTCCCAAAATATAAAATATGATTTTTCGCATTTATTCTTTTCCTCTTCCTAAAGAAGCCACATATAGACTTATCTTTATCCATCCTTTGCCCTATCATATGAAAACACCCTCTAAAAGATACAAAAGACCTGCAGCAAATCTATTAAAAATGTTACATATTTTTGTCATACCAGGAAAACCTAAAGCATAATAAAGCTGTAGCAAAAAATAGAAACAAGAAAAAGAGGAAAATCATGAAACGAAAAAAATCTTCCCGAACCCAGGTAGTTCCCCCCAAGCAAGAGGCATTTGAGACACTGGCCCTAGCAGAACAACACATTTATTATCATCCTGGAAATATCCCCATGCCTTCAGAAGAAAATATCTTAACAGCAAAGAACTGGGTTGATGAAAACGAAAAATAATTCCCAATTTTTATCTGGATAAAACGGCTTGCACCTTGTCAAAGCCCCATCCTGGCGTTACAATAAAAGAGTAATCAATTTCGTTTATCTTGCGCTTGCATAGAAGAAAGAGGAACCTATATGGACCAGATAACGCCTTATCAACAATGGTTAGAGGATATCACTGCAAAGTTAAAACCCAATCGTAAGACAGTCGCACAGTTAGAGCAATATTTAATAAATCAATATGGCGCGCAACCTATCATACTGTCAAAAGAACGATTACGCTTTATAGAACAAGAAATCATTTTGCGGCATTATAGCGAGGCTAAAAACCATAAAATCCCCATGGATATTGCCGCTTACACCTTTCCACTCCAAGCAGAAAACGCAACGCTAGGCACTTTCACGCTGGTATTAGAACGCATTACCGAAGAAATCTATCAATTTGACTTTGCCGTAGCAAAAGGACAAAACACTTCTCCAACTGCAATAAACCCCATTATGAAAGATATCCTGCTTTACCAAGGTCTTAGTCAAGAGGATATTGACAAACGAACCCATCGTTTCCTACATTACATTTCTACTTTATGTTATTACAACGACAATACTTCTGATTATATCGCCTAATAAAAAAGAAAGCCAAAGTACTGGCTTTCTTTTTTATTGCTATTTTATTTATCTTAAGATAACATTATCGGCACCCCAGCGTTCTTCCATCTCGCCCAAGACCTGACGATTGGCTAGTACCCATAGCTGTTCCGGTAGTTCTCTATATTGAGCAATATCCGAATAGAAAAGACTCACCGGCACATCTCCTTGATTTTGAGAAAGAACCGATATGACTTGGTCATAGGCTGCCCTATCCGTACTAGAAGGCAGACGGATATAGAGCTTTTGCGGCGGCTGCACACTTTCGATGAAGAGTTTTTTCTCTTCATCTTCTACACTCATGCGGCCACTAGCAATGACCACTCTACCCTCACCCAACATTTTACGATATTGTTCAAACACCTTCGGGAAAGCAAGACAACGAATAGAACCCCGCATATCTTCTATGCTAAACATAGCCATATTAGCGCCCTTTTTCGTCAGATGCTGACGATAACCCGTAATAAGCCCGCCTAATTTCACCTTTTCTTCATGGCCTTTTTTTAGCACATCCCCCACATTCATGAGGCCTTTCTTCTGGAAGATTTCCTCATAGACCATAACAGGATGACCACTCACATAGAAGCCAATCATTTCCTTTTCCATGGCAAGGAGCTCCCGCTCTGAAAATTCTGGCATATCCCGCATGGCAAAGTCAATGGTTGAAGCTTCTGCTTCTTCCATACCAAAATCAAATAAAGACAGTTGATTAGAGTTTTTCTCTTCGGCAATCTTTCTGCTAACTTCTAAAAGGTTTTCCATGGCGTCCAACATTTGGGCACGGTTATGTCCCAAGCCATCTAAGGCACCACATTTGATAAGGCTTTCCAGCATTTTCTTATTTAGCGGCACCCGTTCACATAAATCCATAATGGAGGTAAATTTACCATTGGCTTCTCGTTCTTGGATAATGATTTTTACAGCGTCTTTGCCTACATTTTTCACAGCACCCAGACCAAAGCGGATATTTTCACCAGATACGGTAAAGTCGGAACGACTTTCATTGATGTTTGGCGGCAACACAGAAATACCAGAGTTACGACACTCTTCGATATATTCCGGTACTTTATCCATGTTATCCATGATGCTAGTCAGGAGCGCCGCCATGTATTCTACTGGATAGTGACAGCGCAGCCAGGCCGTTTCATAGGTTACAAAAGCATAGGCCGCCGAGTGACTTTTATTAAAGCCGTACCCTGCAAAATAGGCCATTAAGTCGAATACTTCCCCAGAGATTTTCTCAGATACGCCATTCTTTTTGGCCCCGTCAACAAAGTCTTTTCTTTTCGCTGCAATAATAGACGGTTTCTTCTTCCCCATAGCTCGGCGTAAAAGGTCCGCTTCCCCCAAGGTAAAACCAGCCATCCGAGAGGAAATCTGCATAACCTGTTCCTGATAAAGGATAACCCCATAGGTTTCTTCTAAAATCGGTTCTAAGATTGGATGTAAATAAGTGGATTTTGTTAACCCATGTTTCCGCGCAATGAAGTCATCTAACATGCCGCTGCCTAACGGTCCTGGACGATACAAGGCAACAACAGCGATTAAGTCCTCAAAACGTTCTGGCTGCAAGTTACGGAGAATACCACGCATCCCATCGCTTTCTAACTGGAATACCCCTCCAGTCTCCCCACGAGAAAGCATTTCATACACAGCTGGGTCATCAGTAGCGATATTATGGATATCGATATCAATGCCATGAGTTTGTTTGATATTAGCAACCGCATCCCCGATAACCGTCAAAGTCCGCAAGCCAAGCAAGTCCATTTTTACTAAGCCTCGTTCTTCCACCTGTTCTTTGGGCAGCTGGGTCACAACGATATTATCTGAAGTCTTCATTACCGGCATATAGTCGATTACTTTTTTCTGGGCGATTACCACACCTGCCGCGTGGATAGAAGAATGCCGAGGAATACCTTCCAGCTGCAAAGAAATATCAATTAACTCTTTAATCGCCGGCTCTGTATCGTATGCTTCTTGAAGTTCCGGATTTTTCTTCATGGCGTCTGTCAGGGTAATCCCCAGCTCTGCCGGTATCATCTTGGCAATACGGTCTGTCTCGCTATAGGGCATATCCAGAGCTCTGCCCACATCCTTGATTACCCCTTTGGCAAGCATGGTACCGAAAGTGATAATCATGGCCACATGGTCTTGTCCATATTTCCGAAATAAATAGTCAACCACTTCTAATCGGCGTACATAACAAAAGTCCGTATCAATATCCGGCGGCGTTACCCGTTCTGGGTTTAAGAACCGTTCAAACAACAGATTATAACGAATAGGGTCAATATTGGTAATCCCTAAGCTATAAGCAGTGATACTCCCTGCCGCAGAACCACGCCCCGGCCCTACATAGATACCTTCCTTATGGGCAAAGTTAATCATATCCCACACCAAAAGGAAGTAACCGGAAAAGTCCATAGTCTTAATAATATCTAATTCATAATCCAGTCGTTCCTGCAGCTCCGGTGTAACAACGCCATACCGCTTTACCATACCTTCTTCACATAATTCCCGCAGGTAGGTATCTAAGGTGTGGCCTTCCGGTACATCAAAGCGAGGCAAATAAAGGTGACCAAATTCAAACTCGATATGGCACCGCTCCGCGATTTTTACCGTATTTTCCAGTGCTTCTGGGTATTCGCCAAAGAGCAGCTCCATTTCTTCCGCGCTTTTCAAATAAAACTCGTCACTAGGAAACCGCATCCTGTTAGCGTCGTCCCGCACCCGCCCCGTCTGAATACACAGCAAAATATCATGAGCCAGGGCGTCCTCTTTATTGACATAGTGCAAGTCATTGGTAGCAACCAGAGGCAGGTTTAACTCTCTCGCAATCTGGATAAGACCCCGGTTAGCAATGTGCTCTTCTTCCATGCCATGCTGCTGGATTTCGATAAAATAGTTATTTTCTCCGAAAATCTCACTATATTCTTTGGCAATAGCTTTTGCTTCTTCATATTTATCGGCCAAAAGAGACTGGGATACTTGTCCTGCAATACAACCAGAAAGAGCAATAATCCCCTCATGGTATTCCCGAAGCAACTCTTTATCCACTCTCGGTTTATAATAAAACCCTTCTAAGGAAGCAAAGGAAACAATTTTACAAAGATTTTCGTAGCCTGTTTGGTTTTCTGCCAACAAGATAAGGTGAAAAGCAGAGTCATCCTTGCGGGGTTCTTTGTCAAAACGAGTACGAGGCGCAACATATACCTCGCAGCCAATAATAGGCTTTAATCCCTCTTTCAACGCTTCTTTATAAAAATCTACTACCCCATGCATCACCCCATGGTCGGTAATAGCAATGGCAGACATATTCAGTTCTTTAGCCCTAGCTATGAGGTTTTTTATTCTTGCTGCACCATCCAACAGGCTATATTCTGTATGATTATGTAAATGAACAAATTCTCCCATATTTTTTCCTTTCTAGTCAATTATCAATTCCCATCAGACGACAAACAACCAATAAACATCGTTTCTTATTCAGCGGCTTGTTCACAATAGGCTAGCGCACCAGTTTCCGCAAAGCTATAATACCGGCCTTTGCCCACGATGATATGGTCCAGTACCTTAACAGAAATAGCTCTTAAAATAGCAATAACTTGTTTTGTCAGAGCGATATCCATCTTAGACGGTCGCAAAATTCCACTGGGATGGTTATGAGCCAAAATAATATGCTTACCCTGAGAACGAATAATGGCTTCTACCAACATTCTAGGATATACCGATACTTCATTGCTGGTTCCTTCAGAAACCAACTGTACAGATTTCACTTTATTCTGACCATCTACACAAATGATATAAAATGCCTCGTTGACCCTTCCCGAAAACAAAGAAAGCACATATTGACCCATTTTTGTTGTATCTGTCAATACTTCTTTATCGCGCCATTTATCCATCTGATAGCGATTAACAATGCCGGGCACTAAAGAAAGAAGTACTGCCGTATTATAACCAACACCCTTTACCTGCATCAAATCATGAACGCTGGCTTCAAACACACCGGACAAAGAACCAAATTTCAACAACAAGAGATGCGCCAGCTCATTGACATCTTTATATGGCTGTGCATAGAACAACAACAATTCTAATACTTGATGATCATGAAAGTTTACCAAGCCTTCTTCTACAAACCGTTGTTTTACACGATGACGATGTCCTGCATGTAAATTTATCTTTTCCTCCTTGGATGGTTCCACCAGACCTTCGAGAACGCCTTCAAATTCCGGGTTTTCAGCCTCTTTTTTCTTCATGAAGAGCCTCCGTTTTTTATTTTCAGCCAAATGCTTATCCATATATCTATTATAGTATTATACCACAGAATAGCAAAAAAGCACTTAAAAAGTGCTTTTTCTAGATTATTTTCCTATTTTCTTTTTTCTGACTTCTGATTTGCCAGGTTGCCTGTATCTGCTTCTGTTTCCTGCGGATAGAATAACTGCTGTACCACTTCTTTCATCTCATCTTCTTTGATAATCTGATAACTAGCACCATTGATATCTTCTCCATAAACAGGTAGCAGAGCGTGGGTGACATCCTCTGGCGTAATCCCTACAAAGTCTTTCGCTAGCCGTAAAATCTGCGGCACAGTCAAATCTGTATCCACAACCTCATCCATTTTTTCCATAAGAGCAGGCAGCTTTGTTATATTGCCAGGTTGGGTCATTTTCTTTGCCACCGCGATTAGAAACTTCTGCTGCCGCTCCGCCCGGCCAAAATCCCCTGCAGCATTATAACGAAAGCGCACATAACCTAAAGCATCAGCACCATTCAACGTTTGCAGCCCTGGTTGTAAATCAATATTATCATAGTGGGTATGGGCTTTCATGCGTTCCTCTACATCAATTTCCACACCACCCAGTAAATCCACCACATCTTTGAACCCCTCAAAATTCGTCTCAGCGTAATAATCAATAGGGATATTCAAAATACCTTCTACAGTTTCTTTAACTTTTTCTACCCCGCCTAAACTATAAGCTTCATTAATCCGAGAAGCTCTGGTTCTACCTGGAATAACAACACGCGTATCTCTTGGGATAGAAAGCATATTAATCTTTTTATGTTTTAAGTCGACCCCTACCACCATGATGGTATCAGAACGGCCCACATCTCGCGTGTTTTCATTACGGTCAGAGCCAACCACTAAGATATTAATCCACTCTTTGGAATAAGGAAAAGCAGTCTCTATCCGTTTTCCATCTTCCGTTTTCGTTCTATCTGGTACCAAGAAACCATAACTATTTCCCCAATACCAAACAAAAAGACCGCCGATAATAACAACTGCCAGTAGGGCAAAACCAATTATTTTTTTCATTCTGCAATCCTGCCTTTTATGATACACAATTTTCTTACTTATTATTTATGGACAATGATTTTATATTATACACAAAATCTTAAAGATTGCTTAAAAAACATTTGCAATAAAAACATAAAAACAGCAACCAAGTAAATGCTTGGTTGCTGTAAATATTCATGATTTCAGAAGTTATTTACGATTTGATTATAGATGATAGTTTGGCGCTTCTTTGGTGATTTGCACATCGTGTGGATGACTTTCTACCAAGCTTGCAGATGTGATTTTTACAAATCTGCCGTTTTCTTTCAAGTCAGGAATAGTTGCTGTGCCGCAATACCCCATACCAGACCGTAAGCCACCAACTAATTGGAAGATGGTATCAGCTAATGCACCCTTATATGGTACCCGACCTTCAATGCCTTCTGGAACAAATTTTGCAGCATCTTCCTGGAAGTAACGGTCGTTGCTACCTTCTTTCATAGCGCCCAAGGAACCCATACCGCGATATACCTTGAAGCTTCTGCCTTGATAGATTTCGATTTCCCCTGGGCTTTCTTCCGTACCGGCAAGGAGACTCCCCATCATTACTACATCAGCACCAGCAGCGATCGCTTTTACTACATCACCGGAATATTTGATACCACCGTCACCGATAACCGGAATGCCATATTTAGAAGCAACATTGGCTACATCGTAAATAGCGGTTACCTGTGGCACCCCAATCCCTGCAATAACCCGAGTGGTGCAAATAGAGCCAGGCCCAATGCCTACTTTTACAGCGTCAGCCCCTGCATCAATCAGTGCTTTTGCAGCTTCAGCCGTCGCAATATTCCCAGCGATTAAGTTTACATCTGGGTAAACAGATTTAATCTTTTGGGCAACATTAATTACATTTTGAGAATGACCATGGGCAGTATCCAAAACAAGAGCGTCAACACCTGCTGCTACCAATTGGTCTACACGATCCATGGTGTTTTTTGCAATACCGACAGCAGCAGCTACCCGCAGTCTGCCACGAGAGTCTTTACAAGCATTTGGATGGGTTTTGGTTTTCTTAATATCTTTGATGGTGATTAAGCCTTTTAAGAAGCCATTTTTATCCACCAAAGGCAATTTTTCTACTTTATGATTTTTCAAAATATCTTTTGCAGCTTCTAAGGTAGTAGAAATAGGAGCGGTTACCAAGTTATCTTTGGTCATGACTTCGCCTACTGTTTTACTGAAGTCATCTTCAAACCGTAAATCCCGATTAGTCAGAATACCTACCAATTTTCCTTCTACCGCTACAGGCACCCCAGAAATATGGTAACGGTTCATTACATGAAGTGCATCAGAAATCGTGTGGTCAGGTGTCAGATGGATAGGGTCTACGATAACGCCGTTTTCAGACCGTTTTACTCTATCTACTTCCATCGCTTGTTGTTCGATGGACATATTTTTATGGATAACACCAATGCCGCCTTCTCGTGCAATGGCAATGGCCATACGAGAGTCCGTTACCGTATCCATCCCTGCACTCATAAACGGAATATTTAAGACAATATCCTTGGTTAAATGGGTGGTAATATCAACATCTTTTGGCAACACACTGGAAGCGCCAGGAATTAACAGTACATCATCAAAGGTAATACCTTCTTTTGCGAATTTTTCTACCAATTTTGCCATCCCTTTCTTATTCAATATTTTTCTATTCTTGCTGTAAGTTATATTCTAACTGATGAAGCCGTCACAGCATGTCCCAGTTAAAAACAACTTACCTATATTAGTAGTATTTTACCACCAAAGGCCCATGGAAAACAACACTTTTTTCATAATTTGTCTTACTTTTTCTTATTTTTTTCGACAACGCCTGCCTAAGAAGTAATTTTTCGCTGCAAGGTTTGTTTTTTATAATAAAGATTTTCCTTTTTGAGCTGGGCAATATTTTGCTCTAAGCTGCTTACCAGGCTGCGTTCCGCCGTCATTTGCTGTTGCAATAATCCCATGAGGACTTGCCGACTCTCTCTTAATGCCGCAACCTTTTCCCGCAAACAGCTGATTTCTTTTTCCATCAAATCAATCTGTACGGCTACTTGCCATGGTATATCATTTCTTTGTTTTTGCATGAATTTCCTCCCCCAAACCAAATGCTTTTCATTCCCTAGCAGCTTTTATTCAGTTAGGTTAGTATATGCAAAATTTAAGCTATTTATGATTGACAAAAGAACGAAATACTTCTGGCAATAACTCCAATGCAATTGTACACCTGCCCAAACCATCTCGATGAAAATCCGACCCAGCTGTCACAAATAACTGTTGAGCTCCTGCAAATTGCACATAGCGTTTCCGCTGTTTTTTCTTATGCTCTGGATGATAGGCTTCCACCCCATCCAGCCCCCAACGGCAAAACAACTCTAACCACTGGTCACAACCTGATAGACCGGGATGTGCTATGGCACAGACACCACCTGCCTGATGTATCATCTCAATGGCGTCTTTGGGCGTGACCTGATGCGGCGGGATAGCAATCGGGCCATCTTCTCCCAGCCACTTATGAAAGACCTGGTCCAGGGTGTGAGCATAACCTGCTGCTATCATGGCTTGCCCAATATGTACCCGCCCTAAAGACCCCAGATTTTGTTGGGTTAAAACGGTCGCTTCATCCAAAAAAATCCCATGGTCTCGCAACTGAGCGAGAATATTTTTTGCCCGTGCCACCCGCTCCATCTGGCGTTTTTCTAACCAAGCTAAAAGTCCCTGATGATGGGAGTCAAATAAGTATCCTAATACATGAATAGATTTTCCTTCCCAGACCGTACTGATTTCGATACCAGGAAAGATGGGCAAGCCAACATCCTGGCTGATAGCCGCCAAGTCCTCGAGTCCCTGCACTGTATCATGGTCTGTAATAGCAATTCCCTCCAAACCGATGGCCTTTGCTTGCAGTGCAATTTCTCTTACCGTGTATTTACCATCAGAAGCTGTGCTATGGATATGCATATCTATTCCACTCATATCAGGAAAGGCCTCCTCCTCTGCTCCTCTTTCTCTATCTATTTTAACACAAATCCACCGAAAAACAGAAGAGGAATGCCATTGACTACCATCTTCTTTCTCCGCAATCACAGCAGTAGTAAAAAAGATGAAACAATTACAAGATTTAGCTTCGTTCTGGACCATGGGGAAGGTTTGCTGCCAGCACCCGATAAACATTATCCCCCATGATTTTATGAATATCAATGTCCGTATAGCCTCGCTTATCCAAGGCTTCTGCAAGATACGAAAGAAACAGGCAGCCATCTATACCTTGGGGCAGGGTTTCCACACCATCAAAATCAGAACCAATGCCAATATGGTCGATACCAGCAACACCAACGCCATAATCTATATGCTGCAAAACATCTTCGATAGATTTTTCTGCTTTACCACTTAAAAAAGCTGGCACAAAAGAAATCCCCAACACGCTATCATATTCGGCTAAAGCCTTAAGCTGTTCATCCCGTAAATTGCGCACATGAGGGCAAAGTGCATGACAGTTGCCATGGCTGACTAATACCGGTTTCCTACACACGCCTAGCGCCCGCCAAAAACCATGATAACTAAGATGGGCCAAATCCACCACCATACCCAGTTCATTTGCCCGCTCGATAACAGCTATGCCAAAAGGCTTCACACCATCATGGATGCCTAATAACATGCCTTCCTTTAGGCCCTTGTCACTATTGCAGCCCCAAGCCAAATCATTTTCATAGTTCCAGGTCAGACCGATTGCCCGTACCCCCTGATGAAAGTAAGTATCCAATCGAGCTAAATCACCTCCCAGCGCCTCGCCCCCCTCTATGCTAATCAGAAGACCTAACCGCTGCTGCGCTTCATATTGAGAAATATCCTCCTGATTGCGAATAATCCCTACTTCAGCAGAGAAAAGGTCTGCCGCCTCTAGTAATCGCTCGATTAACGCCTCTGCTAATAAAGGCGCCTGATCCTTATTTTTTTCTCTAATCTTATCCAGATAAGGAAACACCGCCATAAACTGGATATCCACCACCTGCCGCAAACGACGAAAGTCACAATGGCACTGCGGATTTTCCCATAATAATTCTTTACGACTATGCATAACCGTATCACAATGGCAATCAATGCGCAAAAAACTCACTCCTCCCTTAGAAATCAAGTCAATCCATAAAGAAAAGGCCTGTCAAAATGACAGGTCCTTTGCTTTATCGAGGTTCTACGATTAACTTAATAGCCGTCCGTGGCTGTCCATCAATGATAATATCCGTAAAGGCAGGAATGCAGATTAAATCCACACCGCCAGGCGCCACAAACCCTCTGGCTACAGCTACTGCTTTTACCGCTTGATTAATCGCGCCAGCACCGATAGCTTGGATTTCTGCGCCGCCCCGTTCTCTTAATACACCGGCTAGAGCACCTGCCACAGAGTTTGGGTTTGATTTTGCTGATACTTTTAACACTTCCATGTTATTTCCTCCTCATAGTTCTGCATATACAGCGATTTTATTGCTTTGCTTTATCTATATGCACAAGGCAGAAATTTATCTCTGTTTTTTATAAAATCATATCTTAAGAACTCATGCCATTTAAAAAGACGGCTGAAATATCTGCACTCTGCGAATATCTGTGCTCTTACCTTGGTCGTCACAATCAATGAGGATACCATTAAACTGCATATCACCACTTGCCACCTGGAAACGCTCTGGCAATCCCGTTACAAACCGCTTTAACACGATATCTCTATCCATCCCCAGGATACCATCATTGGGCCCTGTCATACCAGCGTCACACTGAAAAGCAGTGCCTCGTGGCAAAATGCGACTATCTGCAGTAGGCACATGAGTATGGGTGCCGCACACCGCTGTCACCCTGCCATCAAAATACCAACTAAAAGCTTGTTTTTCAGAGGTAGCCTCTCCATGAAAATCTACAAAAATATATGGCGTCACTGATCTGATTTCCTTGAGCACCGCTTCCACGCTATGAAAAGGACAAGCATTACTGCCGCTTAAAAAAATAGTACCCAGCACATTGATAACGGCGATCTTTTTACCCCCCACAGATACGATTTGGTATCCCTTCCCCGGACTTTCCGGCGGCAGGTTAAGAGGACGCACCAACCGCTCTTCATGGTCAATAAATTGGAAAATATCTCGGTTCCCCCAGACATGATTGCCCATGGTAACTACATCTACACCAAAATTGATGATTTCCTGAAAGATTTTTTTATTAATGCCCACACCTGCAGCAGCATTTTCCCCATTGGCAATTACAAAATCTATCTTCTCAGTCTCTATCAAATCCGGCAAGTATTTTTCCAACATAATCCGGCCAGGCTTTCCCACTATATCACCAATAAATAATACGCGCATGCTAACTTCCTTTTTATCTTTCCTCTTCTATTATTTATTATAAAAAAGTACCCGCTCTTTATCCCGGAAGGCCACGATTTCCTTTTCCCCAGAAACATTATTGACATTTTCCAGGCGAACGCTTAGAGTTTCCTCCCCCATAGAAAAATCGTCTAGCTCTCTCCGGTCCAGACTGTCAATAGCAAAAAAGCCTGGTATTGTCTGAGAAAGTAATGCTAGGATAAAAGAAATCTCCCGTGGAGAAAAAGATTTCAAATCACGCCGAATAACTACATTAGCAAAAGGCGCAATATGTTCGATCTCTACCTCCGTTATCTGTGAATAGATTTTATTAAAACGATGATACCCTTGAATGCCCTGCCATATTTCCCGCTCCAAAAAAAGCTCTGGCGTCTCCATTCTTCCTAAAAGAGTACCGTCTATGGTATAAGAAAACCGCAAACACTGCGTCGCCGGGTCATACTGCACGGTACTAATCTCTGGATAATGCACTAAAATGCCAGCTAAAAGATTAACCGTATTCATGGCCATGGCCTTTTCTTTTTCTTTTCTTTTGAATATATTTTTAAACATGTTCAACTCCAAATATAAAAACCCTTATCGTATTTTATGATATTATTTAATTATAGCATCATATTAAGGAAACAGCAATGGCAGAAACAGCATAACAAAAGGATATCTCTTAAAAATTCTATAAAAAAATAAGCCGGAAAACCGGCTTATTTCTAACTAATTATATTTTTTCTAGATCATATTTTCTTATTTGGCATAGTCCACAGAACGGGTTTCCCGAATAAGAACAACTTTGATTTGGCCTGGATATTCCAGTTCAGACTCGATTTTTTTCACGATTTCCCTAGCCAAAAGCGGACTGGTAGTATCGTCAATCTTATCCGGTTGCACCATAATGCGGATTTCCCGCCCAGCTTGGATGGCAAAAGATTTTTCTACGCCATCGAAACCATTGGCAATTTCTTCTAATTTTTCTAACCGTTTAATGTAATATTCTAGCGTTTCTCTTCTAGCTCCTGGACGAGCCGCGGAAATAGCGTCTGCAGCTTGTACCAAAACAGCTTCTAATGTATTGGCTTCCACATCACCATGGTGCGCCATAATGGCATGTACCACTTCAGCAGACTCCCGATATTTCTTTGCCAGGTCCGCGCCGAGAACAGCATGAGGCCCTTCTACTTCATGGTCGATTGCTTTTCCCAAGTCGTGGAGCAGACCGGCCCGTTTGGCGATGGTAATATCCACACCCAGTTCAGAGGCCATCACCCCTGCTAAGTGAGATACTTCAATGGAGTGTTTTAATACATTTTGTCCATAGCTGGTGCGATATTTCAATCGCCCCAGATACTTAATTAATTCCGGATGAATGCCATGCATACCCGTTTCAAAAACAGCAGCTTCCCCTTCCTCCCGGATGCGCTGTTCCACTTCCTTCCGGGATTTTTCCACCATTTCTTCAATTCTTGCCGGGTGAATACGCCCATCTAAAATCAACTTTTCCAGGGCAACTCTGGCGATTTCCCGCCGTACCGGGTCAAAACCGGATAAAATAACAGCCTCCGGTGTATCATCAATAATCAAATCAATGCCTGTTGCCGTTTCTAAAGTACGGATATTACGGCCTTCCCGACCGATAATCCTTCCTTTCATTTCTTCGTTTGGCAACGCTACCACAGAAACAGTGGTTTCAGCAGCATGGTCTGCTGCCACCCGCTGGATAGCCATGGTAATGATTTCTCTGGCTCTTTTCTCACTATCTTCTTTTGCCTGGGTTTCCACTTCTTTTATCATCAAAGCAGCGTCATGTTTGACATCGTCTTCAATGCTGACCAGAAGCATTTCTTTAGCTTCCTGAGAACTCAAACCAGAGATTTTTTCTAATTCTTCGATGATTTTCTCTTTGGTTTCCTGGATATTTTCTTTAATATCATCGATTTCTCTTTCCTTTTCCTGCAAATGTTCCTCTTTCCGTTCGATGGCTTCTGTTTTACGGTCTAAGGACTCTTCCTTTTGCAGTATTCTCCGCTCCATGCGGGTTACTTCATTGCGTCTTTCTTTGTTTTCTTTTTCAGACTCTACCCGTAATTTATAAATTTCATCTTTTGCCTCTACCAGGGCTTCTTTTTTCTTTGCTTCAGCATCTTTTTTCGCATCCAGCAAAATTCGTTTTGCTTCATCTTCCGCTGTGCTAATTTTTGCTTCTGCTAATTTTTTTCGTACCAAATAGCCAATAGCAACGCCGATTAAAACGCCTAAGGCTGCAAATACATATTCCATTATCCACGCTCCCTCCTTCATAAATTTCTTTCATACAATATTTTTCATTTTAAAATAAAAGAAAATCGAGTTGAAACCCGATTTTAGATTGCCATATAGAATAATAAAAGTAAAAACTGCTGCAAAATAAAGATAAAACCTGTGCAAAATATTAAATTCCTATTTAAAAACCGAAACAAAACAGAAAACCGCTCCGTTTTCATTTCTTCATCTTTCACAAATAAATAAGAAAATTATGTCCAGGCAAACTGCGACAGTCTCATATGCTACCGTTATTGATATCTATACTTTTAAGCCTTCCCGCTAAGTTACTATATAAAAAATCTATGAAAACCAGCTTTAGGCAGGTATCTAAAATAGTGTCTCAATACTATATATTATAGTATTGAGACACTATTCTGTCAAGAGACCACAAGATAAGCGATATCGCCCTATTCCTCTTCTATTGCCATCGCCTGCACTTCTGCTAATACATCCCGTATCAAAGAGGGAGAAAAACCTTTGCCGGCGTATTTACGCATTAATTTTTCTGTTATTTTCCTGGTCGGGTCACATCCATCCGTTCTGCGCCAACCAAAAGAGGTAGCAGTCGCTACAACTTCCTCATTGTCTCGATCTTCATCATCTGCTTCTAGTTCCATATCCTCATCATCCGCATCACTGCTTGCCTGCTTCCGATTTAAGTTCTGCCATTGCCGTTCTAATAATGGTAGAAGCACTTCCCGTTCATCCTCTTGCGGATAATATTCTTCCAGACTAGACTCAATGATAGAAGCAGCAACTCCCTTGGTGCGAAGTTCCTGCCGGACAAAAGACCTGCTGCGGATAGATTGATTTTTCCGGAAATTAATCCAGCTTTCCGTAAAACTCCTATCGTCCAACAAGCCTTTTTCTATTAACTCGTTAATCGCTGCATCGATTTCTGCCGGTTCATATTTCTTCTTTCGCAATGCAGAAACCACCTCAGCCACCGACCGAGGACGATAGCTGAGGTAGTTCACACTGTAGTTTAATGCAGATACTCTTTCTCTTCTCCAACCCATTAGCTTTCTTCACTTTCACCGGAACCAAAGCTCAGCATATTGCTGTCTCCAGCTTGCTCTCTGATGGTATTTTCTATTTCTTGGGCTACTTCCGGATGTTCTTTCAAATAAATCTTGGCATTTTCTCTGCCCTGACCAATTTTTTCACCATTATAGGCATACCAAGCACCGGATTTATTGACCACTTTTAAGTCAGAGGCAATGTCCAAAATATTTCCTTCTCTAGAAATACCTTCTCCATACATAATGTCAAACTCAGCCTGTTTGAATGGTGGCGCCACTTTATTTTTAACGATTTTTACTTTCGTTCTGTTACCGATAACTTCCGTTCCTTGCTTGATTACATCTGCTTTCCGTACATCCATCCGCACCGAAGAATAAAATTTCAGCGCACGGCCCCCCGGCGTGGTTTCCGGATTACCAAACATAATCCCTACTTTTTCACGGATTTGGTTAATGAAAACAACACAAGTATTGGACTTACTAATGCAGCCGGTTAATTTCCGCAATGCTTGCGACATGAGCCGGGCCTGTAAGCCCACATGAGCGTCGCCCATTTCGCCTTCCAATTCCATTCTAGGTACCAGCGCTGCCACAGAGTCCACAACAACCAAATCTACAGCACCACTACGTACTAATGCCTCTGCAATTTCTAAAGCTTGTTCCCCAGTATCTGGCTGAGAAATCAATAAATCATCAATGTTTACTCCAAGCCGCTGAGCATATACAGGGTCTAAGGCGTGTTCGGCATCAATAAAAGCTGCAACACCGCCCTGCTTTTGGGCTTCTGCCGTAATATGCAAGGCAACAGTCGTTTTCCCCGAAGACTCCGGCCCAAAAATCTCTACCACTCTGCCTTTAGGCACCCCGCCAACGCCAAGAGCAATATCCAATGCCAAAGCACCAGTGGGAATAGTAGAAATCCCTGCCCGCACCGTAGACTCTCCTAAACGCATAATTGAACCTTTGCCAAACTGCTTTTCTATCTGAGCTAGCGCCGCATCCAGTGCTTGCATCCGGTCAGAAGATTGCTTTTTATCTGCCACCAGACCTTTATCAGAAGCTTTTTCAGCCATAATCTATTCTCCTCCCTGTTACCAACATACTCATCTATTTCAAAAACATCGAACATCTGTTCGCTTATTATTATACCCTATTTTATGCCCCTTGGCAAGCCTATTTCAAGATTTCACTGGCAGCCATTTCCTTAGCCCATTGCCAATAATCCTCGGCATGTTGCCAATTTTCCTGTTGTTTTTCCGGGGTCACTTCTTTGATAACCTTCCCGGGGATACCTACTACGACAGAATTGGGCGGAATAACCTTGCCCTCGCCCACCAAAGCCCCGGCACCAATAATAGAACCAGCTCCGATCACCGCTCCCGTGAGAATAATAGCGCCCATACCAATGAGACAACCATCCTCCACCGTGCAGCCATGGACGATAGCACCATGCCCCACAGTTACCCGTTTTCCTAAGATAACCGGTGCGTTATCATCACCATGAAGCACTGCGTTATCCTGAATATTGGTTAATTCCCCTATTTGAATAGGACTCACATCCCCTCTTAATACGACCCCGGGCCAAATATTCACTTGTTTTTCCAGCGTTACGCCACCGATTACCTGGGCTGTCGGATGGATATAGGTTTCTTCATGGATTTCGGGCGTTAAGTCTTGAAATTTACAAATAGACATCCTCTTACCTCTTCCTTATCATTTTATCTTTTATGTTTGTAATTAGAATAAACTAGTCTGGCTATCTTCTGGTAGTTCCCCCAAAAGATGTTCTGTTAAAAACAAATGTTGCAAATGAGGAGAAATACTCAGCCGATGAAAGAAATCCCTTTGGGAAGAAAATCTTTCTTGCTTTCGGTGTACCGCTATTTGCTTGATTAAATCCTGGTCAAAAGCAGCCGTACTATCCAAAGAAGCCAATATTCCTTGTTCTGTTAAAATAAACTTATGCTGTTCTGAACCATTCACATCGATGGGCAATACCCCAATCCCCTGCTCCTTCATTTCTGTAATAATTTGCCCTAAGACACCGATAGGAGCAGTTTTTTCTTGCCACATATCGCGGAAACTGCTACGGTCTGCTAAGTTATTTAACACCACCGTATAGAAAACTTCTGGAGAATAAGCCTTCATTCGGCAAATATCCCAGGTAAGACCGATTTCCTCACCAAACTGTTGCAAAAGCCCCTCTACAGACTGAAATGCTGCAGTCTCCGCTGAAACAGCCGCTTCGCTTTTGTCTACCTGTTCATCTGTAACAGCCACTACTTCCTCAGATGACAGTGAGTTATCATCCCTAAAATCATCTGGCGCCCCCGACAGCATCCCTATGCTATGGGCCACAGCCCGCACAAAATCCTCTACAGAGCTAATCTCTCCGCTAGCTGCAAACTGCTCCAGATAAGGAACCCCCTGCCAATAATGCTTCTTTAGCATATGCCAGACAGCCCCATCCGACCAATCTCTCGCCTGCATCACTTCCACCTGACGATAATCAGGTAGCAGGCGATAAATATCCCAAAATAACTGCTGCTGCGCCGCTGCCTGATAATGAAGGGATAACACAAAATCACTTAAGATCTCTTCTGGATAATAAGTATAGAAACAACCCTCTGCCGTTAAAACAGGCGTAATCTCATAAATATGCCCTTGTTCTGGAATAAGCAGACGAGCGTCATCATCCCGGTCCACACCCAACAACATCCCCTGGCAAACAGCTGCAAACCATTGACGCTCCCCGGGAAGCTCCTCTCGTTTTTCCCCCGAGAGAAAAAGCTCTGCCATAGCCTCTACACTATCCCAGGACAAACGCCGATAAACACCTGGTGCCATCAGCTGACAATCCACTAACAGCACGGCCAAGTCTTGCCAAAGAAGTTCTTTATTCTCTGGCAAGCCACAAAGATAGATTTTTTGCAAGGCCTCAGGAGCTAAAAGATCTTCTGTCGCTGTTCCCATGCCAAATTCTTTTACAGGCCGACCACAGTTTGGGCAAAGGAAACCTGCTCCGGTCCCTGAAAAACCACAATCCTGACAATAGATAAAATGGGATAAAGGATTTTCCCTGCTAAGCCCCAACACATAGCTCGTCAATAAATGGTCCTGTAGGAACAGTCCGCCATAACGCTCTTTTAATTGCAAAAGCACTGGATAAAGCCAGTAATAACCTTTTTCCACAAGAAGAGTTCGTTCTGCTTCTAATCGGTCTAGCACCTCTTGGGGAATAAGACCATCATATTTCTGCTTACTAGCAGCAAGTACCGTCTGCCAAAAGTCCTCGTTTGCAGGGTAGGCTAAAGCTTGTCCAGCTACAGGAGTAAAAGTTTCTACTGCTTGATACAGCGTTTCCGGCCCCTCAATAACCAGTTGTTTCGCCATATCCTCCCCCAGATAATAAAAGGTCTTCAAGAAGCTATCCGTAGAGGTAATTTTGCGGATAGGGCCACCCCCAGTCTTACCGCCATTTTCCCGCAGAAAGCGAACAATTTCCCCTTGACGGTCGCTACAGCTTGCTGCAGCGTCTGTAGCCAAAAGACCAAGCTCCTGTTCTCTTGCCCACTGCAATAGGACCTTTTGCTGTTGCTGCAAGCCCTGTTCTACTGGCTCTACCACCAGATAATCAATTAGTCCCTGCCAATAAGACTGCCAAGCCTCATATGTAAAGTCAGTTGCCAAAAGTCCACAAAAAACATGCTGTCTGCCATCTGTTTGGTGTAACACATCACATAAATCAGGAAAATTAACTCCTTCCTGTCTGCCTGGACCATGCTGCTTTGCCAAACTTAATAGTTCATAAAGAATAGGTATCCCCTGCCGGTCCTTAGCCCAGAGCAGCACCGTGCCAATAGGCTGTTCCGCCGCCAACACCATTAGCTCCATGCCATAAATAGGCTTGAGACCATAGTCCTGACAAGCATGCCATAATCCGGGAAAAGCCGCCACACTATGCCGGTCTGCTACACCGATACTATGTTGTCCCCATTTCGCTGCTGTATAGACGCCTTGCTCCACTGCAATCACACTAGCAAAACTGGAAGCCTTGGTATGCAGGGCCAATTCTACTCGTTTTTCATCCGCCAAATCACTGCCCCATACCGGATGAGAAATACCCTCCACATCAAAGACAGAAAACAGCACTTCTCCAGAAAAACGGTCCATGCCATATTTCCCTCGACACTTAATCCACTGTCCAGGCACCAGATGCTCCGGAAAAAATTCCTTGTCTTTCCCGGCACTGATTTTTAATGGTAAATAGCCTGTATCATCATAAATGGTCAAAAGGTAAACCGTCTTACCACTTTTCAGGCTGCTTTCTGCTACAGCGAGGATTTCCCCTCGCACCACACAAAAATCTTCCCGGTCGAATACTGCTGAGATAGCAATAGGACTATCATAGATAAACTTGCCATAGATAGGACCGCTATAGCCCCAGGAGACTTTTTGCGCCGTAAGCGCGCTGGCAATGATTTTCTCTTCTCGTTTTTCCGCCGCCGCCATAATAGAGGTCTGCAATTCCTGTTCATAGCAAAGCTTCACTTGACAATGGCAATCTAGCCTGCTACTTAAATCGTTTTCCAAAAAAACGCCAACCTGCAACTTTCCACAGGTATCTTTCGCCACTTGGGAAGGAAAAGAAATCTGCAACTGATTTTCTTCCTGCCAAGTATATTCACAAGAAAGCAGCCATAGTTTTGCTTTTGGCTTTGCCTCATACAACGCCGCCAGGGCCTCTGCTAACACAGCTTCCTTTGATAAGAGCTTTTCTGTTTCCTCTGCTGCTTGCGGCTCAGATGATTGTTCCTGCTTCGGTTCCATCTCCATTATAGCCTCATCTTTTACGATTTCTATCTGGATACCAGAAGGCAATAACGAATGGAAAACCATTTCTAACTGTTGCAGCTCTTCTGGCCTAAAGACCACCTGCCGCTGATACACGACCCGGCACAACTTGCTCTTTTTATGTAACTCTACCTTTTGCCAAACGACCTGACTCAGCCAATCAGGTAAATCAGCTACACCTGTTACCTTTTCATATGCTGCTGCGATTTTCTGCTGCCACATGTCCGCTCATCCTTTGAAAACAATTCTTTCCAATAGGTTCCTCAACAAAAAACAGAAAGGGACAAGACCCTGTAAGCTGCCCTTTCTGTATTTCACTACCATTTTACCTACCACATTATTTCATGCTTTATTATCTATCTGTCATTCTGTGCGTTAGCGAAGAATTTTTTATAATTCCTACATAACCATCAGGATGACAATAGCATATAGATTATTTTAACATTTCTTTTACTTTGTCACTGATGTAGGCTGCACTTTCCTTTACAGCGATTTCTTCTACAGCTCCATTATGACGATACTTCACTTCAACGATACCCTTTTCCAATCCTTTGGTACCTACCGTCACACGAATGGGGTAACCGATTAAGTCCGCATCGTTAAACTTCACCCCAGAGCGTTCTTTTCTATCATCCAGCACCACTTCGATACCGGCTGCAGTTAGAGCTTGATAAAGGTCCTCACAACAAGCAGTGATGGCAGCATCCTTATCATTGACCGGTACGATAACCACCTGATAAGGAGCGATGGCCATCGGCCAGATAATACCATATTCGTCATGGCTTTGCTCGATGAGAGCCGCCATGGTCCGCCCGACGCCAATGCCATAACATCCCATGACAGTAGGCTTTTCTACACCATTTTCATCTAGGTAAACGGCCTTTAGCTTTTCACTGTATTTAGTATAGAGTTTGAAAACTTGCCCTACTTCGATACCACGGGCAGATTGCAAATGTCCCTTGCCACAGTGCGGACAAGCGTCCCCAGCGCCAACTAATCTTACATCTGCGATAATATCAGCCTGGTAATCTCTGCCTAAGTTCACATTCAGCAAATGACAATCTTTTTTATTAGCGCCTACTACTTGATTGACCATGAAAGATACTTCTTCATCAATAACGATTTTAATGCCTTTTACGCCCACCGGCCCGATAAACCCTTTTACCAAACCATGAGCAACAATGGCTTCATCTGTAGCCATGGACAGCTCCACACAGTTTAAGGCGTTCTGCAGTTTCACTTCGTTTAAGTGACGGTCCCCGCGGATAAGCACTAAGACAAATTCATCATCTGCCTGATAGCAGAGAGATTTCACTGTTTGATGAGTAGCCAGCCCCAAAAAATTTGCAACAGCTTCAATGGTACCGCAATCAGGCGTCACTACTTCTTCTATGGCTTTTGCTTCTGCTGCTACCGCCTTTTCCGGTGGAAGGGCGGCAATTTCTACATTAGCCGCATAGTCACAGCCATCGCAGAATAATACTTCTGCTTCGCCAGAGTCAGCCAAAGCCATAAATTCATGACTGCCGCTGCCACCGATTGCACCACTATCTGCCTCTACCGGACGGAAGTTCAATCCACAGCGAGAGAAAATACGGCTGTATGCCCCATATGCTGCGTCATAGCTTGCCTGTAATCCTGCCTCATCTTTATCAAAAGAATACATATCCTTCATGACAAATTCTCGACTGCGCATTAAGCCAAAGCGAGGCCGCCGTTCATCCCGGAATTTACTTTGCATTTGATAAAGACGGATAGGTAGCTGCTTGTAAGATTTCAAATCATGGGCCACCTGCCAAGTAATCATCTCTTCATGGGTAGGCCCTAAGCAATATTCCCGCTGGTGACGGTCCTTAAGGCGCATCATTTCTTCACCATAAACTGGCCATCTACCGGAAGCTTGCCATAGTTCGGCCGGCTGTACGATGGGCATCATTAGCTCCTGCCCGTCGATACCGTCCATTTCTTCCCGAATAATTGCTTCGATTTTCTTCATGACGCGCCATGCAAGCGGTAGATATGTATACATTCCTGCTGTGATTTTACAAATCAACCCCGCCTTCAACATCAATTTATGGCTGGCGATTTCTGCCTCTGCCGGCACCTCTCTTAGTGTAGGCGCATAAAGCTTCGTTGCTCTCATTTGCCTTTCTCCTTCGCTATTTCTATGATTTTTTGGATTAGAACATCAGCTAATACTTCTTTAGGGTATTTTCCTACGATTTGCCCTTTGACGAACAGTAAGCCACTATCTTTGCCGCCGGCGATGCCCACATCTGCTTCTCTTGCCTCTCCCGGCCCATTGACGACGCAGCCCATGATGGCCACTTTTAAAGGAGCCGTGATCTGTAACTGCTCTACTTTTGTTTCTACCTGAGCCGCAAGAGCCGGCAAGTCTATCTCTGTCCGTCCGCAAGTAGGACACACGATATATTCTACACCATTTTGTAGTAAATCTAAAGACCGTAAAATGGTTTTTGCCACAAATATTTCTTCCACTGGGTCCCCCGCCAGAGACACCCGCAAGGTATCCCCAATGCCCTGAGCAAGTAAAGCACCAATGCCCACAGCAGACTTAATGGTCCCCTGCCGCACAGTACCTGCCTCCGTCACACCAATGTGAAAGGGATAATCCACCAGCCGCCCTAGCTTTTCATAAGCTGCTAGCATTAAGGGAATATGGGAACACTTCAAAGAGATTTTCATATCAAAGAAATTGGCCTCTTCCAGAAGATGAATATGGGCCAACGCACTTTCTACCAAAGCGTCAGCCGTTACACCGCCGTATTTAACCAAAAGGTCCTTTTCCAGCGAACCGCCATTAACCCCAATACGAATGGGGACGCCTCGCTCTTTACAAGCCTTGACCACAGCCAACACTCTGTCTTTGCCGCCAATGTTACCGGGATTAATACGCAACCCCTGTATACCATTGGCTATCACCTCTAGTGCCAAACGATAATCAAAATGAATATCTGCAATGAGGGGCACAGGAGATTTTGCAACCAATTCCTTTACCGCCGCCGCACTTTCCCTATCTGGCACTGCAAAGCGCACCATTTCACAGCCAGCCGCTGCCAACGCTTGGATTTGTCCAAGAGTTGCCGCTATATCATAGGTTTTGGTATTAGTCATAGACTGGATGCGGATAGGCGCCCCACCACCGATGGACACATCCCCAATATGGATTTGTCTGGTCTTTCGTCTTGTCCTTTCCATAACCACAAACCTCACAATTTGTCATTCAGGGCATTAGCCCACTTGTCATTCTGATCATTAGCGAAGCATCCTTCATACGCAGCCCTATTCTATTAAGAAAACAACTTTAAAATATCCTGATAGGTAACGAATAAAGCCAGCGCCATCAGGCAGACAATGCCTACCAAATGAACCATATTTTCTTTTTCCGGTGGGATAGGCTTTCCCCGCAGCTTTTCTAAAAGGACAAAAAGCACCTTGCTGCCATCTAAAGAAGGAATAGGCAATAAGTTAAAGATAGCTAAGTTAATACTAAGAAGCGCAGCAAAATATAAAATATTGATAAATCCATAACTCATGGCAGTACCTACCATATCCACCATCCCCACAGGCCCGGTCAACTCTAAAGGTACTTCTTTGGTAAACATTTTCGCCAAAATAGATAGCATATTCACCGAGAAATAAGCTGTTTCTTTAAAGCCCAAGTAAACACTATAAAATACATTTGGCGTTTTGACCGCTTGGGTAATCCCAATGCGCGGCACACCATCTTCAGCCGAGATTTCCGGCGTCACAAAAAAATCTTTTAGCGCTCCCTCATGTTTTGCCTGGATTTGCAGAGGCTCCCCGCCATTTTCCCGGATAGCCTGCACTAAATCAGTCCAGCTACTAATAGCAATACCATTTACAGAGAGGATTTCATCCCCAGCAGCCAGTCCACTGACAGCAGCAGGACTATTCTCTACCACATCGCCTAAGATATTAGAATTAGAAGGCATCCCCATCATCATGAAGATAGCCGCAAACAAAAGACCAGCAACGACCAAGTTCATCACAGGGCCCGCCAGCATTACCACGATTTTTTGCCAAGCTTTTTTTCCTAAAAAGGAGTCAGCGTCATATACAGGTGCCGTTAGAAAACTTTCTGCAGTTTCCGTTTCAGCATCATCCTCTGTTTCTTTATCTTCGTCGCCGCCCTTCATGGCCACATACGCTGCAAAGGGAATAAGCCGCAAAGAATACATGGTTTCCTTCCCTTGCCAACTAAGGATTTTTGGTCCCACACCAATAGAAAACTCCGAAACAAAAATATGATTTAATTTTGCTGCAATAAAATGCCCCCATTCATGGGCCATTGCCAACACACCTAAGATAATAATCGTTAGTATAATACTCATATTGTCCTCTTATCTGTTTATTTTCTTATCTAATGATACAGGCCAATTGTTCTTGCACAAATGCCCTTGCCCACTGGTCACAAGCTAAAATATCTGCAAGAGTTGGATTTGCCATAGAATTATGCGCCTCTAAAGTCCTCGCCACCATCTTTGGAATATCCAAGAAGCTGATTTTATCCTGCAGGAATAAACCTACCAGCGCTTCATTGGCACCATTTAATACCACGGGATAAGTCGCCCCTTGCTTCCCAGCCTCTATTGCCATAGAAAGGCAAGGAAAGCGCTTTGTATCAGGAGTAGCAAAGGTAAGCTCGCCTAAAGCAGAAAAATCTACACGCTCTAATGCATTTTCCCATCTTTCCGGGTATGTAAAAGCATATTGGATAGCCAACCGCATATCCGTAGGCCCTAATTGAGCCAAGATAGCTCCATCCACAAACTGCACCATAGAGTGAATGACGCTTTGAGGATGGATGACCGCTTTGATTTTCTCATAAGGCATCCCAAATAACCAATGCGCCTCTATCACCTCAAAGCCTTTGTTCATCAGCGTTGCCGAGTCAATGGTAATCTTATCTCCCATGGACCAGGTAGGGTGCTTTAAGGCGTCTGCTGCCCGTACATGAGCTAGCTGCTCTTTTGTAAAATTACGAAACGGCCCGCCAGAAGCCGTCAGCAAGATAGACTCTACCTCCCTACAGCCGCCAGATAAACACTGCCATACTGCAGAATGCTCACTATCTACCGGCAATAGTTGCACCTGATGCTCCCGCACCAAATCCATCACCAGTTGGCCGGCTGCCACCAATACTTCTTTATTGGCAAAAGCAATGTCTTTTCCCGCCTTGATAGCCGCCACAACAGGCAAAAGACCAGCTATGCCAGAGATAGCAGCCAACACCATATCCACATCCTCATGAGTAGCTGCCAGCTCCGAGCCTTCCTGACCCACTACAATCTCACAAGACTCTCCTTGTAATAAGGCTGCCAACTCTTTTGCTTTTTCCCCATTGCCAATGCTGACAATTTGTGGATGGTATTTCTTTGCCTGGTCCGCTAAAAGCTGTACATTACTGCCAGCAGCAAGAGACACCACTTGAAAGCGCTCCGGAAAGGCGTCCACCACAGCAAGGGCCTGCCGGCCAATAGAACCAGTCGACCCTAAAATCGCAATCTTTTTCATGTTCATGATTATGCGTCAGCCCCCTTTCCTTTCGGAAACAACAGCGTCACAATAATCACCATCAGGATAGGCCCAAAAATCATCCCCCAAATACCTACCAGCTTAAAGCCAACAAAGACAGAAAGCAGCGTTAGCAGTGGATGCAGTCCTAAACTATCCCCAATAAGTTTCGGTTCTAAAAGCTGCCGAACAATAGAAACTACTGCCAGTACAATGCCCAGCCCGATGGCAAGAGGATAATCCCCCAAAATAAGACAAACTACTAGCCACGGAATATAAATGCCCGCCGGCCCCAACACTGGTAAAATATCAAATAAGCCTACGATAACGCCAATAGAAAAAGCATAGTCAATATCTAAAATCCACAAACCAATCATAGACAAAATCATCGTAATAGACACAAGGGTAAACTGAGCTCGTACATAACCAGATACTGCCCGAGAAAATTCCTCATAGGCAGAAGCAGTGTTCTTCCGCATAGCCTTTGGCACCAGACTATTTAAGGCAGATAAAATCAACCCTTTGTCTCGACACCAAAAGAAAGTTGCCATCACCGTAACAAATAACACCATGACGGTATTAGGTGTTGCCGTTACCCAATCCACCATTTTATCTAAAAATACAGAGGTAGACTGTAAGAGAGTGCTGCCTACATTAGACATAACAGACTGGATTTGTTCCACCTCGCTACCAGATAAATCACGATAAAAGACAGACGCCCAATCCATAATCTGCTGCCAATAGCCAGCAAAAGAAGGCAGGTTCTCCGTTAAACGCAAGAGTTCTATAATCAGCCTAGAAGAAGCAAAGATTACAATAAAAGAAAGCCCACCTATCACTGCTAACAGTACCAAAGTTACTGTCAAAGACTTTGGCAGCTTCAGATATTTTAGCCCAAGGTTTACCAAAGGCTCCACAATGATAGAAATAACCATAGCCAAAAGAAACGGCAACAGAAGCGGGAAAACAAAAGAAACCACCTGCAAGGCAGCAGGAAACAGGAAATAACAAATAATCGCCAAACTAATGCAAACACCTGTCACCACCCCTACCTTTTTTAACTGTAAGGTGGCTTGTTCCTGGTTCCAATTTTTTAGGCTCATCAATCCCCCTCCTTTCGCATTAACCATTCCAGCTTAAATACAATTCCTAATCAACTGCACCAGCCTATATCAAACAAAACGATATACAACACCCTATATTCTATCTGGTTTCACTTTGATTTATACGCCCCTTTATAGGCGTGATAACCTATACCAACAACGCCGTCAAATAATAAATAACCGGCGCAACTAAAATCAAACTATCAAAACGATCTAAAATGCCGCCATGACCAGGAATAAGCTTTCCAGAGTCCTTCACGCCAGCCCAGCGCTTCAACAAAGACTCTATCAAATCTCCCACTTGGTCTAGAACAGAACCAACGACCCCAATGGCAAGCATGGGCAACATTGGTAAATGCAGGAACCACAAATTATAGAAGAAAACAATAAATAGACAGAAAAGAACGCCGCCGAGGCTGCCCTCCCAAGTTTTATTGGGGCTAATATTTGGCGCCATTTTATTTTTACCAATCCAGGAACCTACGACAAATGCGCCAGTATCCGTTGCCCAGGTAATGAAAATCGCCAGCCAGGCAAAGTAGACATCCCCCCAATTTAAGCCTTGCAGCAAGATTAAATGACATAATCCCCAACCAATCCAAAGAAACCCAAATAAGCTAATAGCCCAAAGAGACACATCCGCTTTCTTCCATAATCCCCATAACAACACCCAAAGAACAGTCAAAAGCAGCGCAAACCCCATCATATAGCCATTGACTTCTTCCCACATGCCAAAGCGACTATCAATAAAAGCACATTGGGCTAAGAAAAAACCAAGCACCGCCAGGCTAAGAGTAGGAATTTCATAACCCTTTTTCGCTACTAATTGACCATATTCCCAGATGCCAAGAGCAATAATAATTCCCACCAAAAAGGACCAATAGATGCTTCCCAGCCAAGATGTTAACATCAATAAAGGAACGATAAGCGCCGCTCCTATTACACGATAAACCATAATGCCTCCTTATTCAGGACCATTTATTTTAGACCGCCTAGACGCCGCTCTCTGTTGCCATAAGCCGTAATAGCCGCAAGGAGTGCCTCTTTATCAAAATCCGGCCAATAAGTTTCCGTAAAATATAACTCCGCATATGCCATTTGCCAGAGCAAAAAATTACTAATTCGCTGTTCCCCCGAAGTGCGTATCATCAAATCCACTTCTGGCAATCCCTTCGTATAGAGATGCTGCGCAAAAAATGCTTGATTGATACCTGCTAGCGCACATTCCCCGGCCGCTACAGCTGCCGCCACTTCTTTCACTCCATGAAGGATTTCCTGTTGCCCCCCATAGTTTAGGGCGATATTAAAGATAAGCCCAGTGTTTTCTTGGGTATATACTTCAGTCCGCTCTATAGCAGTTTTGACTTTTTCCGGTAGATTATCTCGTTCACCCAAGAAACAGATTTTAATATTTTCTGTTGCCATGATTTTCACTTTTCGCTGCAAATACTCTAATAATAATTGCATTAAAAGAGATACTTCCGCTGCCGGCCGTTTCCAATTTTCAGTGGAAAATGCATAGACCGTCAATACTGGGATTTCCAGCTCTACGCAAGCCCGGACTATTCTTTCTACAGCGTCAGCGCCCGCCTTGTGCCCCGCGCTGCGTGGCAGTCCTCTTCTTTGCGCCCAGCGACCGTTACCATCCATGATAATGGCAATATGACGGGGCAAGCTAGAAATAGGCACTTGCTTATCTATATTGTTATTCGGCATAAAATACCCCATTTTTTTATTTTTATTTTATATATTATACACCTTTTTCCCTGTTTCTACCAGTCTTTCTTTTTCCACCTCTTTCCTGCTGATTAAAAAAAGTATCTAGCCATAGCCTAGATACTTTTCTGTTTTTCTTATTTTTCCAGTAAGCCAGAAGATACTGGTTCTAACTGTCTTTTCGGGAAACGGGAACGATAGGCAAAAACAAATAAAATAAATGCTAGTAATGTTGCCAGATAGTCTGTTAACGGTTGCACCGCCACAATCATTTCCGGAGAGTCTGCAAAGGCCTGTAGGATGAAAAGCAGCGGCAAATAAATCAACCCTTGTCTACTTACAGAAAGAACCAAAGAAGGCAGTGCCGCCCCTAATGCCTGGATAGTATTAATCAAGACAAATAAGATACCCAAAATCGGACCAGAGATAATCAACACCCGCGTAAACTTCATCCCTAAATCTAAAGCAGCGTCATCTTCTAGGAACGCCTGTACTAATCCAGAAGCACCGAAATAACAGATAGCCGACATAACAAGGCTTAACCCAATGACAAACACCATAGAGAACTTTAACACCGCCATAAAGCGAGCACGGTTCCCTGCACCATAACAATACCCCAGCACCGGCTGTATCCCTGTTCCCACACCGATGAGAAGCATTACCGCAATCATATTTACCTTCATAGCCACACCTAATGCCGCAATGGCCATATCCCCATAAACAAACATGACTTTATTAATGACAATATTAGATACACTCATCAACATACTATTTAAAGACGCTGGTACCCCAATGGCAAAGACATCCATCGGAATACGATTACTACAAGAAAAATCCTTCAACTTAATAGAAAGCATAGATTTACCGGAAATATAATAGGCAAGATAATAGACAGCCGCTACCACATTACCAATAACCGTTGCAATAGCTGCCCCTGCTACGTTCCATTCCAGGGTCAAAATCATAATAGGGTCCAGCACCACATTGAGCATATTGCCTAAAATCATACCAATCATAGCCCGATTTGCTTGCCCTTCGGTACGCAAAATATTGCTAAATACATTAGAAATCACCAAAAAAGGAATGCCAAAGGCTAAGATACCCAAATATTCCCGCACATAGCCGATGGTATCAGCACTAGCACCAATGACCTGACAAAGCCAATCCATGGCCACCCAGATAAAAAACATGCCAAAAACACCAACGCCCGCACTCACCCAAAAACAAAAAGAGGAAATATTTTTTGCCTTTGCCAGATTATTTCCCCCTAGAGTACGGGAAATCAGGGAGGTACCCCCAATACCAAACAACATACCTAAGGCCATGAAAATCAAAAAAACAGGCGTAGCGACAGACACTGCCGCTACCATAAAGTCATTATGAGTCCGTCCGATAAAGAAAGTATCCGCTAAGTTATACACCAGCACCATAATCATACTAATAATGGAAGGAACGACATTGGTTAAAACAACTTTTGCCACCGACCCTGTTGCAAATAAATCAGTATTCATCTCTTTTTTCATCTTATGCCACCTCTATTCTGCAATCATTTGTCCTATATTTTCATAAATTCGTTGTAGATAGCTGCATAATGCCTCCACCTCCACGGCAGCAAAACCAGCTAATAATGCTGCCTCCACATCACTGATTAGTGTTCCTAAAGACGCAACAACCGCCACGCCCTTTTCTGTCAGAGAAACACAACGGTAACGGGCATTATCTGGGTTAATCTCTCGCCGAATAAATTCTTTCCGCTCTAGATTTTTCATAATATCAATAACACTGGTATGGCAAATGCCAAAATAATCGCTAATATCTTTTTGAGAAATCTGCCCTGCTTGATGGTGATAAAGATAAAGCAAAAAGTCCATTTGTGCACCAGTTACATCAAACTCACGCAGCCGTAAGTTCCTATTTTTCTCTAGACGATTGCCAATTTGTTTTAGCAAGAAACCAATATCTCGTTTACACAACGCAAACACTTCCTTCTATCAGAACAACTATTCTAATAAGCAAATAAGTAGGTTCCTACACGATATGTTTGCTATTATATCAGGTAGGAACCTACTTGTAAAGTTCTTTATGAAATTATTTCCAATTATCTAATATCCTTTTTATCTAATATCTCTTTGATTTTATTCTGCCTGGCGCAACCGTTCTACCACTGATTGCCGGTTGATCAATCGATTGCTGACTAACGGCACCAGGATGGCGATAAGAACCAACCAAGGCAAACAATAGAGCACCGGTACCACCGTAAAGCGATAAGTAAAATAACCGATTTGTTGACCTAGCAGCTGGGCAAGGAACTGGACGATAACAGCACCAATCGTTGCTGTAATCCCCACAGTAAAGAGAATATAATACAACCCTTCCAGGCACAGCGTCGTCTGTATTTGACGACTGGTCATACCGATGCTTTCTAGCATTGCCAGCTCCCGCCGCCGAGCAATCAGAGAAGTAATCATTGCATTCACAAAGTTTAAGATACCAATGACGCCTAGTACCCCACTTAAACCGCCGCCAACCACTGTAAACATCATTTTCGTCGTTTGAAATTCCTCTTCATAGGTTTTGGCACTACGAGACTGCAATTGGTCATTTACCGTATCACAGTAAGCCGTTAGCCACTCCTCTGCGGAAGAAATATATTGGTCTTCTACATCAAGGATGGCCGCCATACCAAGAGCTTCCGGATATTGCGCCATAAACTCTTGTTCTGGCAAGACAAAGTTAGGGTCAATGTAATGACTATGGTGAGCAGACACAGCATAAGGAACCGTCCCGATAGCTAGGACTTCATATTCTTTTTCCCGTCCGTTACCAAATTGCAGCGTTACGGTTTCCCCTACCTCATAATAAAGAACTTCCCCATTTGCATCTACCCGGAACGGGTCCACGATGACATAATTCCCAGTGTTAAACTTTTCCCAATCAATAGAAGACTGGTCTCCGTATAAGCTAATTTTACTGCAAATCAGTGGTCCCACCCCATAAATGTGAGCGGCCATATCCCCTTCTTCTGATAACCTCCGAACAATTTCTTCCCGATACATAGGATTAATTTCTTCCCCATAGACAGCCATCATCTCATTGACACGGGATAAAGCTGCTTCGCTAGGAATATGCATATTTTCCTTAAAGTAAATCGCCTCTAGGTCTGTCACCCCAGGAAGCGCTGCAAAAGCTGTCATATCAGCATCCGTAACCACATCTGTGTCTAAATATCCTAATGGTGCATAAAGAGAAGGACTGGCTACCTGGAAATCAGAAATAATAGAATTAGCAATAAACTTATCCATGTCAAAGCCATGCACCAAAGTGTAAACCCCGTTTAACAATATCATGCTTAAAGAAAGGGAAGCGATAACCACCAACGCCTTTTTCTGATTGCGAAATACATTCTCATAAGCCATGGTGCCCAGACGCACTTTTTTTAGGCGTCGCTTGCTTTTCTTTTTACCTCCAGCCATTTCCGTATAACGGATAGCCTCAATGGGTGAAACTATTCCCGCTATATGGCATGGCTTCCGACAACTAATCAACACTGTCAACACAGTAAAGATTGCTGCAATGATGAAAATAATCGGGTGAACAGAAACAACCATATCAAACTCTGTCAAATCTGTAATGGATAAAACCACCGGCACCAGGAAACGCCCAATGAGCGCCCCCAATAATAGCCCCAAAGGTGTGCCTAAGAAACAAAGAAACAATGCTTGTCTTCTTACGATGCGTTTTAACTGCTTTGCCGTAGTACCTATGGTTTTTAGCAATCCATAGAAACGAATATCTCTGGCCACTGCAATATAAAAAATATTAAAGATAATTAAATACCCCGAACAACCAATCAGAAGAATTAACCCCACTAGCAGCAAAACACTGGTTACATCAATTTCAGACGCAGTATAAGCCCAGTTGACGCCTTCATTTACAAAGTCACTAAAGTCGCAATTCGCCTTTACCCGAGCTACCTTTTCTTCTAAATCCCAAGGATTGGCAAACATAAAAGCAGGATTAATAGAACCGGCAATATCTACACTACCGCTTTCATAGAGAGGCACAGAGAGTATTGACGTCACGCTGTCCACATATTCTCTGGATAACCAGACAGACTGAGATACCGCTACAGGGTCTCCCCGCCAATAGCCGGAGAGCGTAAAAACCTCTTTATATTGTTTCCCATGAACAGTAAACTCTAAGGGCACCTCTGCCCCGATTTCATGGGGAACCCCTAAAGCGTCCAATACTACATCAGAGGTAGCAATTTCTTTTCCCTGTCGGGGCATATCCCCTACGTCCGGATAACTAAACCGCCATTTTGCAGCCAAATCCTCACAATAACGGATTTCTGTATAAACATTTTTTAGCGCTTTATTTTCCCCCATAGCCAGATAAATATCATAGGACAACTCTTTAATGGTCGGGTCCTGGGTCAACTTATCATATTGTTCTTGGGTAAGGAATTTAAATCCACCATGAGCACTAGTCCCCACCTGTCGCATAGTATTATGCTCCACAGAGGTCAAGATGCTGCCGCCTACCGTAAAAAGGGAAGTAAAGAGAACGGCAGTGAGCGCGATGGCGCAAATCGCCATCAGATTACGCAGCCGATTAGCTTTCATAGAGCCCTTAGATATCATTGCAATGGCTTTCCTATTATTCACATGGAACATCTTACTCACCACCTATGATTTTACCGTCTTCGATACGAATGGTCCTATCTGCCATTTGAGCGATTTCCTCATTATGGGTAATCATGACCACTGTCTGATGAAATCGTTCACTGCTAACCTTCAAGAGACTGAGCACATCCAGGCTGGTTTTCGTATCTAAATTCCCTGTTGGTTCATCCGCTAAGATAATAGCCGGCTTGGTAGCAAGAGCCCGTGCAATAGCTACTCGTTGCTGTTGCCCTCCTGAAAGCTGATTAGGATAACTATGGAGCTTTTCCTTTAATCCCAACATGTCCACGATTTGCTTTAAGTAAGCCTCATCCACCCTGTTACCGTCCAATTCAATAGGTAGCACAATATTTTCGTAAACGCTTAACACAGGGATTAAATTATAGCTTTGAAAGACAAAACCGATTTTTCGTCGGCGGAAGATGGTCAATTCATCATCCTTCAGGGCAAAAATATCCTTTCCATCTACCAACACCTTCCCAAAGCTAGGTCGGTCTAAGCCCCCTAACAAATGCAGCAGGGTAGACTTACCGCTACCAGAAGTCCCTACAATGGAGACAAATTCTCCATTCTCGATAGAGATGTTCACATCGTCCAGTGCCTTGACAATGGTTTCTTTAGAGCCATAATATTTTTTTAGTTGTTCTGTTTGTAAAATAATCATTTGACACCTCCCAGAAGATTTCACCATCAAGATTTCTTTCTAAGAAGAGCATAACAAACAATTCTTTCTATCCCCTTACGAAAATCTTCCAGTTTTGTAAGATTTCAAAATCTAATAAAAAAATACCCCTTCGACCAAACTGTCCAAGGGGTATTCTCTATCATATGATTTCATCTTATGTAGGAGATTTTGATTATTCTTTGATTACTCTTCAATGATTGCACCAACAGGGCAAGTTTCAACACAAGCACCGCATTCAATGCAAGCATCAGTAATTTCAAAAATATCTCCTTCTTGAATAGCACCAACAGGACATTCTCCTGCACAAGCACCACAAGCTAAACATTCATCAGTAATTTTGTATGCCACGACCACTCACCTCCTAAGAGATTAAAAAAGTTTCACTGCAAATGTATTGCATCACTCTTATTATATCAGGTTATTTTTATTTTGCCACTATTTCTTAATATTTTTTTGCATAAATCGACAAAATAACGAGTGGTAATTTCTGACTTCTGATTTTCAATGACACGTCTCTCTTAAACTTCCATGATATCTTTTTCTTTTTGTGCCAGAACTTCATCAGCCTTTTGGATAAACTTATCCGTCGCCTTCTGTACATCCTCCATAGCGCGTTTAGCATCGTCTTCAGTGATGTCCTTCGATTTTTCCAAAGCTTTAATATCATCGTTAATATCTCGACGAATGTTCCGCAACGCAACCTTGGTTTCTTCAGCTTTTTTATGACAAGTCTTTACCATTTCTTTACGCCGTTCTTCCGTCAGTTGAGGAATAGCCAAACGAATAACCGTACCATCATTGGTCGGATTTAATCCTAAATCAGAACCTAAAATAGCCTTTTCGATTAAACCAATAGTAGACTTATCCCAAGGTTGGATGACCAGTAAACGAGACTCAGGAACTGAAATATTTGCCAGCTGGTTAATGGGGGTTGCCGTTCCATAATAATCAACAGTTACCCGATCCAAAATCCCCGGATTTGCCCGTCCTGTCCGGAAGGAAGCAAACTCTCTCCGTAAACTGTCAATGCCTTTATTCATTCTTTCATCTAGTTCTGTTAATAACTGCTGCAACATATTTCACACCTCCTAGTTGTGGACCACAGTGCCCACAGCGTCACCCATAACGGCTTTATAGATATTCCCAGGCGTATTAATGTTAAATACCACCAATGGAATTTCATTATCTTTGCAAAGAGAAGCTGCCGTAGAGTCCATTACCTGCAAGCCCATATTTAAAATATCCATATAGCTTAAGGTATCAAACTTCTTGGCATGTGGGTTTTTCATCGGGTCACTATCATAGACGCCATCTACCTTTTTGGCCATGAGGATTACTTCTGCTTCAATTTCTGCAGCACGAAGTGCTGCTGTGGTATCAGTAGAGAAGAATGGATTGCCTGTCCCAGCAGCAAAGATAACCACACGGTCTTTTTCCATATGACGAATGGCTTTACGACGAATATAAGGCTCTGCTACTTGACGCATGTCGATAGCAGTTTGCACCCGGGTTACCACACCGATATCTTCCAAAGCGTCTTGCAAGGCAAGAGCATTGAGAACCGTAGCAAGCATGCCCATATAATCGGCGCTTGCCCGGTCCATACCCTTTTTGCTGCCAGCAACACCACGCCAGATGTTACCACCGCCTACGACAATAGAAACTTGTACACCTGCTTCATGGACAGCCTTCACTTGCGCTGCAATGAAGCTGATGATTTCCTGGCTAATGCCATAGCCAGCCTCCCCGGCTAAAGCTTCCCCACTGATTTTTAATACTACTCGTTTATATTTGGCCTCTGTCATCACGCTATCTCCATCTAATGCACTTGCTTAGTTCTTGGCAGACATAGAAGCTACTTCTGCAGCAAAATCGTTTTCTTTCTTTTCGATGCCTTCCCCTACTTGGAAACGAGCAAAGCGGCGAACAGAAATATTTTCCCCAATTTTGGAGATTTTTTCAGTTACCAATTGTTGTACAGTTTTTTCATCATCTTTGATGAATGGTTGTTCTAACAAGCAGATTTGTTTGTAGAATTTTTCAATTCTGCCGGTAAGCATTTTTTCTACGATGGCTTCTGGTTTTCCTTCGTTCAATGCTTGCGCACGAACAACTTCTTTTTCCCGTTCAATTACATCCGCAGGCACTTCTTCTCTGCTTACATATTCAGGGTTTGCAGCAGCGATTTGCATAGCAATATCTCTGCACAAATCTTTGAAGTCATCGGTTTTGGCTACAAAGTCAGTTTCGCAGTTTACTTCTACCAATACACCAATTCTGCCGCCACCATGAATATAGCATTCTACAATCCCTTCAGCAGCAACACGACCGGCTTTTTTAGCAGCAGCTGCTAAACCTTTTTCTCTCAAATAGTCGATGGCTTTTTCGATATCACCATTGCTTTCGTTTAATGCTTTTTTGCAGTCCATCATACCGGATCCAGTTCTTTCCCGTAATTCTTTTACCATTTCAGCTGTAATCATAATCATAGCCTCCTCTAATTTTTCATATTCTGTTTTATCTTGTATTTCACAAATTTATACTTTTCTGTCATCTTGTTGTCATTCTGAGCGATAGCGAAGAATCCTAAAATCAAGACTGACAAAAAGATTATTCGGAGCTTTTACTCCTCAGAATGACAAAATGGTATAAATTTTATTCCTTGACATAAAAGAAAGGCAGGGATGGGTAACATCCCTGCCTTATACCCATCTTATTCAGCCATTGCTTCTTCTTCAGCAGCAGCTTGTTCTTGAACAGCATCAGCAGCCATAGAGGTCCCTTGTTTTGCTTCAATTACCGCATCAGCGATTTTAGAAGCAAGTAATTTAACGGCACGGATAGCGTCGTCATTACCAGGAATTACATAATCTACTTCATCTGGGTCGCAGTTTGTATCTACGATTGCAACGATTGGAATATTTAATTTTTTAGCTTCTGCAACAGCAATTTTTTCTTTGCGAGGGTCTACTACAAACAATGCCCCAGGCAATTTTTTCATGTCTTTGATACCGCCTAAGAAGCGTTCTAATTTTTGTTTTTTGTTGCGGAGTTCAGCAACTTCTTTTTTAGGAAGTACATCAAAGGTGCCGTCCTCTTCCATTTTTTCTAATTCTCTTAAGTAGCTAATCCGTTTTTGGATGGTTTTGAAGTTGGTCATCATACCGCCTAACCACCGTTCGTTTACATAGAACATATCGCAACGGATTGCTTCTTCTTTGATAGACTCTTGCGCTTGTTTTTTGGTACCAACGAACAAAATGTCTTTGCCATCAGCTACCACTTCGCGAACGAAGTTGTAGGCTTCTTCAACTTTACCTACTGTTTTTTGTAAGTCGATAATATAGATACCATTCCGTTCGGTGAAAATATATCGACCCATTTTAGGGTTCCATCTTCTGGTCTGGTGACCAAAATGTACCCCTGCTTCTAATAATTGTTTCATAGAAATAACTGCCATTTGT
Source organism: Peptococcaceae bacterium (assembly GCA_022791255.1). Taxonomy (GTDB): domain Bacteria; phylum Bacillota; class Dehalobacteriia; order UBA4068; family JAAVYR01; genus JAAVYR01. The sequence goes on along the minus strand of JAAVYR010000007.1, from coordinate 71,419 downwards.
GTTTCCTCCTTTTGTTTTTCCGCCGGTTCTTCATCCGGAGACAGCCTCTGCCCGAGAGCAGACACGCGCCGTCAGCCGTCCCATACCGTGTGTATTTTTACACCTCTTAGTAATATATCATAACAAAATGCCTTATGCAAGTATTATTCCCGGAAAAATCAGGAAATAACCAAAAAAATCTTATAAGATAAATCTGCTTAAATCCACATCTACCATAATGGCAGACAATTTATTTTCTACATAAGTCTTATCGATAGCCACAGCACCGCTAATTTTATCCGGCGCATCATAGAGCAAATCCTCTAATACTTTTTCCAGAACAGTGTGTAGCCGTCTAGCACCGATGTTTTCCGCCCGTTCGTTGACGGTAAAGGCAATGTCCGCCAGCGCCTCCAACCCATCTTCGGTAAAAGTAATCTGTACCCCATCTGATTGCAGTAACGCTACATATTGTTTGATTAAAGAGTTTTGCGGTTCCAATAAAATCCGTTTAAAGTCTTCCCGGCTTAGGCTATCTAACTCTACCCGAATAGGAAAACGGCCCTGAAGCTCGGGGATTAAGTCTGACGGCTTACTGGTATGAAAAGCCCCTGCCGCAATGAAAAGCATATAATCTGTTTTCACAGGGCCATACTTAGTCATCACCGTGCTGCCTTCTACAATAGGCAAAATATCTCTTTGCACCCCGCCGCGAGATACATCTGGGCCATGGCCACTGTCACGCCCTGCCACTTTATCGATTTCATCTAGAAAGATAATACCAGCTTGTTCCGCCCGATGAATACCTAGTGTAATCACTTCATCCATATCCACCAGCTTTTGAGCTTCTTGCTGCGCTAAAATTTTTCTAGCTTCTTTCACCGGCACTTTCTTTTTCTTTTGTTTTTTGGGCATCAGAGAGCCCAACATATCCTGGAAGTTGATGCCTAATTCGTCCATGCCCATACCAGCAATGCCGCCAAACATAGCGCTGTTTTGTTCTTCTACTTCGATTTCTACCAGCTCGTTTTCCATTTCACCAGCAGCCAGTTTCTCTTGGACTTGCAGCCGTTTCCGACGCATTTCTTCATACTTGGTTCGCTCTTCCGCTGTTTCGGTGTGGGTCTGTTCTGCATTGTTGCCAAACAGCACACCAAAGGGGTTCATAGAACGATTTTTGCTGGGCAGCGGTGCCAAAAGGTCCGCAAGTCTGCCCTCTGCTAAAAATTCACCTTTGCTTTGTACGGCAGCAATTTTTTCGTTTTTCACCATGCGGATAGCTGTTTCTACTAAATCCCGTATCATGGACTCCACATCCCGGCCAACATAGCCTACTTCTGTAAACTTGGTCGCCTCTACTTTAATAAAAGGCGCACCAACCAGTTTTGCCAGGCGACGAGCAATTTCCGTTTTTCCTACCCCTGTTGGCCCGATCATGATAATGTTTTTAGGCATGATTTCATCCTGAATATGCTCCCCTAATTGCTGACGGCGATAGCGATTTCTTAATGCCACCGCCACACATTTCTTTGCCCCTTCCTGCCCTACGATATATTTATCCAGCTCTGCTACTATCTGCCTCGGTGTTAAATCAATCATAGCCAGCCTCCTTTTCCTTTTTAGCTTACTCGCCTAACTCCTCAATGGTAATATGATGATTGGTATATACGCAAATATCTGCTGCAATATCCAGAGCTTTCTGCACAATTTCCCCTGGCGCAAGAGCAGTATTTGCTACCAAAGCCCGGGCAGCAGACAGCGCATAACACCCGCCAGAGCCAATAGCCGCAATGCCGTCATCTGGTTTTATCACTTCCCCATTACCAGAAATCATCAGCAAATCATCTTTATTGGCAACTAAAAGCAACGCTTCTAAGTTCCGAAGCATTTTATCGGTCCGCCATTCTTTTGCCAGGTCCACCGCAGCACGCATCAGGTTACCGCGAGTTTCCTCCAGCCTCATTTCGAATTTCTCAAATAAAGTAAAGGCATCTGCCACCGACCCTGCAAAACCAGCCGCTACCTGGTCATGATAAAGTCTCCGCACCTTGCAGGCACCCTTTTTCATAATCACATTATTGCCCATGGTCACTTGCCCATCGCCGCCGATAGCCGTTTTGCCGTCTTTCTGCACAGCAAGGATTGTAGTCCCCTCAAACAACATAAACATAAACCTCCTTTATCATCAAACATACGCAAGAATATTATTCCAGGCATTAGCCTATTTATCATTTCCAGCGTTAGCCCATTTGTCATTCTGAGCGTAGCGAAGAATTTTTAAGCTCTAGGATGCGTTTTATCATAAACCGCCTTCATTCTAGTTTTAGTCACATGGGTATAAATTTGCGTTGTAGATAAGCTGGAGTGACCTAAATATTCCTGTACCGCCCGCAAGTCCGCGCCCCCTTCCAGCAAATGCGTAGCAAAGGAATGCCGCAAGGCATGGGGAGAAATATGCTGAGGCAGTCCTGCCGCCTGCATATACTTATTTAGGATGGTTCGCACACTCCGGTCCGTAATACGTTTGCCTTGGTTATTTAAAAAGATAGCGTCACCCCTCTGAAGGAATATCTCTTTTTCTTTTCCCAGCTTATCTAGGTATGCCTGCAACCGAACAAGAGCCGGCTCGCCGATAGGAACAATTCGTTCTTTATTACCTTTCCCCAGCACACGGATGTTTTTCTGGGTAAAATCAATATCACCCATATCTAGCGCCACTGCCTCACTTACCCGCAGACCGCTGCTGTAGATGACCTCCAAAAGTGCTAAATCTCTTGCTGTCACCCAGTCTTGAGATGCCGGGTTCAGGAGTTTTTCCACCTCCTGATAATAGAGAAACTCTGGTAACTTCATATCTTTCTTAGGAGTCGCCACCACTGCCGCTGGGTTATTCATCACCAACTCTTCCCGGCATAAATAACGATAAAAAGCACGAATAGCAGATAAATGAGCTGAAATCGTATTTTTACTAAGTTTATTTTTTTGCAGCTGGCCCATATAACCCCGGATAATCACCGGTTTGACCTCGCTTAAAATGCCGATTGCTTCTGCACGAGACATTCCCTGAAAGGGAAATGCTGTCGCCGGATGCGGAAAAGCATTACCTTTTTGTCTGCGATTATCTTCTTTATAATCTTCTTTGGTATGGTCATTTTTATGGAGCGTATCCTTTAAATATGCCAAAAAACGGCAAATATTTTTTTTGTAGTTTTCCAATGTGTGGTCAGAAACATTTTTTTCAATGATGAGATAATTTAAAAATTCTTCTAATAATTCATCCATATCTTCACCTAATTTCATTTCTCTCTCTTAAATTTATCATAAAAAACTGAAAAAGGACTTATAGCCCATTCTTGATTAATAAAAAAGATAGATAATCCTTGTACGGTTATCTACCTTTTTATTTTCTCTTTTTTTCTATTCTCCTGCTTCTATTCCCGTTTCCGTGCAGAATTTTCTCAAAGCTGCCAAAGACCGCTCAGAAATCAATAACGCCTTTTCCTGCTTATTCCGGATTTTTTTACCGTTAGCAGCGAGCATTGGCGGCATCATACCAAAGGTAATATTGGACGGCTGAAAGTTCGCCGTAGGGATGGTAATATAGTTCGCCAGGCTTCCCAATGCCGTCTCCAGCGGAAAGGTTAGTAACGGTTGTTGTTGTATGGCACGGTTAGCATTCAGCCCCGCTAAAAGCCCCATAGCAGCAGACTCAATATAGCCTTCCACCCCAGTAATCTGCCCAGCAAAGAAGATGTTTTCATGATTTTTCAATGATAAATCTGCTTTTAAGCAACAAGGTGAATTTAAGTAAGTATTGCGGTGCATGACGCCAAAACGAGCAAACTCTGCCTGCTCTAAGCCAGGAATAAGCCGAAAAACTCGTTTCTGCTCCCCCCAGGTCAGCCGCGTCTGAAAGCCTACTAAGTTATATTGACTAGCCGCACCATTATCCTGCCGCAGCTGTACCACTGCATAAGGCTGCATTCCCGTGTGGGGGTCGGTTAAGCCTACCGGTTTCAAGGGCCCGTAAAGCATGGTTTGGGGTCCCCGCTTTGCCATTACTTCAATGGGCATACACCCTTCAAAGACTTTCTCCTCTTCAAAGTCATGAAGAGGGTGCAGCTGAGCGCTAACTAAGTTTTCATAAAAAATATCATACTGCTCTCTGGTAAAGGGACAGTTAATATAGTCCCCTGCTGTCGTTTCCCCTTTATCATAGCGAGAACCCCGGAAGGCGATGTCCATATTGATACTATCTGCCTCTACCACAGGCGCCACCGCATCATGAAAATGCAAGTAATCCGCTCCCACAATACGCTGGATATCCGCGGCCAAAGCCCCTTCTGTAAGAGGACCGCTAGCCACGATGACAATGCCATCTTTAGGGATTTCTGTTACCTCTTCCCGGTAAATATGGACCAGGGGATGGTTGGTCAGCATTTCTGTAACCAGCGCCGGAAAACCATCTCGCTCTACAGCAAGAGCCACTCCTGCCGGCACTTTTTTCTTTTCTGCACACTGTAATATAAGAGAGTTTAGCTGACGCATCTCCTCTTTTAAGAGACCGACTGCATTGGTAAGACCATCCGCCCGCAGAGAATTGCTGCAAATCAGCTCGGCAAAGTTTCCCGTTTGGTGAGCTGCCGTTTGTTTTCCTGGCCGCATTTCGTATAAATCAACTGTAATGCCACGCTCTGCAATCTGCCAAGCTGCCTCCGCTCCAGCAAGCCCCGCACCGATAACTGTTACCTTTTCCATTATTCAGCGTCCTTTTTCTTTCTGGTGGTTGTTTTCTTAGCAGCAGTCGTCTTTGCTGCCGTCTTTTTTGTTCCGCTTGCTGTTTTTGTTGTTTTTGCAGTTTTTGTTCCTTTTGCAGCAGTAGATTTTTTACTAGTCGTTGTCTTTTTACCGGCTGGCTTCTTTGCGGATGCGGTATCCTTGCCTTCTTTTTCTTTAGACGGACAATCTTTATTTGGGCAAAGGATGGATTTTCCCCCTGTGCGGAATTTCTTCTCTACCATTTGAGTACCGCAGACAGCGCATCGTTCTAGGGTTGGTTTATCCCAGGAAACAAAATCACAATCCGGATAATTATTGCAACCATAGAATAATTTACCGCTACGACTTTTCCGTTCTACGATTTGTCCACCGCAAGCAAGACAAGGAATACCCGTTTCTTTTACGATAGCCTTTGTATTTCTACATTCCGGGAAACCGGAACAAGCCAAAAATTTACCGAATTTGCTGATTTTATAGACCATGGGACGACCACATTTTTCACAGATTTCACCGCTTTCCTCCGGCATAATCGTCACTTTGGTCATTTCTTTTTTCGCGTGGTCCAGCATATCTGCAAAAGGCCCATAGAAGTCCGTGAGCAGCTTCCGCCACTCTACGGAGCCTTCCTCAACTTTATCCAAATTGGACTCCATTGCCGCGGTAAACTCCACATCCATAATTTGCGTAAAATATTCTTTCAGTAAATCAACGATGATTTTACCAAGCTCTGTCGGGTGAAACATTTTTTCTTCCCGCACAACATAACCACGGGCTAAAATCGTATCAATAATGGAAGCATAGGTACTAGGCCGGCCAATGCCTCGTTCTTCCAGCGCTTTTACTAAAGTTGCTTCATTATAGAATGGCGGCGGCTGGGTAAAGTGTTGTTTGGGGTCTAGCTTTAATAGTTTTAAGAGTTCCCCTTCCTTGATAACAGGCAGTAAGCCTTCCTCATCATGACTATCCCCATCTCTGCCCTCAATGTATACTTGCATGAAGCCAGGAAATTTCAATACACTGCCAGTGGCACGGAACAAATAAGAACCTGCGGTAACATCAATAGTGGTTTGTTCCATGATAGCGTCTTTCATCTGACTGGCCACAAACCGCTCCCAGATAAGCTTATACAATTTATATTGAGCAGCGCTTAAATAAGGACGAACTGCTGCCGGTGTTCTATCTACACTACTAGGACGCACTGCTTCATGGGCATCCTGGATTTTACCCTTTTTCGAATAAAAGTTTGGTTTAGCAGGCACATAGTCGGCACCAAATTTCTCTGCAATAAATTTTCGCACCATAGCTTTTGCTTCCGCAGATACCCGCACAGAGTCTGTACGCATATAGGTGATAAGCCCGACAGCACCGCCCGTGCCAACATCAATCCCTTCATAGAGCTGCTGGGCAATCTGCATAGTTTTCTTAGCGGTAAAGCCAATTTTCCGGGCCGCCTCTTGCTGCAAGCTGCTAGTGGTAAAGGGCGGTACTGGATGACGAGATTTATCCTTTTTCTGGACACTAGAAACAACATACTCTTTCCCAACAAGGCCAGCCAGGATTTTATCCATTTCCTCTTGGGTTTTAATCTCTGCTTTTTTACCGCTGATTTTTGCAAGCTTTGCCGTGATATTGCCGTTTTCTCCTTGCAAATCTGCATTTAAAGACCAATATTCTTCTGGGATAAAAGCTTCGATTTCATCTTCCCTGTCTACAATCATACGGACCGCTACAGACTGTACGCGTCCCGCACTTAAACCCTTTTTCACTTTGTCCCAGAGCAGCGGGCTAATCTGATACCCTACCAGACGGTCTAAGATACGCCGTGCTTGTTGCGCTTCTACCCGGCTTTCATCAATAGGCCGAGGATGTTTGACAGCATTACTCACCGCGTCTTTGGTGATTTCGTTAAATTCAATACGGCAATCTTTTTCCGGATAGCCAAGATACTCCTTTAAATGCCAAGCAATGGCCTCCCCTTCTCTATCAGGGTCCGAGGCCAAAAGAACTTTATCAGCCTTTTTCGCTGCTTCTTTTAAAGATTTTAATAATTCACCCTTACCGCGAATGGTAATATATTTCGGTTCAAACTCATGCTCAATATCTACCCCTAAATCACTTTTGGGTAAATCCCGTACATGACCCATACTGGATTTTACCGTATAGTTCTTTCCTAAAAATTTACCAATGGTTTTCGCCTTTGTGGGGGACTCCACAATCACCAATGTTTTCAACGGTACTGCCTCCCAATAATATAAAATTTATCTATTCTTATTTGATACGCCTATTTTTCACTAATTTTTTATTTCTGCTATGTAGTATTGCCCTGGCAACTGCTTGATATAACCTTTCATTTCTAAAAAGAATAAAAGAGAAGATAATGCCTTGGCCTCCAGACCAGTCTCTACTAAAATATTTTCAAAATGCATCGCTACGGTTGTCATTGTCAAAATTTTCTCTTCCGTTTCAGATAGAGCAAGTCCGGCGTTTTCTTTCCCATTTATAACAGGCGTTGCCTTCACTTCTGGAAACAAATAAGAAAATTCTTCTATGATATCTTCCGCACAGCTCACCAATTTTGCCTCTTCCCGTATGAGGCGATGAGGTGTTTTACTCTGCTTGCTGGTAATAGGACCAGGTACAGCAAAGATAGTCTTGCCCTGTTCCATACCATAGTCTACCGTAATCAAAGTGCCACTCTTCTCTGCTGCTTCTACCACGACAACACCCTGCGCTAAGCCACTAATGATACGGTTTCGCACTGGGAAATTCCGCGGCAGCGGCGTCGTCCCCAAAGGAAACTCGCTAATAACGCACCCGTTTTCTACTATATTATAATACAAATCTGTATTTTCTTTTGGGTAAATAACATCTAATCCACTGCCAAGCACCGCAATGGTTTTACCTTTGCCATCTAGAGCACCTTGATGACAGCAAGCGTCAATGCCCCGAGCCATGCCACTAATAACCCATACACCATGACGGGCCAAGTCCTTTGCTAAATCCTCTGCCACCATACGGCCATAAGCTGTAGAATGCCTGGTTCCTACCATAGCCACCGAAAGCTGTTCTTCTCTTGGCAAGGTCCCCTTGTAATATAAAATTACCGGCGCCTCATAAATATGTCTCAATAGCTCTGGATAATCCTCATCATAAATAGATACGAGATTTCCCTCCAGCTGCAAAAAACGCTCATAAGTGTCATCAAAGTCCAGCTCTCGCTTAGCTAAATCCAGATGAAGCGCTGCTTCCTTACCAAGCCCAGGCACCCCAGCCCAATTCCGACTATCCTCCCAGGCAAGCACAGGGTCTGTATAGTAATCCATAATCTTCCGCAGACGCTCATTGTTCATACCGGCAAGAGAATGCAGCGCCAATAGATGGGGAATAGACATGGCTATGACTCCTTCATATTTTAAAATCTTACACAATATGGTAGTTTATGCCGTTCCCTTAGGTTTGTCAATATTTAATCTATTTCTTTTCTTCCGATTTCATGATTTTTCCCTATGCAGTCAACGCCATTTTAAGGCAAGAGATAAAAGAAAATACTGGCTATTTTTCCCAATAACCAGTATTTTTTATGTTTATTTTATTTTTTGGTTCCCTTTAGCCCGCCGAAGTTTCCACCGGCTAAGATATTGCCATCATAAGAGTAGGTTAAGCGGTTTTTCTCACGATTTCTCTTCAGCGCCAATTCAATCAATTTATCCATCAACCTGCTAAAGTCTCTGCCGGTAGCTTGCCATAAGTAAAAAGATAACGACCCCGGGATGGTGTTGATTTCATTGACATATACTTGCCCCGTGCTACCATTTAATAAAAAGTCAATACGACTCACCCCGGAACCATCTAAGGCAATAAAGGCTTTCTTAGCATAGTCTTGCACCTGCTGAGTTAGTTCTTCCCCAATATTGGCAGGGATTTGCCGGGAAAGGCTAGCCATTCCCTTGCTATCCCCAGCTTTGGTCGCACTATCCTTCATATATTTATCTGCATAGGTCAGGATATCCTTTGCTGCCACTGGTTCCTCACAGACAGAAGCTTCCGCATACTCTACATCGCCTAATACAGAGCAATTGATTTCACGCAGGCTTTCGACCATTTTTTCGATGACGATACGGCTGCTAAAACCAGCTGCTAAGTCAATGGCTTCTATCAGCTGTTCTCTCGTATCTGCCTTGCCAATGCCAATGCTAGAACCTAAGTTAGCCGGTTTTACAATAACAGGATACCCTAGTTCTTTTTCGATTTCATCAATAACAGCGTCCTGATATTCTACCCAACGATATCCGGTAAACCAGACATAAGGCACAATAGGAAGCCCCGCGTCTTTTAGGACGGCTTTCATCATGATTTTATCCATACCGACAGCTGCCCCTAGGACGCCAGGACCGGCATAAGGAATATTCATCAGCTCAAACAGTCCCTGCACACAGCCATCTTCCCCATGAGAACCATGGAACACTGGCAACATGACATCAATTTGCTCTTGGAGCCATTTAGCAAACATCCCTTGCTTTGGGATATAATATTGCCGCTCATCACTGTTGACAGCAGGAACAATTTTCTGACAAGTAGCCAGTAACTCAGGCAACTTGCGATAGGCTTCGATATCCGTTAGCCTTTCCCCCGTATACCAAACACCCTCTTTAGTTATATAAATAGGCGTTACGCTGTATTTTTCCTGATCTAGCGCAGCCATTGCCTGCAGTGCAGAAACAATAGAGATTTCATGCTCCACAGATTTCCCACCAAAGATTACCCCGACTCTTATTTTCTGCATAAAACACCCTCCTCGGTTTTTCATAACGCCCTAACAAGAAAACGAGTTGATAAGACCTTTGTCATTATTATAACAAACTTTTTCTCTTTTTCCCAGCATCCTCTTATCTATCAGCCGAAGCACCGGGCAACAATAACATATCCTATTCGTTATAAGTATCCGGTAAATCATTTTCATAGAGGACGACATCCCCTGTACCCACAATCTCCGCTAGCTTATGGACAGCTTCTGTTAAATCTGCAGCAACGAAATACCGCTCTGCTGGCAGATTGATTTCTGCCAAACCATCTTGTAATGGCTGAGAATGGTTCTTCCCGACTAAGATAATATAATCGCATACGTTGGCACATTCTTTAGCAAACTCTTTATTTAACTCATATTCACGGTCACCTAGCTCTACCATGCCTGGAGTGATGATAATTTTCTTGTTACCTTCCATCAGCCCCAATACCTCTAAAGCAGATTTAGAGCCCACAGGATTAGAGTTGAAGGCGTCATCAATGGTGATAAAGTTTGCCGCATAGCGTTTGATTTCCAGCCGGTGAGGGATAGGCTCTACCCGTTTTACCCCTTGGGCGATTTTGGTAAGAGGCATACCCAGATAATCCCCACAAGCTACCGCTGCTAAAATATTATATACATTATGTCGGCCTAATAATTTCGTCGTAATGGTACAGGTTTCTCCCGCTTTATTATTCACCATAAAACTCATCCCTTGCCCAGTAAAGCGAATGTCCCAGGCCCGATAAGTCAGATTTTCTCCCGTGATACCATAAAGCACATAGGGACAAGTTACCGTTCCCAGCATGGAAACGATATTTTCATCATCGCCATTGAGGATAGCCAGCCCATCTGCAGGCAAATAATCTACTAACTCAAACTTTGTCTTTTTAATGGTTTCCAAGTCGCCAAAGGTTTCCAAGTGCTGTTCCCCAATGGCCGTGATAATACCGATTTGAGGATTTACCAATTGACAAAGTTCTTCAATATCTCCCGGCCGCTTTGCGCCCATCTCTCCCACAAAAATATCATTAGTAGGACGGAGCCGCTCCCGGATCACACGGGTTAAGCCCATCGGCGTATTATAGCTTTCCGGGGAGACCAACACATTAAACTGCTGCTCTAATAGTTGCCCCAAAATAAACTTGCTGCTGGTTTTCCCAAAGCTTCCGGTTAACCCAATGCGGGTCAAGTTTGGTAAGCTATTGACGATTTTCTGTGCATCTTTAAAATAGCCCAGATTAATATGGTCTTCTACTGGCTGCATAACAGCATTGCCGCAAAGAACAAAGAGAAAATATCCTACATGCAAAGCAGCCAACAGCAAAATAGCAAGGGTAATATAGTGAACCATGAATACCAAAAGACAGAACAAAGTAAAGACCGTCAACAGAAGAAAGGTCATGGCAATGAGTCGTTTCACTCTTGGTGTATAAACCAGCTTTTTCTTCTCTGCCGGACGATGATAAACAAACCCCATCACCCCATAAACCAAGGCTACACTACCCAAGGATAAATAATCAACTCCAAACTGTTTTTCTACCCAGACGCCAACAATCGGCAACAATAGCAATAGAGCCGGCCAGGTAAACAACTGTTTTTTATTAACCTTTAACCAACGATAATAGCGACCATTCATATAAGAATTTTGCTGGAGCATGTGAATACCGTAAATCAACTTTTTCCCTGTATATAAATGATATGTTAAAAAGATAAGCCCCAAAAGAAGCAATTCCATTTACTTAGCCTCTCTTTCTTTTTGCAAAAAACTATCGATGATGAGAAGAAACTCTCCTAATTTTTCCAGATAGGAGAAATGCCCTGTATTCTTTAAAACCACTAAACCACTATCAGGGATTTCCATTTCCATAAGCTTGCCATCTGACAAAGGCGTCGCCGTATCCTGGTCCCCCCAGATTAAAAGTGCCGACGCTTTGATTTGTGGTAGTAACGGCCGCAAGTCCTCATTGACAACCTTGATAAAAGAACCACGCATCACCCCACTGGTATCCTTATAATCGCTAGAACCGTATTTATTACGATACCAATCTAATACTTTCGGTTTTATCAAGTGCAATCCCGGTAGAGATAGGACGCCTTTTAACGCCTTAAAGCGGTACACCCGGAAATAATATCCCATGCTACGATGAGGCGGAATACCTGCAGCATCCACTAAAATAATCTTTTTCGGGATACCCTTTGCAGCCAAACGGATGGTCAGCCGCCCTCCAAAGGAGTGTCCCACTAAGATTGGTTTTTCAATGCCTTGTTGCTGTAAAAACTTCTCCACTAGCGCTGCATATTCCACTGTTCCCCAGGGACATGGCGGTTCCGGACTCTCCCCAAAACCTGGCATATCCAAAGAGTAGACAGTAAAATCTTTTTCCAAGTGCGCATGAACAGGCGCAAAGGAAGCAATGCTGCCACCCCAACCATGGAGCAACACTACCGGATAGCCCTGCCCTGATACATGATAATTTAGCCTTACTCCATCAATCTCGGTTAACATAAATTCCCCCGATGATTTTATATAAAAAATTTAGATTAACATAATATAATTCGTAAAAAAACAGTTTATTCCTGTTTTTTTCTCCAAAAACATAGAAAATGATATTGTATCGTATACCTTTATAAAATACCATGTTCTGCCTATAATAGCAAGGAAAAACGCTAGTCAAATGGACCTAATTGGGCGAAAAGAGGGCTATCCTCTCTCTGCCTGCTCCATGCAGCTCTCATAGACCAGCTCCCGTATAGTAACAAACTCATACCCTTCCTCTTTTAAGGTATCAATAATCATAGGCAGTGCTCCGAAGGTCACCGCTTTCCCTTCATGCATCACGACAATATTGCCCGGTTCCACATGATCCAGCACCGCCTTTGCCACTTTTTCTTTCGTATCCAGGAGCCAATCCTGCGGATCAACATTCCATAATACCATGAGAAGCCCTTGCTCCTGGGCTACCTCTATTACCTGTGCATCAATGCTGCCATATGGCGGACGAAAAAGCGTCGGCGCCACACCGGTAATACTTGCAATGGTATCCTGAGATTGGATTAAATCTTCTTGGATAGCGGTATAATCCTCTCTTTTTAAATCAGCATGGTCATAAGAATGAATGCCAATATCATGGCCTGCAGCTGCTACTTTTTGCACTAGTTCTGGGTGGTTTTTGGCATTTTTACCCAACATAAAAAAGGAAGCTTTGATTTCTTTTTCCTCTAATAAATTCAAATATTTTTCGGTCCATCTTTCATTAGGCCCGTCATCAAAGGTAAGGGCGATTTGCTTTTTCTCTACATTGCTGCTGCGAAAAATCCTGTCTTCCCCCAAAGACTGAAATGATTTTTCTCCTGCAGCCACCTGCCGTATAGTGCTGTCTATTTGGGCTGCTCTTCTTCTTTGGGATATAACATCTTTGCCTAGCAATAATTCATTATCTGCGACGCCTGTCAGCAGACGAAATTCCTCACCGCCCAACCAGATATCTAGCGGAGCGTCCATCGTCACAATGGCTAATACCTGATTATCATCCTGTTTCCCCACTGTGCCATAACGATGGCCAAACAGAAAAACACTTCCTATTGTCATTAAAAAAAGAATGGCAAAATATAACTTTCTCCCATTCTTTCTGACTGAAAACACACGAAAAAACATGCCGAGTCACCCTTCCCTTGTCATCTCCTCTTATATATATCAAGAAGCAGGTTGGCTTACCACCATTATTTTTTCATTTCTCTATTTTTTCGCAAGTTTTCATAGATGTTTCTACGACATGACATTATTACATTACATTTCTTTTCGGTCTAGCCTGCGATATTGGATAGCTTCTGCGATGTGCTCCATATCTATCATTTCCGCACCGCCCAAATCTGCAATGGTCCTAGCCACCTTTAAGATACGGTCATAGCCGCGAGCACTTAAGCCCAATACTTTAAAGGCTTCTGCCAAAATCTGTTCCGCAATATCCGTCATGTCACAATATTTAATAATGTGCTTACGCTCCATTTGCGCATTACAAGTAATACCATCTCCAGCAAATCTTGCCAGCTGAATATTGCGTGCAGCTACCACCCGCTTACGAATTTCCGCAGAACTTTCACTCATAGATTGTTCTGCAATTTCCTGATACTGCACTCGTGGCACATCCACATGTAAATCAATACGATCCAAAAGAGGACCAGAAATACGATTAAAATACTTTTGTATTTGATGAGGCGTGCAACTGCATTCTTTTACGGGGTCGCCATAATGCCCGCAAGGACAGGGGTTCATAGCGCCAATCAGCTGAAATCCAGCAGGAAAATCAGCCCTGCCGCTCACTCTAGATACTGTCACCATCCTGTCTTCTAAGGGCTGTCTTAAGGCTTCTAATACTTCCCTTTTAAATTCTGGCATTTCATCTAAGAAGAGCACACCGCCCGTGGCTAAGCTTACCTCTCCCGGTGCAGGTATCCGCCCCCCGCCAATGACACTGGCCCCTGACGCACTGTGATGAGGCGCCCGAAATGGCCGTTGGGTCAAAAGCCCCTGTTCTGGTGGTAATAGGCCTGCTACGCTATAGATTTTCGTTACATAAAGACTTTCCTCCTGGGTAAAAGGCGGCAAAATAGAAGGCATACGCCGTGCAAGCATTGTTTTCCCAGACCCCGGAGAACCAATAAAGAGTAAGTTATGACCACCAGCAGCTGCAATTTCCATAGCCCGTTTCGCACCAGATTGCCCCTTTACATCTGCCATATCGGGTAGTCCTGCCTGTTCTCCATCCATAAGGATTTCATCCATATTGATTTCTACCGGCTGCAGGCTTTTTTCTCCATTGAGCACCGCCACTACTTGTCCTAAAGACTCAATACCATAAATATTCGCTCGCACACTGCCAATAGCAGCTTCCCGACCATTTTCCATAGGCACAAAGAAGTTTTCTACCTCATCAGAAAGCCCTGATGCCATTACCAAGCCCCCCGGCACAGGCCGCACCATACTCTCTAACGATAGTTCTCCCACCAAACAACTTTTCGCAAGCTTTTCTTCTGTAACAATTTGTTCTGTAGCAGCTAGGATACCTACCGCAATAGGTAAATCAAAAATAGCACCAGCCTTTTTCCGATCTGCAGGCGCTAAGTTTACGGTAATACGCTTTCCAGGAAATTCAAACCCAGCATTGCGAATAGCCGTCCGTACCCGTTCTTTACTTTCCCGTACAGAGGCGTCAGGAAGTCCTACAATATCAAAAGCAGGAAGTCCAGTGCTTACATCCACTTCTACCTGCACCTGATAGCTATCCATACCAAAAACAGCACAGCTTTTTATAATTGCCAACATATTAATCAGTCCTCATTTTCTCATCAATCGTCATCGACCACTTGCCAACTACTTATCTAGCTTGCAGTAAAATAATTACTATTTCGACAAAAAGCATTATTTCCCTGCCAATAATCACACACAAGATAGCAATACTGCAAAGGAACCAGAGGAAACGGTTGTTATTTCAAGAAAAATCAGCTAGAATAAAGATAGAAGAATTGTCTTTACATAAATACCTAAAAGAAGGTGACAAAATGGCGAATATTAAGCCTTTACGCGGCTTACGCTTTAATCCTGAAAAAGTAGGCGACTTGGCAAAAGTAGTATCTCCCCCCTATGATGTTATCAGCCGAGAAACCATGGAAAACCTCTACAAAAACCACACCAATAGCATTATTAACTTAGAATTAGGCAGACAATCTGGTACGCCAGATGATGCGATTTATCGTCATGCTGCAGATATTTTTCAGCAATGGTTAGCAGAAAATATTTTCATCAAAGATGAAAAACCTGCCTTTTATTATTATGTGCAGGATTTCATTGTCAATGAAGTCCCTCGCACTCGCAGAGGATTTCTCTGCACCATGAAAGCAGAAGGATATCAAACTGGAAATGTTATCCCTCACGAACAGACACTACCATGGCACAAATCCCAACGATTAAAACTATTACAATATACACGGGCAAATTTCAGTCCCATTTTCGGCGTTTACCATCAAGAAAGCAGAAGAGTTGAAGAAATCCTTGCCAATGCTGCCGCTGAAAAGGGCGAACCGAATATCGACATCATAGACTGCTTAAATGAGCGCCATCGTATCTGGGTTATTGATAATGAAGTCGTTATCAACGAAATCATAAAATCCTTAGCAAATTTACCCATTTACATAGCCGATGGCCATCATCGTTATGAGACAGCCAGCACCTTTGCAGAAGAAGCACTCCAACAAGGCAAAACAGGCTGCGATTATCTGCTGGTTTCCCTCAGCAATTGCTACGATGAAGGGTTATACATTCTCCCTACTCATCGCATTATTGAAAAATGTGATAATTTTTCACTAGACACCTTCGTGAACCAATTAGAAAAAGACTTTACAGTCTCCCCTATTCAAACAGGCAATACAGGCAACAAAGAAGAAAACCTAAACACATTAATCCTCCAAATGGAAGAAAAAGGTAAACAACAGCCAACTTTTGGCCTCTATAGCGGAGAAAATCAATTTTACCTATTACAGCTAAAAAATCCTGACGCTATTAACCACTATGCACCAGAACACTCTACAGAGTGGCGTAAGCTAGATATCAGCATTTTACATGGTCTGATTATAGAGCCGTTGCTGCATATTGGTCCAGACCAATTAGCAACAGAAGGCTACGTATCCTATGCACGAAATAATTTCGAACCAGTAGAAGCAGTCGACAAAGGGCAAGGCATTCTAGCACTCTTTGTTAATATGACCCAAATACAACAAATGATAGATGTGGCAAACTCTGGCAATAAAATGCCGCAAAAATCTACCTTCTTCTACCCAAAACTATTATCTGGTTTAGTTATCCACCAGCTAGATGATTAAATACAAATCACCAGAATGACAAGTAATTGATACTTTTTATAAATCAATAAAAAAGGGAGATAGGATAAAATCCTATCTCCCTTTTGTTTATAAAGCTTGCGGGCTGATTAGCAGAAGTAAGCTACTACTGCACCAGCAACACCCATAGCTACCAAACCGCCAATCATAGCGCTTTGGCTGCCGCTATTCAAAGCTGCATGTAAAATGAAGAATACAACCCACATCAAAACACAGCCAATCAATTTACCTTGTAAGCCGTATTTAGCTTTTAAAGATTTCTTTTCACCCATGTTGTATTTCCTCCTTTACTATTTCAAATGTAATACATAACAGGATACCCAACCTAAGAGACCAACGCAGATGCATTGGAATAAGTTGTATACACCAGTTACTTTCAAACATTCACCTTCACGACCGCTCAAACCTACAGTACCACAACCCAAAGCAGTGTTTGCTGGGGAGAAAGAGTTACTTAAGGAAGAAGCAGTGGTCTGCATTGCCAATACTACATATGGGCTGATTTGTAAAATATCAGCTACTTGGTATTGCAAGCCAGTGAACAATACGTTGGAGGAAGTACCAGAACTGGTTACGAAACCACCAAGTAATGCGATGAATGGGGAGAAGATAGCAAACAATTTACCAGTAGACATAGCGATACCATAAGCAACGTATGTAGTCATACCAGCTTCAGTCATGATTACAGCCATCATGGTCATGGTCATAACTGTGGTGGTAGCACCGATAGATTGTTTTGCAGTGTTAGCTAAGGATTGACCCACAGCACCTGCAGGCAATACACCTTTCATCTTGTAGAACAAGATAGCTAAGATAGAAGAAATAACAATCAAAGTACCAGGTGTTGTCAAGAGTTTCAAACCAGAATATTTAGCAGTAGCAGCATTGGTGTAACCATAGCTGATAGCTGTTTCTGGGAAAGGAAGACCTACAACAACAGTTTCCAAAGCAGCTTTCAAAGGAGCGATTAAGTATGCAGCCAATACAACTACAATCAAAATCAAGTAAGCAGAGAAAGCTGTCAAGAAAGAGAATTTTTCACTTTCAGGATCAACAGGTGCAGGTTCTGCATTTGGATCTGGACGATACATAGGAAGTTTTGGCAATACCAAGCTACCTAAAATCAAACCAGCAGCACCAGCTACGAATGTAGCTACATATGCAGATACGAACCGGCACATTACAATCAAGCCGATAGCCATAACGCCCATCAAGAAGAGCATAGCAGGCATACCTTCAGCCATACCTTTGAAACCGCCGTAGAAGTGGATGATGCAGAGACCTACTAACAAACCACCGAATGCGATAAACAAGGAACCAATCCAAGCCATACGATCAGGTTCTACAGGGCTCATTTGGAGCAATACGGAGTAGGAAGCACCCAAGGAACCGAATGTAATCCCCCAGGAGTGACCTAACAACGGAGTGATAACAGAGAGGAGTGGGTTAAAGCCCAAACCTAAGAGCAAAGGAGCAGCTACTGCTACAGGTACACCGAAACCACAAACACCTTGAATAAAACTTGGGAAAACCCAACCTAAAATCAATAATTGCAATAATCTGTTACCGTTTGTGAGTTTAGTGAACATGCCACCAATAACTTTAAAACTACCAGTGCTGTTTACGATATTGTACAGGAACATGGAGCTCCAAATAATGTACAATACCATGATTGTGGTCCAAAGACCTTTCAAAGTACCAGATGCTAAGATGTCAACACCGCCACCAAAGCAGAAGCTGGCAACTGCCATAGATACCAACCAGGATAACATCCCTGCACGGCCACCGCTCATGTTACAGAACATCATCAATACTAAGCAGACGAGTACTGGAGACAAAGCGAGGATCCATGTTACGATTGACATCTCTGGCAAACCGAGACTTGCCATACTAGCAATACCTTCCATGAGATCTACCTCCTTATAAAAATAAATATTTACTACAGTCAGTATACCCCTCTTTCCCCCATTCGTCAACAACTTTTCAGATTTTCTTCAGAAAAGATTGGGTATTCAAGCAGCAGATTTTCTTTTTCACCCCCTTTTTTCTTATGAAATCACCAGGTCAGAGAGGCGAATATTTCCAGTCACTTTTCTGAAAATATTTTCACTTTTTTCAGAAAAAATTTACAGTAGCCGTTAATTTCGCCATCTCTTTTTCGTTGTATATATATGTTACCCTTAAGAAAAAATAACAATTTCTGTCAAAATCCATCCTCAAAAATCCGTTCATTCCCCTTGATTTAAAGAAATCTTAGTATTATACTGATAACCGTATCACCTGTACTAATTTAATTAATACAGGATTTGCTACTCAATCCGAAAGAAAAATTTTTTCAGAATTAGCTGTTTTATACTTATTTCTTCCTATTTAAAATATATACCATTTTATTGTTTTTCAGAAGGAGGTGTTTTCATGATCCATCTTGATTACGGTGACCATCGACCCATTTATCAACAAATTATTGAAAAAATTGAAGATTTAATCGTCAACGGTGCCATTAGCCCCAATGAGCAATTACCCTCTGTCCGCACCCTGGCTATGGAATTATCAATTAATCCCAACACCATTCAACGAGCTTACGCACAGCTAGAGAAAAATGATATTATCTATACCATCCCCGGAAAAGGCTGCTTTGCCGCGCCTGCTGCTGATTTCTTGATTAAAAACAAACAAAAACAGCTTTTCAAGGAATTGGAACAATTAATTGACCGTGCTCGTCAATTACAAATATCAGATAATATTTTTCTGCGACAATGCCAAAATATTTTTAATCTGAGGAACGGAGGTTAAACGGATGATTGAGATTACCAATGTTAATAAGACTTTCCACGATATGAAAGCCATAGATAATATTACAGCGCAAATCCCCAAAGGCTCTATTTTTGGTCTCATCGGTACCAATGGTGCGGGAAAATCTACGCTGCTTCGTATCATAGCAGGTATTTATCGTCCTGATAGCGGAAGTGTCACCATTGATGGCGAACCAGTTTTTGAAAATATCCAGATAAAACAACGATTTTTCTATATTTCTGATGACCAATATTTTTTCAGCAATATTACACCAAAGGAATTGGCAGTTTATTATAGCCAAATTTATGAGAAGTTTGAAATGGCCCAATTCAAAAAGCTTATTCAAAATTTTGAATTGCCCCTAGATAAGAAAATTCAGAATTTCTCCAAAGGTATGAAAAAACAGGTATCCATTATTTCAGCCATTGCAGCCCATACCGACTATATCTTTTGCGACGAAACCTTTGATGGACTAGACCCCGTCATCCGTCAAGGAGTAAAAAGCTTATTCGCAGCAGAAGTTACCGAACGCAACCTCACCCCCATCATTGCCTCACACAATCTAAGAGAGTTAGAGGATATTTGTGATAGAGTAGGCCTTTTACATAAAGGCGGTATGCTACTCTCCTGTGATTTAGACAGCATGAAGCTGGGCATTCATAAAATCCAATGTATTTTCAAAGAACCCCAGGAAAAGATAGATTTTCCAGAGTTAGAAATTATGTCTTTGGAACGGCGCGGCTCTCTGCATACCCTGACTGTTCGAGGCGAGTCGGAAGATATTCTCTCAAAAATTTCAGCATTAAACCCCTTATTTATGGAAATACTGCCTCTTACATTGGAGGAAATCTTTATCAGTGAAACGGAGGTGACCGGCTATGATGTCAAAAAACTCCTACTCTAATCCCCATGGCTGGTTCAGCCTATTCCTCATGAAAGACTGCTGCAAGCGTACACTATGGGCACCCGCACTGTATTTTGTAGCCTTGTTTTTTGCTCTGCCAGTAACAGCTATTTTATCTATGCAGCATATCCATAATCGCCAATTTCTTTTTGAGCCAGAGGCCATTAATTGGGTTGCCGAGCTCCATAGAAGACTTGCTTTTCTATTCGGCACCGGCAATGGTTTTTTAGGAACCATATTTGTGATTACAGCATTTGTCTCCGCCCTGACCGTATTTTTCTACCTCCATAAGAAAAAACGGGTAGATTTTTTCCATAGCCTTCCCATAAAAAGAGAAACCTTCTTTTTTAGTCATTACATAGCAGGAATTTTATTTATCCTCATTCCCTATGTGCTTAATCTTGTGGTTGCTGTTATAGCAGTGTTCTCCTTCGGCTATGGCAATTATTTATCTATCATGTCCTTAGTTCTTGCCGCTTTACAACACTTACTTTTTTATATTTTCATTTATACCTTGGGCATTGCAACAGCCATGCTGACAGGCAATCTCATCGTCCACGGGCTGTTATTTAGCTTTTTACTCATTGTAGGTCCGGCCCTCGTCGGTATTTATTATCTCATCGTTAGCAATTTCTACCCCCTTTATTATTTGGATAGCTTTCCCTTTGTCTCCATGGTTGCCAATAGCTCTCCCCTTGCCAAATACATCGAGATGCTCAGCACTGACTATTTATCCGGAATAGAAATTTTTATTATCATTGCTGCCCTCCTATTACTCATTTTACTAGGGCTCTTGCTGTATAAAAAACGCCCTTCTGACTGCGCAGGGCTTGCTCTCGCCTTCCCTAAGACAAAACCTTTTTTCCAATGGCTGATTACACTAGTTATCAGCATTTATATGGGATTTGCTTTCTATGATTTAGGCAGAGAGAGCATTGCCTGGTTATGTTTCGGTATCATTTGCGGCGGTCTCATTACCAGCCGTATTGTTGAAGTAGTTTATGCTTTCGACTTCCGTGCCATCAAGAAAAACCTACTGGGTACTGCTATTTTCTTAGGACTTACCTGCGGACTGCTATTCATTCCTATTTATGATTTGACAGGCTTTAATGATTATATGCCAGCAAAGGATGAAGTAGCAGCCATGAAAATTCAAGCCTATGGCCCTTATGAAAAACTGGAAAGTCCTTATTATTCCTATAGTATAAGAGAAGAAAATTCTTTCATCAAAAGCAATAAATATCTGCTAACAACAGAAGAAAATCTAGCAGCCGCCTACAAAATCGCAACCATCGCCCATGAAACAAGAACAGAAACGAAAGCTTACACTAGTCGGTATGATGAAAAAACTCAAGTATTGATTTGTTATCAACTGACCAATGGCAAAAAGGTCTATCGAGAGTATTATGGTGTGCCTATCCGTGACATAAAATCAGAACTGGCTACCATTTTAGGCTCCAATGAATTTAAAGAAAATTATTACACTTTCCATGATTACACAACAGCTGCTAATACTGAGTTTACTCGTCTGCATTTCTTTGAAAATGATATTAATTACGATTATATCGTCAAAAACTTCAACCGTAACAATCGGATTGCTATCTTAGAGGCATTAAAGATTGATACTCTAGCAATGCCCCAAGCACAATGGGAACAAACATTACCTATTGGCTATCTGCGGCTGGAAGTGGAAATCCCCACTGCTGTCAGTGAAAGTACAGTAAAGCCGTATTCCCTCCCTAGCTACTCCTCTCAAAATAGCTACACCTTATCTTTGCCTATCTACCCCTGTTATACCCACACGATGGCTGCCCTTGCGGAGGCTGGTATCCGTATGACAGATGCTGAACCCCATGCCGCTCAGGTAGATTATATTGTTGAACATAAAAAAATCAAACAGGCAGAAATATCCACTCCAGCAGAAGATATAGACAGCATTAATACCGATGCAGAAATATTAGGTGAAGATATAAAACCAGACCAAACCAGCAACAGCATGACAGAGAGAACCATTACCGACCGAAGAGAAATCTCAGAAATCATGTCTAGCACTTATCCGATGAATGCCTTTGATTATCATCCTTTCGCAGAGTATCAAGGAGATACCTACTATACCGTCTATTTCATTGAAAAAAGCACCGACGGTTACGAGTATAGCACTACCATCGACCGTGCTTATCCCCAAAAATAAAGACAGCCTTGATTATTGAGAAAAAATCAGTATAATAAAAGATTAGAGTATAGTGTTATTTGTCGAAAAGACAAGAAAGGAGCAAACAATGAATATCTGGCATGATATGAGCAGCGATCGAGTAAAAACCAACGATTTCGTTGCTGTTATCGAAATCTCTAAAGGCAGTCAAAAAAAATACGAATTAGATAAAGAAACGGGTATGATTATCCTGGATAGAATTCTTCACACTTCTACCCACTACCCCGCAAACTATGGCTTTATCCCAAAAACTTTAAGTGAAGACCATGACCCATTAGACGTACTGGTGATTTGCTCTCAAAGCCTAGAACCAGGCACCTTAGTTCGTTGCTACCCCATTGGCATTTTGAATATGATTGACGGCGGCGAAAAGGATGAAAAAATCATCGCCATCGCTTACAAAGACCCTGTCTATAATAGCTACAAAGATATCAACGAATTACCAGAACATACCTATAAAGAAATCGCCCACTTCTTCTCTGTTTACAAAGCTTTAGAAAATGGCGACATCCAAGTAGGTCCGGTTTCTGGTGCCAAAGAAGCAGAAAAAGTTATTGCAGAAGCTATCGAAACCTATAACAAAACCTACAACAAATAATCTATTTTAATACATTTTAATACATCAATAAAATAAAAAGAGAACGGTTTTCCGTTCTCTTTTTTATTATGTACTATTTGTTTATCTTAAATATTTTTGCTAAACCATCGGGTATATTTACTTCGTATACTTGGGTACCATCTTCCAAAGTCACAAGCGTAGTCGGCACGGAAACAATAGAGACGCAAACCAAATAAATGCTTAAAAAGAGAGGCCATACCTTAGCTTTAATCCCTCTGGTTTTAATCAAAGAGACGATTAAGATGATGACTGACACCCCAACGCCAATCAAAGAAAGAATGGCAAAATAAAGATGAAACCGGTAAGCACAATAGGTTAAGATTGCAAAAATCACCATCCAAGCCACATGCCACAGTACACTTCTTTTTTTCGGTGCATATTTGAGCCGTTCTTGCATCATAGGCCAATCAGAAAAAAGTGGATCCTCCTCCGCTGGCTGATTTTCCAGTTCCAAGCTTTCTATTTTATTTTCTTTATTATCTTCCATAGCAGTTCGTCCTCTTCCCTTTTGGTTACTTTTTACAAGCAAAGAATACTCGTTCTGCTTGTTCCATTTCAGCAATAAATTGGCTGGCCATCTCAACATCTCTTACGCTATACCAATCCATGTCTAATCCTTCCGACAGAAGAATATCAACAAATCCCGTTTCTTGTAATAAGGTAATCATCTCCGTCAGAGCGTATCCTTGTTGGATATGTTCTTCCTGGTAACGACGGTAAAGACCGTTTTTCTCCGGCAGAAAAAAGTTTAAATCCATGTAAATACGACCATTGTCAAATTGATTTTCCCAGATAAGACAGCAATCGTTTTTCTCATCTTGGAAAATATTTTCCCCTAACACATCTGTATAATAATGCAGCGTACGCATATCAAAGACAAAGCTACCGCCAGGCAACAAACACTGATGAATTTCTTGCAAAACTTTAGCTAAATCCTCAAAAGACAAAATATAATTAAGCGTGTCAAAAAAGGAAATTACCGCGTCAAATTGAGGTGCAAAGTTTAATTCTCGCAAATCCCGTTCAATAAAAAGACAGGATATCCCCTCTTTATATGCTTTATGATCCGCCATAGCCAACATTTCACTAGATAAATCTACCCCACAAGTATCAAAACCTGCTTTTGCCAATGGTACAATAAATGAGCCGGTACCACAGCCAGCGTCTAACACAGTATGAATGCAATACCCTTCCCTCTGCCAAAAAGCCTGCAGCTCTTTTACCATTGCCCCGTAAGGGATTTCTTCCATAAATAAATCATAAACCATTGCCAATGATGTATAAGCGCTAGGTGCGATTTTTCGATTTTCGTGCTGTTTTTCTGTCATCGTAAAATCAAGCCTATACATACTTCAGGGCCGGCGCATCGCCCCATAACCGTTCTAAACCATAATAGTCTCGTTCCTCTGGCTGGAAGATATGGATGAGAAGAGAACCATAATCCATTAAAATCCATTTTGCTTCTTGATAACCTTCAATGCGGATACATTCATAGCCCATTAAAGCCATTTTCTCTTCAATGTTATCACAAATGGCTTTCACCTGGTGGCTATTATTACCAGTGCAAATTAAAAAATAGTCCGTTATGGGAGAAATACCATGTAAATCTAAGCTAATAATGTCTTCTGCCTTTTTTTCATGAGCAAATTCTGCACATTGCTTTATGGTATCATTCGTGATTTCCAATCCGTTCACCTCATTTATCTTTCGATATCTTTCTATTTAAACTCTTTTTATTATTTACCGTATTGCTTAATATATTATTTACATTATATTATTTACCTTGTGCCCGATAATAATCCCGCGCAACAAATGCCTTTGGGTGAATATTCCTCTGATACTGAGTCAGCCACTTGATTTTATTATCCAAACACAAAAAAGTGGCTTTATCCTTATCTGTCCGCGCCAAATCTCTTGCTTTATTAACGCCAGACCAATCCCGATTAGGTTCTGTCATATCCGCTAAAAATAAGAGCTGGCTAATGATAGGCATAGCAGCATCTGCTGTGGTATGTACCCAGACTGCCGATATAATATCTTCATCTGTCACACCGAATAACTCTTTCGCCATTTTAGCACCTACCGGACCATGTAATAATATTGGCTGATCAAAAGAAGCTGCGTCTGCTTCTATCTGCTCTTTCTCGGCTATTTCTACCAATTGTTCATTGGTATAAGTCCTAGCCACATCATGTAAGAGCCCGGCAAGATATGCTTTATTCTCATCTGCTCCATAAATACGAGCCAGCTCCCTGCACCAATTGGCAACACGTAAAGAATGTTGATATCGTTTATGCAACAAATTTTCTTTTAGCCAAGCTCGAATATTTCTTTCTAATACAACATCTGCTTCCATTTATACGAAACTCCAAATCTTTTCCACTATTTTAAGTATAATTTATTTTTATAAATATAGGTTTCTACTGCACTAGGCATTAGATATTTAATGGGCCGCCCCTCTCTTATCCGTCGCCGCACATCAGTAGAGGAAATGGCAAGGGCAGGGATTTCCATGTAAAAAATCCGGTCCTTTGCCGACTGCGGTAAATCACTACTGCGAATAGCCGATAAATCAAAGCCCGGTCGGGTCGCTGCAATAAAACAACACTTCTCAAATAATTGCTCTACATTCTTCCAAGCAATAATTTCTAAGATAGCGTCGGCCCCAGTAATAAAATATATTTCCGCCTGCCCTTGATAAAGCTCCTGGAAATAAGAAACCGTATCATAAGTATAAGAATACCCTGGACGCTCTATTTCCACCTGAGACACATGAAAATAAGGGTTAGTCACCGTAGCAAGCAATGTCATCATGGCACGATGATGCGCATCAGCAATCTTTCGCTCACTTTTATGAGGCGGTTTCCCTGAAGGGATAAAGATAACTTCATCCAAAGCAAACTGCACCCTAGCTTCTTCTGCTGTCACCAAGTGTCCATTATGGATGGGATTAAAGGTCCCCCCCATCAGACCAATCCGCTTTACCACTTCTACCAAAACAACCCCTACCTACTTCCCTATCAAAAGTTCAAATATTATAGTTTATCACCTATTGTCATTCTGAGGAGTAAAACGACGAAGAACCTAAAAGATCCTTCACATTCGTTCAGGATGACAGTATTATACAAGAATGTATAATATGTTATTTTACTGTATTTTTCCTAAATAGACAACCACTAACGAGGCAATTCTATTTGCGGCTTTTTGCTAGACTCCTTATACAAAAGAAAATTATGACCAATCACCTGGACCAATTCACTGCCAGTAGCAGCTGCTATGGTAGTAGCTAAGCTATCCACTGGCTCTGCTGCATTATTTAGCACACGCACTTTGATAAGCTCCCGTACTTCTAGGGTATCAACGATTTGCTTCACCATGTTGTCATTAATACCGCCTTTACCGATTTGGAAAATTGGTGACATGGTTACCGCCAAACTCCGTAAATACCGTTTTTGTTTCCCTTTTAACATGAATAATACGACTCCTTAAAA
Organism: Peptococcaceae bacterium; assembly: GCA_022791255.1. Classification (GTDB taxonomy): domain Bacteria; phylum Bacillota; class Dehalobacteriia; order UBA4068; family JAAVYR01; genus JAAVYR01. The sequence continues at coordinate 44,962 of JAAVYR010000007.1, read as the reverse complement.
CTAATTCAAAACGCCTAAAAGTCCAGGTCCTGATACATTCGTCACATTTCGGAAAGAAGTATCTACCGTCCATTTTGCAGCAAGAGCCAAGACGACGGCCTCATCAATAACCTGGTTACCATAAACAGCCTCTAAGCTACGTAGAAGCGCCGCTTCCGTGTTGGTCATATCGCCCCACTCCCAGAAAACTTCATTTTCCTTTCCCGAATAAGCATAGGCCCGTTGGACTTCCCCTTTATCCGCTTTTACCCAAGCTTGATATTGTGCCTTTTGATGAGTGCAGAAATAATAAACTAGGCCAAACTGTTCACTGACTTCTTTTACCCATTTGAAGCCATCAATGGGATAATCCAAACCTACCTTCTTTAAGATAGAGCGCCCAATTACTAACACCCATTCGCCAATAGCAGGCGTTACAAAAACGCTACCATCGTTTTGGGCAGAAGCAGCCAAGCCGCTTTCCCAATCACAAGAACGCACATCTTCGATTTCCAGGATATCCGCTACTTCTTTCATATGTTTTGCATGAATAGCTAACCAACAGGTTTGACTGCCAAAAGGCTGAGGGTCGTTTTTCCCCAACACCTTTTTCCTCTCATCTACCGATGGGATACTCGGTGCCGAAATTCCCCCAGCAGGCGCCATGGTTTCTTGCCCAGGCATAATGGGTACCCCCTGCTCCATAGCAGCACTTGTAGCTTTTTCTACAGCAGAAAGCAAGTCCATCTCCACTGGCTCAGCAGCCACTGCTGTTTCCGCTAGATTATTCTTATCTTTACCAGCTATCGGCATCACTAATGTATTTTGCATGGCATCCTTAAAAGAGGGTTCTATATTTTCTTCTGGATGAAAAAACTTTGTTTCTTCCAACCCTCTAATCATGGTGCGGTCAAACCCTGCCCCATCAAAATCTTCTTCATCATTGCGAACATAATACCGAGGTAACGGCTGCTCATCACGAGACGCTCCTTCAGATGGAAACTCCCATAATACCCTTCTGCCATAACGAAAATAGATAAGGCCCACTAATAGAACCATAATTCCCATAAAAATCATACCGATAAAATTGGGCAACATTATTTTCATGTTTTTGTCCCACTTTCTTTGCAAAATGAACCATTTTTTCTATTTTAACAAAGTAATCAAAAATTAATCTGAAAAATCAAACTCTCGTTTACCGATCACTACTGTATCTCCATGAACTACACCAGCATCTCTTAACGCCTGGTCCAATCCCATTTTGGTCATAATACGCTGCAGTCTTAACATCGACTCATCATGGTCAAAGTTGGTCATAGCTACCAATTTTTCTATTTCTTCACCTTTTACCTCCCACCAACCATCTGCAATTTGTGAGATGATAAATGGTTGTTCTTCTCGTACCTTCACCACTCGCAGGTCTATGGTTTCCACTTCTTCTTCTACAGGAAGAGTCTGCACCAGCTCAAAAGCCCGGCGCATCAATGGCTCTAGTCCCTCTCCTGTAATAGCAGAAACAGGATAAACTTCATATTTATCCCCTATTTTCTTCAGCAATTTTTCTAGGTTTTCTATTGCTTCTGGAGAGTCCATTTTATTGGCAACTACAAGCTGTGGACGCCGGCCAATACTTTCTTTATATAGCTGTAATTCCTGATTAATCGTGGTAAAAGCAGCACAGGGATCCTTCCCTTCAAAGCCTGACATATCTACCACATGGAGGAGGATTTTCGTCCGTTCCACATGACGAAGGAAACGGTGTCCTAGTCCTGCTCCACTATGAGCCCCTTCAATAAGCCCAGGAACATCTGCGATAACAAAACTTTCGCCATCGCCCATATCCACTACCCCCAGATTTGGTTGGATAGTCGTAAAAGGGTAATCTGCAATTTTTGGCTTAGAAGCCGACACCTTAGAAATAATGGTTGATTTACCAGCATTAGGCATCCCCACCAAAGCAACATCAGCCAGAAGCTTTAATTCTAATTCCAGCCAAAGCTCCTCTCCCGGTTCTCCATTCTCGGCGATTTGTGGCGCTTTATTTTTCGCAGTCATAAAACGAGCATTGCCTCTGCCGCCTCTGCCGCCATGGGCAACGATTACTTCTTGACCTTCTACCGTAATATCAGCAATGACTTCTTTTGTTTCCGCATTTCGCACCACCGTCCCCAAAGGCACTTTCACCCGTAAATCAGGGGCTTTGCGGCCATGCATGGTTTTCCCTTGTCCATGCTCGCCTCGCTCTGCCCGATAGTGATGCCTGCTTTTGAAGTCGATAAGTGTGTGCATGCCACCATTACCAATAAAAATAATATCGCCACCCTTACCGCCATCACCGCCGCTGGGACCGCCATAGGGTACATATTTTTCACGACGAAATGCGACGACGCCATTACCGCCGTCTCCACCCTTTACATATATTTTAGAATAATCGTAAAACATAAATCCTCCTTAAACCTTGGCAACCCTTACGACTACCTGGATTTACCAAGATTATATCTTGTTATGTATTCGCCGTAAAAAAAAGATTTCCTATATAGCATAGAAAATTTATATAAATTTTCCTAAACAAAAAAAGCCGGGAATAGTCCCGGCTTCTCTCAACAAAATACTATACCGCTGGAGTTTCAGCGTACACGGATATTTTCTTCTTATATTTGTCTTTTCTTTCGAATTTTACATATCCGTCTACAGTCGCGAATAAAGTATCATCTTTGCCCAAGCCAACATTATTGCCGGGATGGTATTTGGTACCGCGTTGACGAACTAAAATGCTACCGGAAGTAACAAACTGACCGTCATGGCGTTTAATTCCTAAGCGCTTGGACTCACTGTCACGGCCGTTTCTGGAACTACCGCCTGCCTTCTTATGTGCCATTACCTCCCACCTCCTTGTTTCTTAAACTTTTATTTTCTGCTATCGCTTGCCTTAAGCGAGAATTTTTTCGATTTGAACTTTTGTAAACGGTTGACGATGACCATTTTTCTTACGGATGTTTTTCTTTGGTTTGTAGTGGAATACGATAACTTTTTTACCTTTGCCGTGTTCCAATACTTTCAGAACTACTTTTGCACCAGCTACGACTGGAGAACCAACTTTGATGTTTTCTCCTTCGCCCACTGCTAACACCCGGTCGATTTCTACAGTAGCATCAACATCTGCAGCCAAAAGCTCTACATTAATAACATCGCCTTCAGATACACGATATTGTTTACCGCCTGTTTCAATAATTGCGTACATGTCGCACCTCCTATCGCTAAAGACTCATTTCACTTAGGTGGTCCTCACAGACACTTCTTACCCAGCAAATATGGTTTTAAAACACAACAAGAGTATATTACCACACCAGGAAAGCCTTGTCAATGAAAATCTCTCCAATGCTGCCACTTTACTTTTCAATAATATGAGCAAAACAATGAGTTTTAAATGCATTATCGATTTCTATCCATTTTTTCTGGCCCACATACTTAGCGCCATCGGTCACAACCACTACAAAGCCATAAATGCGCACCACGCCATCGTTAGGGTTTTCTTCATTGGGCTCTAATATTTTTACATATAATTTCTCCCCAACGTGTACAGGTGCTACTGTTTGTTCTTGATTTTCATCATCATAATATGCCCGCACCAAGATATCTTCCATCTTTTGACCGGCTGCACCTTTCACCACGATTTTTTTGTCTAGTTCTTGTTGCCAAGCAGCTAAGTTTTGCCCAGATGGACCAATGAGATAAGAAGCCACGGCCGGATTTACCTCAATAAGAATACCGCTTCCATTTGCCTCACCAATGATTTGCCCCACTTCCTTATGGACCCGCTGACAAACAATATTTTCATGAACGACTTTTCCCTTTCCTTCACAAAAAGGACATTCTCGCTCCATAAGCCCTGTCAGCCCCATAGAAGCTTTTTTTCTTGTCATTTCTAATAAGCCTAGCTGCGTAAAACCTAAAATGCTGGTGCGGGTACGGTCTTTCCGTAATTCCTGTTCTAAGACAGCGACTACCTCCTCTTTATCACTATAAGTATCCATGTCAATAAAATCAATGATAATAATACCACCAATATTTCTTAACCGCAGCTGGCGAGCGATTTCCTTAGCAGCCTCAATATTAGCCAGCACCACTGTTTCTTCCAGGTTATTTTTGCCGACAAATTTACCAGTATTCACATCCACCACCGTCAGTGCTTCGGTCTGGTCGATGATTAGATAACCGCCGCATTTTAACCACACCTTGCGTTGCAGTGCCTTTTGCAGCTGCGTATCTATATCATAGAGGGCAAAAACATCCTGGTGTTCCCGTAAATAGATATGCCCATCATACTCTGGTAATTGCTTTTGTACCAGGGCAGATATTTCTGTCTGCATCGTTTTACTATTGGTCCAGATATCTGTTACATCTTCAGATAAGATATCCCGTACCGTTCGTTCAATAATACCCAAATCATGATGAACGAGAGAAACAGGCTTTACCTTTTTGGCCCTTTGTTGGATTTCCTGCCACAAGGCCGTTAAATCAGCAATATCACGAGCCAGTTCTTCTGGACCAATTCCTTCTGCTGCAGTGCGCACAATGAAACCAATATTATCCTTCACCAATGGCTGAGATATCTCCCGCAATCGCTGCCGCTCCGCCTCATCATGAATGCGGCGGGATACACCGATATGTCCCACCTCCGGCATAAGCACCACGAAGCGCCCTGGCAGCGTAATATGGGTCGTTACTCGCGCGCCTTTTGTTCCCACCGGCTCTTTGACGATTTGCACCAGCACTTCTTGGCCCTTTTTTAATACCGAAGAAATATTCGGTAAATCAGTTGCATTTTTCAGGCCCTCGCCATATTCGTTAATATGCTTTGGCACTGCGTCTTCCACATAGAGAAAACAATTTTTACTGAGGCCGATATTGACAAAGGCCGCTTGCATACCAGGAAGCACATTTTCCACTTTGCCTTTATAGATACGCCCCAGAAGCTGACGCCGTTCCCTCTGCTCAAAATAAATCTCACTCAACTGCTGGTTTTCTACCAAAGCTACCCCAATCGTATCCTCATCCTGCTGGATTAAAATTTCCTTCATGGTTTTCTTATTTTCACCTCTCACACCCTGTTTTTAGGGTCTTGTTCCATCTGCACATAATAAATCCGTTCGCAATGTCCGTTTGGTTTCTTCTTTACCAATCCCCAGGCAAGACAATACTTCCTCTGGACGCACATGGCCAGAGTTCCCTGCCAAAAGCTGCATGGTAAATTTCTCACCATCCCACGCAAGGATAAATATCCCCGGCCGTAAATTTACCGTTTTATCTCCTTTGGGGCTGGTCTTTAAATAGCTGATATCTTCCCTGTCCAGTAATGCAGCAATTCGCTCTTCTATTCCCACGATACTTCTTTCATCTACCCACACACTGTAATTAGCTACTGCTATCAAGGCCGTAATGGATTTCTCTCCTATTTGGATAGGCACTACTTCTTCCAGACAAATCCCTTCCGGAAGAGCCCCGCTAAGCCGCTGGGTGAAAACATCTATACCCATATCTTGCTGCAACTCAATATCAAAGTATTCCCGCAAGCTCTCTACCCCTACAGGTCGCGCCGGACCAAAAGCAATCTTCGTATGAGGGTTAAACCCCTGAGACATGGCAACAGGGATTTTTGCCCGCCGCAAGATGCGCTGCCAGGCCTGCAATAAATCAAGATGCGAAAGGAAGCTAATATTTCCCTGAATACTATAACAACAACGAAAAATACTCATTTGCTTGCTCCTTTCAAATCATTGTCAACACCTAGTTTGGGACAGACGCCACAGCCACTGCAAGGATTATGACGGCAATCAGCAGTAAGGTCCTCAGATAAGGCCTTTTCCCATTCATGCCATAGCCATTTTTGGCTTACCCCACAAGAAAGATGCTGCCAAGGCAATACCTCCTCTTTTCCCATTTCCCGATAAGCGAAAAATTCCGGCGTATAACCACAAGCCGCAAACGCTGCAAGCCAAGTCTCATATTTGAAATGCTCTGTCCAACCATCAAACTTGCAGCCCATTTCCCAAGCCTTGAGGAGTACTTGCCCCAGCCGGCGGTCTCCCCGAGAAAAAGCCGCCTCTAAAAAACTGACCTCGGACTGATGATAGTTTAAAGAAAGATTTTTATATTGCTTTGCCTGTTCCTTTAAGTAGTGCTGCTTTTCTTTTAACTCTGCTAAAGTGTTTTGCCCAAACCATTGAAATGGCGTATGACTTTTGGGCACAAAGGAAGAAACACTGACCGATACCTTCAGTGGTTTTTTGATACCTTTTTCTCTGGCGATTTCTTTACCGTTTTGCAGCACCTTCACAGCAAGGTCGATGATACCATCTAAATCCTCTTTGGTTTCCGTAGGCAACCCTATCATAAAATACAGTTTAATTTGCGTCCAGCCTTGAGAAAATGCTGCTTTGGTAGCAGTGAGCACATGTTCTTCTGTTACCCCTTTGTTGATAACATTGCGCATTCTTTGAGTACCAGCCTCTGGGGCAAAAGTCAAGCCGCTTTTCCGCACCTGCTGCACCTTTTCTGCTAAATCTACAGAGAACGCGTCCACCCGAAGGGAAGGCAAAGAAACCCCCACTCCTTCCTTACTATAGCGGTCCAGCAGTTCCCCGATTAGTTCATTGACGCAGCTATAGTCCGCAGTGGAGAGAGACATCAATCCCATTTCTTCATAGCCGCTGCTTTCCAACAAAGCGTCTGCCTGTTGGATAAGCTTTGCCACTGTTTTTTCTCTTACTGGACGATAGATAATCCCCGCCTGACAAAAACGGCAGCCTCTGGTGCACCCTCGCATAACTTCTAAGACAAGACGGTCGTGAACCACTTGGGTTAGGGGCACTAATTCTTTATCTGGGTAGACGGCAAGATCCATATCTGGCAACACCCGTTTATATACAACAGCCGGCGCGTCGCCCAGAGGCAGGATTTCCTTGATAGTCCCATCTTCTTGGTAAGTCACCTGATAAAGACTGGGCACATAGATACCAGGAATTTGAGCTGCTTTCTGCAAAAAGACTTCTTTGCTTTCACCAGCCTCTTTACTTTCGGCATAGGCGGCCAATAATTCCGGTAATAATTCCTCTCCTTCACCCAGCATAAATAAATCAAAAAAATCAGCAACCGGTTCTGGATTAAAAGCGCCAGGCCCCCCAGCTACTACCAAAGGCCCATCTGTTCTATCTTCGGCTAAAAGCGGAATACCGGACAAATCTAGCATATTTAAGATATTACTGTAGCTCATTTCATATTGCAGCGTAAACCCCACTACATCAAAATCTTTTACAGCTCGTCCACTTTCCCAGGTAAAAAGAGGGATCTGCTTTTCCCGCATGCGTTCTTCCATATCCACTAGCGGCGCAAAGCTGCGTTCTAAAAGAAAATCAGGCTGGCTATTTACTGCATGATATAAAATACGCATGCCCACAAAAGACATACCAATTTCATAAGTATCCGGAAAGAGAAAGGCCATTTTTACCCTTGTGCTTTCCCAATCCTTTACCACTTGATTATATTCACCACCGATGTATTGCCCTGGCCGCGTCACAAAAGGCAATAATTCTTGGGTAATTCGTTCTTTTAATACGACCATTTGCGGTCCTCCTATATTTATTCTTTTCCCATATAAAGCATTTTTATAAACTATAATAAATTCCCTCTCCTGTCCCGAAAATCCTCTAAAAATAAAAGCAAAACCTGAAATGTTTTCTCTCAGGTCTTGCCTTATTCTTACCTTTATTGATTAACTAAAAAATATGCCATGGGGTCTACCGGAACATCTCCCTGATAAAGCGCAAATTTCACTTCTCCTTCTACAGCATTACCCAGCACTGTTCCAGCAGCAATCTGCTGCCCTGCTGTTACCGATAAATCTTTTAGTCCGCTATATACCATTTTCCAACCATTTTCACAGGTAACAGTCACCTGCCAATTGCCCACATCCCCCACGATGGTCGCCACTTGCCCGGCACAGGCATTAATGAGCTTTCCCCCTTCTGGCGTCTTAATGGTAATGCTATCTACCACCATGTTGCCATCATCTGTCGGAGTAAAGTTTTTTAATACAATGCCGCTGATAGGTACAAGCAAAGAAAGATTATCCTTCTGGTCAGCGTCACCATTTGCAACCACACCGTTATTTTCCACCGGCGGCTGCTCTCCTTGAAAATACAGCGGCTGCAATACTGGCAACAAGTCTGTCTCCATATTCAAATGGTTGAATAATAATTGTTGTACATTCCGACTCCAGTCATTATCCATTTTAACGATACCAGATACCGCTGCAAAAATCATACAGCACCAAACCACCTGTTTCAGCCACAGGCTCATCCGCAAAGATTGCGGCCGCTGGCTCCTCCTGCCTCTTCTGCTGAACGGTTCTCTCCCATGTTCTGCTGCTGCACTCATCGTAAAATCTTTTAATTGTCCCATATTTCATCACTCCAGACAGGCTTTTTTATTATATATATGTCCGTCCCGTCTGAATATACCACAGTACCGTTATGATACGGTGATATCGTTTACTTGATAAGGAATTACTTGTTTTAAATCCGCTGGAGATAGCTCCACCTGATAACCGATTTTACCCCCGCTAAAAATAATTTTTTCCTGGTCTAGCACTGCAATATCGATAACCGTATCAAAATATTTTTTCATACCAATGGGAGAGCAACCCCCGTGGATATAACCAGTAAGCCCTAACAAATCCTTGGACTTTACCATTTCAATGCTTTTTTCCCCTACAGCCTTTGCCGCCTTCTTCAAGTCTAGCTCTTCCGCAACAGGAACCATAAACACATAATTCTTCTTACTTTTTGCAGAGGTCACCAATGTCTTAAAAACTCTGCGTACATCTTCATTTAGTGCCTGCGCTACCTCTACACCACTAATAGCACCAGTTCCTACATAACAATAATGACAATACGGCACTCCCTTTTGATCAAGTATGCGCATCACATTGGTTTTATCTTCTGCCTTCGTTGACGATTTCCCCATTTTACTGTCACCTATCTTTCCTGAAAGAAAACACTTTAAAATAACCGCTGCGCCGACCGCATATTCACATTAAGCACCAGTCCTAATGCCAGCATATTAATAAGCATACTACTGCCCCCATAGCTTAAGAAGGGCATTGGAAGACCCGTAATCGGCATGATACCAATGGTCATACCCGCATTAATAAATATCTGGAAGCCAAACATCGCGGCAACACCTATGACAATTAAACTACCTAATAAATCCTTCGCTCGATAGGCAATCATCACAGCCCGTCCTAAAATGCCAAAGTATAGAGCCAAAAGCAGAAAGCTGCCCACAAAGCCAAACTCTTCTCCCCCTACGGAGAAAATAAAGTCTGTATGGTGCTCTGGCAGGAAATTCCCCTGAACCTGAGAACCTTTGCCATAACCTTTGCCCCAAAAACCACCAGAACCAATGGCAATCTCAGATTGTATCATATGGTATCCTGCATCTAGAGGGTCCATTTCTGGATTAATAAAAATAATCAACCGCGTCAGCTGATATCCTTTTAGCGGAATAAACCAAGGCAACTCCTCTGGCAAATGCTGATAGCCATCTGTATAAAAGAACAAGACAAAGAAAATAAACAGCACCACAAATAAAATAATCAAGATAAACCAAAGCATAATTTTCGGCGGCAAGCCACCTACCCAGAGCATGGCAAACAGAATAGCAACAAACACCAGAGAAGTCCCTAAGTCCGGTTCTGCAAAAATAAGCAGCATCGGCAGTCCCATAAAGGCAAAGGCTGCTAAGATATTTTTCCATTCACCCATTTCATGTTCTCGTTTCGCCAGAAAACAAGCAAAGCAAATAATCATCAGGATTTTAGCAAGCTCTGATGGCTGAAAATCCATAAAGCCCAAATCATACCAACGATGCGCACCCTTTTGGGCCGGCATAAATAATACCCCAACCAGTAACAATAGATTAAACCCATAAATCAAAAAAGAAATACGGGCAAAATATTGATAATCAAAAAATAGCACCGCCACCAAGGCAACCAGCCCCAGACAAATCCAGAGAAATTGCCGTTTCACATAATAAAAGCTATCACTGCTTACATTGGTAGAGGCACTTTTTAACACTACCAAATTGATAACCAAAAGGGCCGCTACCATGGCTACAAAAATCCAATCTATATTTTTTAAGTATCTTTTTTCTATCACGAATGTAACTGCCACCTATCTTTACAGTTTCCCTTTACATATCTCAACAAAAGATATCATATTTACTGTTTTTTTAAGAATTTTATGTATATTAGTGTACCCCAAAACAAGAAAAATGGCAAACAAAAATAATTTTTTATCATTACTTTTGTTTGCCATTCTGATATCCTTTTCACCAGCTATCTCTATGTATGCTGCTAGCTGATATTTCTCTTTACACTCAAGATAGGAATATTTGCCACCAGAGAAGCCGTACCATCCTCATTATTCATAGACACTTCCAAAGCATCTTGGTCGATTTCCATATACTTGTTGATAACAGCAATTAAATCTTCCCGCAAATGATCCATTACTTCCTGAGACATATTCGCTCTATCATGAACAAGCACCAAACGGAGGCGTTCCTTCGCTACATCTTTACTACCGTTACCATCCTTTCCGAATATACGGTTAATCACATCTGTAAAAGCCATCTATGGTTCCTCCTTTACTACTTACTGAAAATGCTGCGAATTTTGTCAAAGAAGCCTGTAGACTCTTCCAAAGACATCAAAGGCACTTCTTTGCCAGTAATTCTTGCTGCAATATTTCGGTAAGCTTGTCCAGCTCTAGACTTATCATCAAGAACTGCCGGTTCCCCTTTATTTGTAGAGATAACGATGGAGTCGTCATCCGGTACAATGCCCAAAAGGTCAATTGCCAAAATATCCAGCATATCTTCTACAGACATCATATCCCCGGTTTTTACCATCTTGGTTCTAATCCTGTTTACAATCAGTTTCGGAGATTTTAGCCCGGCTGCTTCTAATAGACCTATAATTCTATCTGCGTCGCGAACAGCAGAAACTTCCGGTGTCGTTACAACAATAGCCTGTTCTGCACCGGCAATAGCACTTTTGAAACCATGCTCAATCCCCGCTGGACAGTCAATGATAATATAGTCAAATTCATCTTTCAGCTTAGCGCATAAATCCCGCATTTGGTCTTCATTGACAGCTGTCTTATCTTTGGTTTGCGCAGCTGGTAAAAGATAGAGGTTTTCAAACCGTTTATCTTTAATCATCGCTTGTTTTAAGCGACAATTTTCCCTTACCACATCAACAATATCATAAACAATTCTATTTTCCAAGCCCATGACAACATCAAGATTTCTCAAGCCAATATCAGTATCCAGCATGGCCACCTTATGCCCTAAAGCGGCAAGCCCAGTGCCGATATTTGCACTTGTGGTCGTTTTCCCAACGCCGCCTTTACCAGATGTTACTACGATTACCTCACCCATTCAGATTATCCTCCTTTTATTTATCTCCATAAAATTTTATGCTTTTTCACTACCCGGCAAAAATCGCTCTATCACGACGGAACCATCTTTGATTTTTGCGATTTCCGGGTGTTCCGGAAAAACTACCACAGCGCCGTCTGGCGGACGGGTAATTAAACTTGCGATACGCAACTGGGTCGGTGCCAAAGAAAAGGCTGTAACGGTAGCCCCTGCTTCTCCACTAGCCCCAGCATGAACCACACCTCTAAGAGCTCCAAACACCACAATATGTCCTGCCGCTACGATTTCCGCGCCAGGGTTCACATCTCCCAACACCACTACATTACCATCATAGTGAATGCTTTGCCCGGAACGCAATGTTTTTTGCAGCAGCAATGTCTTTTCATTATCTAAATTTTCCGCCAAAAACTGGTTCATTCGCCCTATCCTCCATAAGACTTCACGGTATCTAACAAAATACAACTTTATTATAACACCTTTTACCATTTCTACAAAACAGAAAAAAATTCCTGCTTTCTCTGCCACCGCAAATAAAAACAAATTCTGACAGATTTAATGAAAATCCCTAGAGTACAAAGGCCTTTTCTCTATATTATTAAAAAACTAGAAAAAAATGGCAAATGAGAAGACTATTCCATAGACTCTGGCAATTCATCAGGAAGGGGCACACTGTTTAGTCCAAAATACTCTTCAAAGACCGCTTTGCAAACCAAACCCATAGAAGACCCACCATGAAATCCATACTCCATAACACCAGCAAAAGCAATCTGCGGGTCATCATAAGGAGCATATGCCACAAAGATACCATGATAATCTTTATCCTTATCATCGCCTACCAGACCCGTTTGGGCTGTCCCGGTTTTTGCAGCTACTTTAATATCAGCTGGGAAATTAGCAAAAAGGCTTCGAGCCGTCCCATTCCGTCCAGTAGATACCTCCAACATAGCACGCTGCACAGCAGAAAGCTGTTCTGGGGTAATATCTAATGTTCCCTGCACGACTGGCTCAAAAGTCCAGATGGCGATACCGTCTTCTGTCAGCACTTGGTCTACTAAGTGAGGCTGCATATTTTTCCCACCATTAGCGATGGTAGCAATGTAATTAGCCATTTGAATGGGTGTCAGCAAATTATATCCCTGGCCCATAGACATGTAATAAGTATCATAGAGCCGCCATTGCTGTTCCCAGCCGGTAAAGCGTTGGTTTTTCCACTCCTCGTTGGGTAAAAGCCCCTCTGCTTCCCCTGGTAAATCAATACCAGTAGCATGGCCCAGACCTAATTGCCAACCAGCCTGATACAAGGCGTCATTCCCCGCCCGTTTGGCAATTTCCTGGAAATAATTATTGCAAGATACCCCCAAAGCTTCATACATATTGACATTGCCATGGGCACGAGGACACTTTGCTTTGGGCTGCACCCAAGCAGAAGGCGTACAGTTAATACGCTCATTGGGGTCCCAATCACCAAACGCCACAGCCGCCACCGCTGTTACCATTTTAAAAGTAGAACCCGGCGGATAAGTCCCAGAAATAGCCCTATTGAACATAGGCTTTAAATTCTCATCCCAATAGTATTCGGTCTTTTCCTTAGAAAGGCCAGTAGCAAAATCATTTGGATCCATAAATGGATAACTAACCATGGCCAAGACCCCACCGGTTTTTACATCAATGAGAACGGCAGCTCCTGCCTGAGCCTTCGGTCTCGTTTTTTGGATCTTGGTGATAACCTCCACCAGCGTTTCTTCCATAACACGCTGCAAATTACTATCAAGGGTCAGTTTGATAGAGTTCCCTGTCACAGCGTCTTGTGTGCTTCTGGTGGCGACCGGACGGTGTTTCGCGTTTACTTCTACCTTTTGTGCGCCTTTTTTCCCACGTAATCCAATTTCTTTACCATCTACAGTAAAGCGCTCCATGGTTTTTTCCAAACCCGTCTTTCCAACCCAATCATTATAGCTATAACCATAATTTTCTACTAGGTCTTGTTCTTCTGCACTAATCAGACCAACCGTGCCGATAACTTGTCCGGCAAGAGACCCCATAGGATAATATCGGGTTGGTTCTTCCATAATCATAACCCCTGGTAAATCCACCCGCATTTCTTCTATTTGAGTAATAATGCTTAAGCCCTCTTCATAAGCAAACCGCTTGATAATAATAGGCTCATAACTGCGCACATGATTTTTAATTTTATCTAAGATAAATTCCGGTGTGATTTCTGGGTCCTGCAATAAACTGGCTAAAGTTTTCGCAACCTCTTCTTTATCATCGATTTCAGTAGAAATCAACGCCACCGCATAGATAGGCTTACTAATAGCCAATTCCTTCATATTTTTATCATAGATATTGCCTCGTCTGGCAGGCGTCGATAAAATACGAATTTGGTTACGGTCTGACATAGTAGTGTATTCATCGGCCATCACCACTTGCAGAAAGAACAGTCGCCCCGTAAGCACAGCAAGACAAATCCCTAAAAAAATACCAATGGTCTTAAATTTAAAAGTATGTTCTGCATTTTTTTTATTTTCTAATTCGGACAAGAGGCTTCCCCTCCCCTCTGCTAGCCAATATCAATCACATCGGTTTTTTTAACCAACCATTTTCATAACAAAAATAAAATAATACATATAAGAATGGAGCCAAAATCCCATTATAGAGAGAAGCCACCAATATATAAGGCAATGTATAACCCCAAAGAGAAAGCTGCCAACCTAAAAGATTTGCCCCAAACCAAAAGATAATCTCTGTAATAGCTACAGCAAGCACAGTGGCGGCGATAGGTATCCAATAATTATCTCGATAAAACTTTTCGCCCAGGTATCCAGCAACAATGCCTGCTAATATCCGACCTAGCATCCCCAGACCGATATATTGTCCAATCATTACGTCACTAAGGAGCCCTAGAATACCGCCGGCAATACCTCCATAAACAGGCCCTTCTAAAACACCTAAAAAAACAATATACAGAAGCAGTAAATCGGGCTGCACCCCACAAATACGAATATGAGGCAGCCAAGTTTCTGACAATATGATGATACAACATGCAATAAAAAATAATGTAAATTTTCTTTTCATGGTTTCTCCCAACCACCATTAACAATACCAAAATAGATCGCTACTATTCTTTGTTCTTCAGCACCATTACCTCTTCTAACCGATCAAAATCTACAAAGGGCGTAACGGTAACCTCTAACATCAGCCCACCTGCTGCTGTCTGTATCTCACTAATATAGCCGACCAACAGCCCAGCAGGATAAATTCCGCCCAGACCAGAAGAGATAATCGTCTGATTTTTCTGAATATTAGCGTCATAAGGCACATGATTAAGCTGCAAATGATTACCCAAATCCCCTTTGCCTTCTACCACCCCCGGCGTCCGGCTTGGTTGGACAAGTACCCCTACCGTACCGTCTTTATCCAAAATCAATAATACTTCAGAAGTATATTCGCTAACAGAAATAATCCGACCGACTAAACCATCCCCATTTACCACTGGCATCCCCTTGGTAAAGCCCTGGTCCGCACCACCTTTAATGGTAACCGTATTATACCAAGAGCTGGAGTTTCGGGCGATAACGGGTACTACCGTCATAGCAAAGCGATTTTCCAGACGCTCTGACATACCTAAGAGCTTCCGCAAACGGCTGTTTTCTAAATCCACTTCGATTAAACGGCTGGTTTCCTTTTGTAATGCTGAGATTTCTTCTTTTAAGTGTTGGTTTTCTGCCTCTAGATTTTTCACACTGGTGAAATATCCACCAAAAGAAGAGAATTGGTCTCCTACCCAAATCAAGCCGTTTTGAAAAGGAGCCATCACATCGCAGAATATTTTTTCTACAACAGACATATCATCCCGCTTTGGCCCCGTATGATAAGCAATGAACAAAAAAATGATAATAAAGGCAGTAACACCGATTATCATCAATTTCCGTCTAGCATTCCGCAATCCTTCCACTCTCCATTTATCGTGGTTTCTGTTTTACTGAAATATAAGTGACTAAGAAAAGCTTTTAACACAAGTAGCCCCTGGTTAAAAGCTTTTTCTGTTTTCAGTTGCATATCTTATCCTATATCCCTAGCGGATATAATGATATTTTCCATTTTTAGAGGAAGCTGCACCCAAAATATCTACATTTTCCAAGATTTTCCCAGTGCCTAATACAACCGCATTTAAAGGCTCGTCCGCAAGATAAACAGCAATGCCTGTTTCTAGAGACAATAATTTCGGTAAACCGTCCAGGAGAGAACCGCCCCCCGCCATCATAATACCACGGTCCATAATATCAGCAGCTAATTCTGGCGGTGTTTTTTCCAAGCAAGTCTTTACAGCGTCTACAATTTCTTTGACTGGTTCCACAAGGGCAGTATAGATTTCTTTCGCACTCACTAACACAGTTTTTGGCAGGCCGGTGAGCAAATCCCGCCCCCGCACTTCATAGACTTTATCTTTGTTGGATTCCGTTAAGAAAGCAGTACCGATATTGATTTTGATTTCTTCAGCCATCCGCTCCCCGATAGCTAAGTTATAAGCCTTTTTCACATGGTTCATGATGGCGCTGTCCATTTCATCGCCTGCAATGCGGATAGAGCAGGAGTTTACAATGCCGCCTAAAGAAATCACGGCAACATCAGAAGTGCCCCCGCCAATATCTACAATCATACTGCCAGTAGGTTCATAGACAGGAAGTCCCACACCAATAGCAGCCGCCATTGGTTCTTCTACGATATAAGCATGTTTTGCACCAGCGTTAAGGGCAGACTCTTTTACCGCCCGTTCTTCTACTGGCGTTACCCCAGAAGGTACACAGATGACTACCCGGATTTTTTCTAAAATCTTGCGGCCTTTCAAAGCCCGGTCAATATAATATTTGAGCATGGTCTGGGTATATTCAAAATCTGCAATAACCCCTTCTTTAATAGGGCGGATTGCCACGATGTTACCAGGCGTACGGCCAATCATTTGCTTTGCAGCGTTCCCTACAGCCAATACTTTACCGGTCCCTTTGTTTACAGCGACAACAGAAGGTTCTTGGAGCACAATGCCCTGCCCCTTCGCATATACCAAAATATTTGCTGTACCTAAATCTATGCCGATATCTCTTGTTAAAAACAAAATCGTTACCTTCTTTCAAAATATTTATTATTCCTGTAATAAATATCTCTTCTCCCAGCTGCAAATCTGGTAATCCTAGCACCAAAATCCGATCAATAAGACTGTCTTTCTGCTGAGAAAAAGCAAAATTTATCAAAAATAGCTTGTACTATTATTTTATTATACCCAAATCCTTTTTTTACCGCAATAGAAAACCACAGAGAAATCCCATTTTTATAAAAAATTTTTTCATGATTTGCCAATATAATCCCAAAGATTAATACGCCAGCTAGATAATAATTCTTTCAGCTTATGAAGAGGCAATCCCATGACGGTATAATAATCACCACAAATCTTTTCTACCAAAAGAGCACCCTTTTCCTGGATACCATAGGCCCCCGCTTTATCCATAGGTTCCCCTGTCTTGATATACTTCTGTAAATCCGTTTCCTCTACAGCAGTAAAGAATACTTCCGTCTGGTCAACATCAACAAGACATGCCCCTGTATCACTATCAATAATCGCCACACTGCTATATACCCAGTGGCTTTTGCCGGCAAGAGACATCAGCATAGCCAAAGCCTCTGCCGCGTCTTGCGGTTTCCCCAGGATTTGTCCATTAGCAGCAACCACTGTATCCGAAGCAATGATGATTTTGTTTTTTACCAGAGGCGCTACAGCTCGTCCTTTGGCAAGAGCATTGATTTTCACTACATCGGCAGGGTCCCCTTCTTTTATTTCCTCTGCAGCAGAGACCACTACTTCTGGCGTTATTCCTATTTGCTGTAAGATAGCAAGTCTCCTCGGCGAAGCAGAAGCCAATACAAATTCTTTCTTCATTGGTTATTTCCCTTAAAGTTCCGTTATTTTCATAATTAGTCGTTTTTATTTTATAGAGACTATCTTATTCTTTACTGAATATTTGATTTTATTTCTTATTATTCCCCAAGGTCATCATCTGGCAAAAAATAGGCCCTGGCAACAGCAGCCATATATAAAGAACCCGCTACCAACAATATTTCATCTGGTTTCGTTTCACGTACCGCTTTTTCACAAGCAGTAAAGATGTCTTCCTCTAGCTCATAGGGCACACCATGATTTTTGCAAATATCGCCTAAATATTGCCAATTACCAGCCCGCGCCACCGGCGCCTTGGTAATCACCGCTTCCTTGCAAAAAGGCAATAGGTACCCAAGAGCTGCCTCTCGCTCCTTATCCGCAAGCATCCCCAGAACAGCATGAACCTTTGCAATACCCAAGTCTTTTAAGGCTTGCGCTAATGCCTGCATACCATGACAGTTATGCGCCCCGTCGATGATAACCATAGGACGCTTTTCCTCTTCAGAAGGTTCCCAAACAATTTCCAGCCGACAAGGCCATTTTGCAGCAGCAAGCCCTTGACGAATAGCATCCTCTGATACACCTAGCAAAAAACCAACAGCCATAGCAAGGGAAGCATTTTTGAATTGATGTTTTCCTATGAGCGGAATAAACACATCAGCATAGCAAGTCTTGCCCATCTGCCAATCAAATATCTGGCCTCGTAAATCCGACTGTTTTTCCCGGAAAGCAAGCTGTTCACCAAGATGATAGATAGCAGTCTGTTTCTCTCTTGCCGTCGCTACACAAATATCTAAGGCCTCCGGCAACAAATCACCTAATACAACCTTGGTATGTTCTTTGATAATACCGGCTTTTTCTGTAGCAATTTCTGCAATGGTATTACCTAAATAGTCCATATGGTCCATGGCTACATTGGTAATAACGGCAATCTCACTGTCTATGACATTGGTCGAGTCATGAAGCCCACCTAACCCTACTTCCATGACGACCATATCCACTTGCTCCCGGGCAAAGTAAGTCAGAGCCAGCGCAGTGCAGACTTCAAATTCTGTAGGAGATGGAAAACCTTCTGCTATCATCTGGTCTAAAATCGGCGCAACCTCTGTAATCAGACTTGCTACCATTTCTTTTGTGATAGGCACACCATTTATCTGCATCCGCTCCTGATAAGAACGAATATGGGGTGAAGAAAAAAGGGCAGTCTTATATCCGGCAGCTCGTAATATATTGGCCGTAAAAACAGAGGTAGAACCTTTGCCATTGGTGCCGGTAACATGAATAAACCGCATGCCTTGTTGATGTGGATTACCTAGACGCCGCAATAATTCTTCTATCCGTTCCAATCCAGGATTGATACCAAATTTCGTTAAATTGGCAATATAGTCAAGAGCTTCTTCGTAATTCATCACGTTGCTACTGTTCCCTTCCGCCTTTAGCAAAACATGGCTAATCGTTCTGCCAACGCCGCTTTCTTTTCTGTCAATTCTAGTGCCTTTGCCTTTTCCTTTTCAATGACATCAGCAGGAGCTTTGGCGAGAAAGCCTTCGTTCCCCAGTTTCCCGTTAATCCGCGCCAGGTCTTTATCAATAGCACCGATTTCTTTATTCAAGCGGGCAATTTCCTTTTCAAAGTCGATTAAACCTTTTAACGGCAGGAAGATGTCTACACCTTTCACATGAGCGCTGCCGGCTTGTTCCGGAGCTACCTCCTGCTTTTCACTGATGACTACTGTTTCTGCACTAGCTAAAGACAAGAGATATTCTTCTCCCTGACGAAGGATTTCCTGCTGAGCGCTATCTGCCCAAAGAATAAGTTCGGATTTTTTCCCTAGCGGTACATTCATTTCTCCACGAATATTTCTTACAGCACGAATGACTTCCATCAACAATGCCATCTGCTGAGCTTCCTCTGGATAAGCAGCAATATCATTAGCTTTCGGCCATTTGGAGAGCATGATGGTATCCCCTTCTACCGGCAAGTTTTGCCACAATTCCTCTGTGATAAACGGCATAAATGGATGCAAGAGCTGCAAAGTCTTTTCCAGTACGGTAGAAAGCACTAACTGAGCGGTGTATTTTTGTTCCGGCGTTCCTTTATAAAGTCTGGCTTTGGCCATTTCGATATACCAATCACAGAATTCATCCCACATAAAGTCATAGAGGGTCCGAGCCGCTTCCCCTAACTCATATTTATCTAAGAAGCGAGTCGTATCTGCAATAGTCTGAGACAGTCTGGTCAAAATCCATTTATCTGCTAATGTATATTCCGGCGTATAGGCACCCTTTTCATAATCGGTTAAGTTCATCAATACGAAACGGCTGGCATTCCAGATTTTATTAGCAAAGTTCCGTGCTGCCTCCAACCGCTCCCGCTGGAACCGTAAGTCATTCCCTGGCGTGTTCCCAGTAATGAGCATGAAGCGTAAGGTGTCCGCGCCAACTTCCTCGATGACTTCTAAGGGGTCGATACCGTTACCCAAGGATTTAGACATTTTCCGTCCTTGGGCGTCCAGTACTAAGCCATGGATTAGGACATGTTTAAATGGTTCTTTTTCCATGAATTCCATACCCATGAAAATCATTCTGGCCACCCAGAAGAAGATAATATCCCGGCCCGTTACCAGGACAGAAGTTGGATACATTTTCTTTAAATCTTCTGTTTCTTTAGGCCAGCCCATAGTGGAAAAAGGCCATAACCCAGAAGAGAACCAAGTATCCAATACATCCGGGTCTTGTTCTAAGTTACTGGAGCCGCATTTTGGACAAGTATGAGGCGCCTCCTTCTGACAAATCACTTCCCCACAATCCTGACAATACCACACCGGGATACGGTGCCCCCACCACAATTGCCGGGAAATACACCAATCCCGAATGCCATCTAACCAGCCCAAATAAATCTTGGTAAAGCGGTCTGGCACAAAAGCAATATCCTTGTTATCAATGGCTTTGGTAGCTTTTTCTACAGAAGGGGTCATCTTAATGAACCATTGAGGAGAAACCAGAGGTTCGATAACGCTGCCGCAGCGGTAACATTCCCCTACTGCATGCTGGATATCTTCTACTTTTACCAGGAGCCCCAGCTGTTCAAATTCTTCTACTACTTTCTTACGGCATTCATCTCTATCAAGCCCTGCAAATTTTCCGGCTGCTTCTGTCATTTTGGCGTCTTTGCCAATAACCACGATTTGTTCTAAGTGATGCGCAAGCCCCATATTGAAGTCATTAGGGTCGTGAGACGGTGTGATTTTTACAGCCCCTGTCCCATAGGACATATCTACATATTCATCTGCAATGATAGGGATTTCCCGGTTAACGATAGGCAGCATGATAGTTTTTCCCACCATATCTTTATAACGTTCATCATCGGGATGGACTGCTACTGCCGTATCGCCGAGCATGGTTTCTGGACGGGTAGTTGCCACGATAACATAACCACTGCCATCTGTCAGCGGATATTTCAAATGCCATAAATGACTGGCATGATCTTTGTGTTCTACTTCAATATCAGAAATGGTGGTCTGGCATTTTGGGCACCAGTTAATCATATAACTACCCCGATAGATGAGGCCTTTTTCATAGAGCTTCACAAAAACTTCCTGTACCGCCTCAGAGCAACCCTCATCTAAGGTAAACCGTTCCTTATCCCAGTCACAAGAAGAACCTAATTTCCGCAGCTGCTTGGTAATGCGGCCATGATACTCGTCTTTCCATTCCCAGACTTTTTCGATGAATTTTTCCCGACCCAAGTCATATTTACTAATACCGTCTTTAGCCAAATGTGCTTCCACTTTTGCTTGGGTTGCAATGCCGGCATGGTCGGTGCCTGGTATCCACAAGGTATGATACCCCTGCATACGCTTCCAGCGAGTAAGAATATCCTGCATGGTGTTATCCAGAGCATGTCCCATATGGAGCTGCCCAGTTACATTCGGCGGCGGCATAACGATGGAAAAAGGTTCGCCTTCCTTGTTGTGTTCCGAACTAAAACATTTGTGACTTTCCCAATAATCATACCATTTTTCTTCTACTTCTTTAGGGTTATATACTGTATTTAGCTGCATATTATTTTTGGTTTCTGCCATGTCTACTCCTCCTTAATCAAATCATGAAATCATCAAACAATTAAAAAAGAGCCTCCTCACCCAAAAGGACGAAAAAGCTCCGTGGTACCACCTTAATTCCTACTAGCATAAAAAATGCCAATAAGCACTCTTTGCTGTAACGGGCAAACCCGAACTACCTTACCCAATGCAGGAAATCTGCACCTTCAGGCAATTATCTCCGAGGCTACCTGCTTGTCCCAGTCATAGCGCGCTTTTCAGCCTAGAACGCACCTCTCTGCAAGACATACCAGACAATGCTCCTCCTCATCATAGATGGCCATATTAATATTTCTTTTATCATAAACAAAAATAATGCAACTGTCAATACAACAATTTATTCGCTTATGCTACTATCTTTCTTTAATAACAGTCGATAACCCATCACCAGCAAACTAGAAAAGATTACCATGATAAATAGGGCCGCCGCTAAAAATATCCAAGAACTTTTATCTGTAAAAAAGAGACTGGCGATGCCTGTAATGATAACCAGCGCCCCCATAGAAGCCGTGTTTAGTTTCCACCAACGGGTTAGGTCCTCTACATTGACCACTTCTTTTTGCCGGGCAGCAAGGAAGCCTGCTACCATGCCCTGCCGCAACAAAATGGCTATGATCATCAACACAACACCAAAAATAACAATTCCTAAACGAGCCATATACCCCCGTCTCCTCTGCCTTCGTTTTACTACACCAAGATAAAAATCTTTTGCCAGCTATTATCATACCATATTTTTTACTGGAGAGGTATCCTTATTTTCTCAAACGAATAGCAGTGTTCTCTCCTCCTAAATGATTTTAAATTTTGTTATTCCTCTGGCGGCGTATTTTTTGCTACTACCCTAGCTAGGCTCCGCCCTAGCATAGCCCCGAGAAAGCCAATGCAAAAAAGCAATAAGATAGGCAAAATCACTGTGTAACGATTTAACAGCACCGGTAAGAACCAAATTAGTAAACATAACCAACAGCCCCATAGAAGCAGGTTAAAGACCCCGCTGTAAAATAAACACTTCTTTTCTGTAAAAAAACCAATATATATATGGATTAAAAGACAGACCAAAGGCAATAATATCTGCCACCAAAGAGACACATTCAAAACGGCTCCTACCGGGAAAAAGAAAAGAACTCCAAATGCCACCAGAAAAAAGAACGCTATCAATACCAATAAAAATAAAAAACCGTTACCAACAATCCCCCACTGCACGGCTTTCCCTCCTTCGTCATATCACATGTTTACGGTCTGCCATAATCTCTTTCTGTCTGTTTTTATTTATATTTTATTCATATGAAAGAACTTGTCATTGATGACAAAAAGATTGCACCATATGCAATAAAATATGGTAAAATATAGAATTAGAAAAACAAGAGCACAAACATAAATAAACAACAGAGAAAGGAAGTCGTCTTATGAAAAAATCAGAAGTTATCGAAATCGTCGGGAAATGCGCGCAAGAGCAATATGAAAAACAACGAGAATTTATCACCCAATGCCTGGAAAATAAAGTCAGCGAACTGACCGAACATACCCGCACCTACGACCCAGTGGATATCATCCCTTTTATCTTTGGTACCAGCATTAATCTTGCAACTCAAATCAGCGCTTTTAACACCATGGATATTTTAGAAAAACTGGGACTTATCTCTTTTGATGCTGAATAAATAAAAAAGACTTTGACGGATCTTTCGTCAAAGTCTTTTTTGTGTCTATTTTCTACTGTGGCACTTGTCTGCCAAGGCGCAACCTTCGCAGCCACAACCACAACCACCACTCTTCTTATGGTTTTTATATGTGATATAAGCAGCAAAAAGAAAGATACCAATCACAACCGCTCCCAAAAGCCAATTTGCCATCCTACCCTACCTCCTTTTTTTTGCTAAGCTTCTAAGGCGTCTCTTCCTAATATAGCCCGATGCGGCGCTTCCTTATAAGGACGGAATAAGAGCCAGAGAAAAGCTGCTACAATGAGAAGCGCTAACACCGTAAAGAAGGTCAAACCGCCACCGGTAAAGAATAACCCTAATTGATAAATGGCAAAGGACACCGCATAGGCAAGACCAGTCTGGTAGCCAATAGCAAACCAAGTCCATTTAGCGCTGGCCATTTCCCGGCGAATAGCACCAATAGCAGCAAAACAAGGTGCACACAAGAGATTAAACACCAAGAAGGAGAAAGCAGAAATTTTAGTAAAGTCAGCCGCCAGTAAGGGCCAGATTTCTGCACCGTCTTCCGCCACTTCCGCAAAGCCATAGAGAATACCGAAAGTGCTAACTACATTTTCTTTGGCGATTAAACCAGACACTGCTGCCACTGCCGCCTGCCAATGTCCCCAGCCCAGAGGACGAAAAAGCGGAGCTAGCACATTGCCGATGTCTGCAAGCATAGAGCGTTCTGTTTCCACCATTTCCAGAGACCAGTTAAATGTCTGCAGAAACCAGATAAGACCGCAAGCCAGGAAAATAACCGTCCCTGCTTTTCTAACGAAAGCCTTGCCTCTATCCCACATATGCAGGAGCACACCTTTGAGCCCCGGCACATGATAAGGCGGCAACTCCATAACGAACGGTGCTACATCACCAGCAAAGGAACGAAACTTCTTCAAAATCACACCAGAAACAACAATGGCCGCCATACCGATGAAATATGCCGCAGGCCCTACCCAAGGAGCCCCAGAAAATAATGCTCCAGCAATCAGCGCAATAATTGGCAGTTTCGCCCCGCAAGGAATAAATGTGGTAGTAATAATGGTAATTCTTCGATCTCGTTCGTTTTCAATAGTACGAGACGCCATAATTCCCGGCACCCCACAACCAGTACCGATTAACATAGGGATAAAGGATTTCCCGGAAAGACCAAAGCGACGGAAAATTCGGTCCATGATAAAGGCAATCCTTGCCATATAACCACAGTCTTCTAAAATCGCCAGGCAGAAAAATAGCGTCAGCATTTGCGGCAAGAACCCCAGCACTGCACCAATGCCGCCAATAATGCCGTCTAAAATCAAGGAAGAGAGCCAAGGAGCCGCATTGATGCTTTCCAGCCAGCCTTCTACTGTCGGCGGAATAATTTCTCCAAACAATACATCATTGACCCAGTCTGTCATCATAGAACCAACCGTAGTGATAGAAAGATAATAAACGGCAAACATCACCACAGCAAAGATAGGCAGCGCTAGGAAACGATTGGTGACGATTTTATCAATTTTATCAGAGGTAGATAAACCATGCTTTTCCTTTTTTGTACGGAAACATTGGCTCATCACGCCGGCAATAAACGCATACCGCTCATTGGTGATAATGCTTTCGCTGTCGTCCTCCATTTTTTCTTCATAAGCTGCAATGATTTTTTCTACTTGTTCAGCCTCTAGCGAAGAAAAACCTATCTTCTTATAAGCTTCCTCATCCCGTTCAAAAACTTTTGCTGCATACCAAGGTAAGAAATCTTTTTCTACTTTATCGCGGATTATATGACTGATTTCCGCCAACACCTGGTCTGTTCCCACAGAGAAGATATCTAACGGTTTTGGCCGCTGTGCCTGCCTGCTAATTTGCAGCGCCTTTTCTACCGCATCAAAACAACCTTTTTCCTTTAGAGCAGAAGTCTCTACCACCGGACAGCCTAATGCGTTTTCTAACTCAGTCAGATTGATTTTAATACCCTGCTTTTCTAATAAATCTGCCATATTTAATGCCACAACTGTAGGGATACCCATTTCCAATACTTGTGTAGTCAGATACAGGTTCCGCTCCAAGTTCGTGCTATCCACAATATTAATGACCGCGTCAGGTTTTTCATCAATTAAGTAATTCCGAGAAACCACCTCTTCTAAAGTGTAAGGCGATAAAGAATAAATCCCTGGTAAATCTACCACTTCTACACCGCTATGTTTCTTTAGTTTCCCCGCCTTCTTTTCCACTGTTACCCCAGGCCAATTGCCGACATACTGAGAGCTACCGGTAAGCGCATTAAACATGGTAGTTTTTCCGCAGTTTGGGTTCCCCACCAAGGCAATCCGTATGCTCATAAACCCATCCCCTTTCTTAGTTAGTTTCTGCTAACCTTATGCTAAATTTTTTTTATTTACTGCACTTCAATGATTTTCGCATCATGTTTGCGGATTGTCAGCTCATAGCCGCGCACCGTCACTTCCATAGGGTCGCCTAGAGGCGCTACTTTCCGTACCAGGACCTCTACCCCTTTGGTAATGCCCATATCCATCACCCGGCGTCGCAATGCACCTTCACCATGGATTTTCACAACAGTTGCCGCATTTCCCGCTTTCACTTGATTTAATGTGTTCATACTGCTCCTCCTTACACCATAATCCGATTGGCCATATTTTTATCCAGAGCAATTCGCGCTCCTTTTATGTTCACGATAACATTACCGCTGAACTTCGAAACAACTGTAATTGCCTCGCCCTCTAAGCAGCCTAAACGATGAAGAAATTGTAATGCCTCATCCCTTCCTTTGATTTTTTTTATTTGCATGATTTCTCCAATAGGTGCAAGACTCAGTGGCATTCTTCATTCCTCCTTAAAGTTATCCATAACTAACTACTTCCTAAAAAGAATAGTTAGTCACTACTAACTAACTTCGGATATATTTTACAAAACAATTCCAAGGATGTCAATAGGAATTATCACTTTTTTTCTTGCACTCCCTGCTTTTTTTTGCTACCATGAGATTAACCAGGAAATCACTGTAAGCTAAAACAATCAAAAACAATCATATGAAGGAAAGACCAGATAAAGGAGGCGAATGCTATGCGCAGCCAAGAGTCAGCAGAAATGTACCTAGAAACAATTTTAATCTTGCAACAAAAAAAAGGACAAGTCCGAGCCATTGATATTGCCGGCGAACTAAACTTTTCTAAACCCAGCGTCAGTAACGCTATGAAGCTCTTGCAAGCCCAAGAACTTATTCTCATAGACGACGGGAAGCTGATATCCCTTACTCCTGCCGGACAAGAAATCGCTGAAGAAATCTATGAACGGCACCTACTTCTTAGCGAATACCTTATGCGTTTAGGCGTGAGCGAAGAGACAGCCACCCAAGACGCCTGCCGCATTGAGCATGTAATTAGCAGAGAAAGCTTCCAAAAGATTAAAGAACATTGCGAAAAGAATATCAAATAACGCCGCATTATAAAAGGCTGTGACCATAAAAGTCACAGCCTTTTTATTTGATAATCTCTTTTGCAGATACTTTACAGATGAGGAAGATGTTTGCGATAGGCACGCAAATCGGTTTCTTGTACGGTATCTATTATTTTATCAATGGCTGTCCTCAGGATAGCTTTTTCATCAGGTAAATTTCCCTGAAACTGAAAAGCATTGGAGGCACCCAGCGCTGCAAATTTCGTAGTGATTTGCAAATTTTCCATTAATACTTTCATTTCCTGATACTTTTCGATTTCAGATGACTCCTGCCAATTACCTTGTTGGATTTCTTCAAATAACTGAGACTCCGGGTAAACCGTCAACATATTACAGCCAATCAGAGCCGGATGCAACTGATTACAAACAGTAGCTGTAGCCCTAGCCCCTATCTCACCACGACCAGCCCCAGAAACACCCACCAAATAAAAGAACTGATACCGCATACCGACTTGGTCCAATCGACAACATTGTTCTACAATATCCATAGCCCCATACCCTTTATTCATAAAAGCCAAGGCTTCCTCATCACCAGTTTCCATTCCGATGGTTAAACCATCATAGCCTATTTTATGAAGCATTTCTAATTCCGTATCAGACTTTAACTGGATATCCGTAATTCTCGCAAAACAACCAATTGTTTTAATAGTTGGCAGATATTTCCGGATAAGACCAGCAATATCCATTAGCCGCTGATATTGCAAAACAAAGGGATTAGCCCCTACTAAAAATACTCTCTGGATACAATCAGGTCTAGATAGTCCTTGTAGTCTAGCACTGAGCTTTGCGATAGGGTCAGCACACCAAAGCTGCGCCTCCAGTAAATCACTTTCTATGTGAGACATAGAAGACATTTTAAACTGAAACGGCAACTCTTGATAAAGGGTACAAAATTTACATTGATGATGACTACAGCCTGCCGTTACTTCTAACAATAAAGAGTCTGCCTCATAAGGCGGCCGCCAGATGGTTCCAGTATAATGCATGAGAACACCTCCCTGTTTTGCCGTTATTACATGCTGAAGTCATTATATCAACATATAAAAATTGCACAAGTACGGTACTTTTTTGCAGTACCTAGCTTTTTGGCAATAAAAATGCTATCATGCAGTTAACCATCTATCCAGGAGGTATCACATGAGAAAAACAGAAACAGCTATCGCGCGCTGCAAAACCATGTCTACCCTGCAAAAAATCTTGGGCGGTAAATGGAAACTGGAAATCCTCTACTATATTGCTTTTCAAGATATTCATAGATTTGGCGCACTCCGCCGTCAGCTGGGAGAAATAACAGAGTCTTCTCTAACAAAGCAGCTGCGCGAATTAGAAGCGGATGGGTTCTTAATTCGTCATGATTTTAATGAGGTTCCGCCAAGAGTAGAATATACTCTAACGGATTTAGGCAAAAGCTTTATCGATGTACTCAGCTATATGAAAACCTGGGGTGAAAACAATCTAACAGAAAAATAAACAGTACGTCAGTACACCTGCTCATTTCTGCTAAAAACAAATTTATACAAAAAAGAGGTAACAGAAATGATACTGTTACCTCTTTTGTTATAATTCAATTCTTTAGGCTTCTTTTTCACTGCTTACCGCTTCTGTTTCCGGCTCCTCTATCCCTAGGAGTTTGCCGATAAGAGAAAGGATTGCTTCTTTCCCCTCTTTTGTTTGAGCCGAAAAAGGAAAAATCCGCTCCCGCTCTACACCTAATGTTTTACTGATTAATGCCAGTTGTTTTTCACGAGCACCACGGCTAATCTTGTCCAATTTCGTAGCAATAACAACATAAGGAAAGTCTTTCTCTTCTAGCCAGCCATTCATCTGCTTGTCCAACGCAGAAGGCTCGTGACGAATATCTACCAGCTGAAAGTAAAATTTATTTTCTGGGTTACAAGCCAGATATTTTTCTATCATTTTTTTCCAATCATCACGAGAAGATTGGGAAACCTTGGCATAACCATATCCCGGCAAATCCACCAAATACCAGCTGCGGTCCATTTTATAAAAGTTAATCAGTCTGGTTTTTCCCGGTTGACTGCTAGTTCTTGCCAGATTTTTTCGATTACTGAGACTATTAATGAGGGAAGACTTCCCTACATTGGACCGACCAAGCATGGCGATTTCCGGTAATATCTCTTCTGGGTACTGCTCTGGATACACTGCACTTGCAATGTATTCCGCTTTTTTTATTTCCATTTTTCCTTCCATTCCGTTCATTTCTTATTCTGGTAAATTTATTTAAAGATATATCAAATCTGTTTACTTCTTTTTGGGTAATAAGGCAATCTCAATAACCTCTTCCATCTGCTCCACAAAGTGAAATTTTAGTTTTCTTAATACGCTGAGAGGAATATCTTCTAAATCTTTTTTATTAGCCGCAGGGAGAATGATGACCTTAGCACCATGACGGTAAGCTGCCAATACTTTTTCTTTAATACCACCAACCGGTAACACGCGGCCGCGCAAAGTAATTTCCCCTGTCATCGCCACTTCATGGCGGATAGGCCGCTCAGTGAGTGCAGAAGCAATGGCTAGCGCCATGGTAATCCCAGCAGAGGGCCCGTCTTTAGGGATGGCACCTTCCGGCACATGAAGGTGAATATCATATTTTTCCTCTACATCAGAGGCAATACCAAGCTTTTCCCCGATAGCACGAATATAAGTGTAACCAGTCTGCACACTTTCCTTCATCACATCGCCCAGTTGTCCCGTAAGGGAGATTTTCCCTTTACCTGGCAGCACTTGCACTTCGATTTCTAATACTTCCCCACCAACTTGGGTCCAAGCAAGACCAGTAGCAACGCCCACTTGATCTGTCTTTTCTTCTGCTGCATAAGGAAATTTCGGCGCACCTAGATACCCACCAATGGTCTGTGCTGTGATTTTAAAAGGCCCCGTCTCGCCACTGACAACGGCTCTGCCTAATTTTCGACATACTTTGGCAATAGTCCGTTCCAGGTTTCTGACGCCTGCTTCCCTGGTGTAACAGCGTATCATCATACGAATGGCATTATCAGAAAATTGCACATTCTCTGCTTCCAGCCCATGCTGGGTAAGATTTTTTGGGATTAAGTGCCGTTTCGCAATTTCTGTTTTTTCTTCCTGGGTGTAGCTCGGTAAATCAATGACTTCCATTCTATCTAAAAGAGGACGGGGAATATTATCTTTAACATTGGCCGTGGTAATAAACATGACCTGAGACAGGTCAAACGGCACCTCCAAATAGTGATCGCTAAAGCTGTTATTCTGCTCTGGGTCTAATACCTCTAAAAGAGCGCTTGCCGGGTCCCCACGAAAGTCCGTACTCATTTTATCGATTTCATCTAAAAGGAAGAGAGGGTTTTTTACGCCAGCCGTTTTCATATTTTGAATAATACGGCCAGGTAAAGCACCGATATAAGTGCGACGATGACCCCGGATTTCCGCTTCATCCCGCACACCGCCTAATGAAATACGAATAAACTTCCGATTTAGGCTTTTGGCGATAGATTGGGCAAGAGAGGTCTTCCCCACACCAGGCGGCCCCACAAGGCATAGGATAGGACTTTTTTGTCCGTGAGTCAGTTTACTCACAGCAAGATACTCTAATACCCGTTCCTTTACCTTCTCTAGCCCATAGTGTTCCCGGTCCAGCACTGCTTCGCAATCCGCTAAATCCAGCTTATCTTTGCTGGTTTTATCCCATGGCAAGTCTAATATCCAGTCAATATAATTTCTTACTACCATAGCCTCAGCCATCAAAGGCGGCATTTTCTGCAGGCGGTCCAGTTCATTATCTAGTTTTTCTTTGACGGCTGCTGGGAATTTGATTTTGGCAGCTTTTGCCTTGAGTGCCGCTACTTCTGCAGTCCGCTCATCGCCTTCCCCCAGTTCTTTCTGGATGGCTTTCATCTGCTCTCTCAGATAATATTCTTTCTGAGATTTATCCATCTGCTCCCGCACTCGCTGAGAAATTCTTTTATCTAAATCAATGATTTCAATTTCCCGATTAACGATGCCAATTAACATTTCTAATCGTTTATCTACTGCAGCCGTATCCAGGATTTTCTGTTTTTCTGGCAGCTTCAGCCGCAGATAAGTGGCAATAATATCCCCTAACCGTCTTGGGTCTTCAATGGTAGCAAGGGTCGTTAGTGCGTCTGGCGTAATCTTCTTATTATCCTTAGCATACTGGTTAAAGCACCGCTCCAGGTTCCGAGAAAGAGCTTCTAACTCTACAAAAGAACAAGAAGGTTCCTCAGAAGGACGAGAAAGAGATACCAACATATATGGTTCATCAAAGATAAACTGTTCGATTTTTGCTCGGTATAAGCCCTCTACCAACACACGCACAGTCCCACCAGGAAGCTTTACCAGCTGTTTGATTTTAGCCACTGTCCCCATAGTGGCGATATCCTCTTGTCCCGGGTTATCCACCTGAGGGTCCAGCTGCATAGACAAAAAGATAAGCTGCCCTGCGGAGAGCATCGCGTCATCTACCGCATTGATAGACCGTTCTCTGCCTACATCCAAATGGATCATCATATAAGGAAAGACAATTAAACCACGCAATGGCAGCAATGGCATTTCAAAATAATCACTACTGGAAAAAAAATCCTCTGGTCTGGCCCCACTTTTTTCTATGACCATATCAGGCGTTTCACTCTGATTTTCACTGATTAAGGGATTTTCAGAAACTTCTTTCATGCTTTCCGCTCCTTCATCCAACTTTACTTCTATTTTAATTACACTATTCTAAAGAATAGCATATCCAATTTTCTTTTTAATAAAAATCTCTTTTCAAAAAAAGTAAAAATTTACCATATCCTATTAGGATATTTTATCATAAATCCCGATAATATACAATCTCCCTCTAGTATATGAAACATTCCCATCAAATGCGCCCCCTATGGCAAACCAAATAAAACGAATATTCTCCTTAGCCACCTTCTATGCTATAATACCAATATGTATACCATCCAGTAAAACCCCAAATATTACTAATCAGAAAGGAACTGCTCTTTATGAAGTTTTACGAAACCATAGAAAGAGACGAACTGCTTATCAATAAATTACTCTCTGTTTGGGAAAAATCTGTCACCGCTACCCACCTGTTTTTAAGCAAAGAAGAAATCGCCAAAATTGCAGAATTCGTTCCCACTGCCTTGCAAGAAATCCCTCATTTAATTGTGGCAATGGATACAGAGGAATGCCCCATCGCCTTTATGGGCATCGCCGGAAACAAACTGGAAATGCTTTTCATTACCCCAGAACAAAGAGGCAACGGCATTGGCAGAAAACTCCTGGAGCATGCTATAAAAAACTATGCAGTCAATGAATTATGCGTCAACGAACAAAATCCCCAAGCAAAAGGATTTTACCAACACATGGGATTTCAAGTTTACCAGAGAACAGAGACTGATGAACAAGGAAACCCTTATCCCATCTTATACATGAAATTAGCAGAATAAAATCAAATATCATAAATGAAAGCTTTCAAGAAGAAGCTTTATGAAAACAAAAAAGGAACACCACCTGTTATATGATGGTGTTCCTTTTACTTAAATTTCTTTGTTTTTATGCCGTTTCGTTAGCACCAGCCTCTTCATAAAGCTCTTCTTTGGTGATAAGCGTTGGCGCCCCTTCACCTAAAATCACAGCACTATCAATGATACATTTGCCAACATCTTCCTGAGAAGGGATTTCATACATTAAGTCCTGCATCAATGCTTCCATAATAGAACGCAATCCTCTAGCTCCGGTGTTCCGCTTGATGGCCTGTCGGGCTACTTCCCGCACTGCATCTTCGGTGATTTCTAAAAGAACGCCATCCAGCTCAAATAACTTCTGATATTGTTTTACCAGTGCATTTTGAGGCTCTGTTAATACCCGGACCAGGGCATCCTCATCTAGAGGTTCCAAAGAAACCACTACCGGCACACGGCCGATAAATTCTGGAATTAAGCCAAATTTCAATAAATCTTCCGGCAAAATCTTTTTCAGCGTTTCCCCAATATTTTCTTGGTTTTTACTGCGAATTTCTGCCCCAAAGCCCATCGTCTTAGAACTGGTACGATTTTCAATGATTTTCTCAATGCCAGCAAAAGCCCCGCCGCAGATAAAGAGAATATTGGTGGTATCTATCTGGATAAATTCCTGGTGAGGATGCTTCCGTCCGCCTTGCGGAGGAACACTTGCTACAGTCCCTTCTAAGATTTTCAGTAAGGTTTGTTGTACCCCTTCCCCAGATACATCTCGGGTAATCGATGGATTTTCAGATTTTCTGGTGATTTTATCAATTTCATCAATGTAGATGATACCTTTTTCTGCTCGTTCCACATCAAAGTCAGCAGCCTGTAATAGCTTTAAGAGGATATTTTCTACATCCTCCCCTACATAACCAGCTTCAGTGAGAGAAGTAGCGTCTGCCACAGCAAAAGGCACATCGATAATCCGCGCTAATGTCTCAGCCAGCAAAGTCTTCCCGCTGCCAGTAGGCCCCAGCATGAGAATATTACTTTTCTTCAGCTCTACATCATCGATCTTGCCGCCCAATTTAATTCGTTTGTAATGATTATATACCGCAACAGATAATGCCTTTTTGGCGTCTTCTTGGCCGATAACATATTGGTCTAAGAAGCTTTTTATCTCCCGTGGCTTTGGTAAATCAACGAATTCCTCTATCATGGTTTCCTTCATCTCATCATTGATGATTTCGCTGCATAGAGAAATACATTCATTACAAATATACACATGAGGACCAGCTACCAATTTCTTTACCTGATTTTGGGATTTTCCACAAAATGAACACTCTAAACGACCATTATCTTCTGTAGATTTTGACACGCTCTCACCCTTTCTGGCACCACTTGCCATTTTCGTTTTTTCTCACATGTCTCCCAAAATCACTTTTGCAGTGCCGCTCTATTTTGGATTACTTCATCAATCAGCCCATAGGCTTTTGCTTCCTCTGCCGTCATGAAGTTATCTCGCTCGGTATCTTGGGATATTTTCTTTAAGGTTTGCCCAGTTCGTTCTGCCATGATTTTGTTTAAGGTTTCCTTCATCTTCAAAATCCGTTTGGCATGGATTTCAATATCAGTTGCCTGCCCCTGAGTACCACCCAATGGCTGATGGATCATAATCTCACTGTTTGGGAGCGCATAGCGCTTGCCCGGAGCACCGGCCGTAAGTAAAAATGCTCCCATGCTGGCTGCCATACCAATGCAAATGGTAGAAACATCAGGACGAATATATTGCATCGTATCAAAAATAGCCATCCCCGATGTAATAGAACCGCCAGGACTATTAATGTACAAATGAATATCTTTATCAGGGTCTTCAGACTCTAAGAATAATAATTGCGCAACAATTAAATTTGCCATATTATCATCAATAGGTCCCCCTAAAAAAATCAGACGGTCCTTGAGCAAACGGGAATAAATGTCATAAGACCGCTCCCCTCTATTCGTCTGCTCTACCACCATTGGAACTAACATACTCATGTTCTTCACCTCTCCCCATAGCATATGACCTTTGGCTTCCATATATGTTTATACCCGAAAATATCCTTACAAATACCTATCCGGCAAAATTTCTTATTTTACAACAACAACGCTATTTTTTACCACATCAGCAGCTTTCATCATTTGCAGTGCGAAGATATAAGAGTCTATTCTGCCACTCTTTACCAGGTCTTTTTTAATATCTTCTGCAGACCGACCAGAAGACTCAGCCATGATTTCTAGTTGTTTATTTAAGTCCTCTTCAGAAGGTTCGATATTTTCCTGCTTGCAGATTTCTTCTAAAGCCAAGTCATATTTTACACTGCCTTCTGCTTGTGGACGATAGTAATCAGCCATTTGTTCTTTAGTAACTTTTGCATATTCCATGTATTGTTCCATAGTCATACCTTGCATGCGCAGGTTTTGTTCCATATCAGCAATCATTTCATTAATACGGCGTTCAATCATTACCTCTGGAATTTCCACTTCTACCCCTTCCAGCATCTGGTCGATGGCCATATCTTTGACACGGTTGTCCGCTTCTTCATTAGCTTGTTTTACTAACCGTTCTTTAACTTCTTTTTTGAGATCTGCCATGGTATCAGCTGTTTCGCTGACATCTTTAGCAAAGTCATCATCCAAAGCCGGTAATTCTTTTCTCTTGATATCATGAACAGTTACCTTAAATACGGCTTCTTTCCCAGCAAAGTCTGCTTGATGATAATCTTCCGGGAAGGTTACATTAACATCTACATGGGCCCCTGCTACCACACCGGTTAATTGTTCTTCAAAGCCAGGAATAAATGTTTTAGAACCAATTTCTAATGGATAGCCGTCTCCCTTACCGCCTGGGAATGGTTCCCCATCCATAAAGCCTTCAAAATCAATAGTCAAAGTATCGCCGTTTTTGGATTTCTTCCCAGCTTCTACTTCTACCACTTTTGCGAGCCGTTGTTGCATCCGTTTGATTTCAGCGTCTACATCTTTGGCTAAGATTTTTACTTCAGGTTTTTTTACTTCCAAGCCTTTGTATGCACCCAGTTTTACTTCTGGTTTTACAGTAACAGTGGCTTTGAATACCAATGGTTTTTCTAATTCCAAAGTTACAATATCAATTTTTGGATTATCGACTGGATCAATTTTTTCTTGTTCAATTGCCTCCCAATAAGCGTCGGTAATCAATTGGTCAGCAGCTTCGTTTAAGATATATTCTTTGCCAACAAAGTTTTCTAATACCATTCTAGGCACTTTCCCTTTACGGAAGCCTGGAATATTTACCTTTTTGCTGACAGCCACCACTGCTTTATCCATACCAGCAGCTACAACTTCTACTGCAACTTCAATTTCCATGGTTACTTCATTTTTTACAGATTTGTCTACAGAAACCTTCATGAACTTTCCTCCTCAAACAACAAATAGACTTTTTATATTCTTTTTATTCGCTTTTCCATATTTCGCTATTCATTGGCGTTTCCCTGCTATACTTAAAGAAAAACCCCCAATAATGGGGGAATAAAAACCTGCCAATATAACAAAATATCATAAAAAAATGGTGCGGGAGAAGGGACTTGAACCCTTACGGTTGCCCGCCAGATCCTAAGTCTGGTGCGTCTGCCAATTTCGCCACTCCCGCATATCTGCCATAGCATTAGATATTTTACCAAACCCCTGTAAAATAGTCAACTATTTTCTCAGTTTCTACCGCTCCTAAAAATACAAAAAGAAACCCACTCTTAAAAGCAGGCTTCTTCTGTCTAATCAACTTTTTATTTTTCTGCCAACAACTTCTCAATAGTTACTAACTTTACACAAAGGACAAAGATTTCCATAGCATGCCGTAATTCGTCCTCAGCAGGAAAAGATGGTGCAATACGAATATTGCTATCAGCTGGGTCCTTCCCATAAGGATAAGTGGCCCCTGCTTCCGTCATGATGAGCCCAGCTTCTTTTGCCTTTGCCACGATGGCTTTAGCACAGCCCGGCAAAGAGTCAAAAGCAATAAAATACCCTCCACGCGGACAAATCCAACTGCAAATTCCTAAATCCCCTAATTCGGTTTCTAAAGCATTTAAAACAATTTCAAATTTTGGACGAAGAATATCTGCATGTTTCTTCATCATTGCCACCATGCCAGACATATCTTTGAAAAAGCGAGCATGACGCAATTGATTTAATTTATCATGGCCAATGGTCTGAATACACATTTGCTTCCGAACATCGGCAAGGTTTGCAGGAGAAGCCGCCATAGCTGCTACACCAGAACCAGGAAATGTAATCTTAGAAGTAGAAGCAAACTTATAGACCATATCCGGATGGCCAGCCTTTTCACATTCTGCTAGGATTTCCAGCAAGTAATCTTGCTTATCTTCATATAAATGGTGGATACCATAAGCATTATCCCAATAGATACGAAAATCAGCTGCTGCCGGCGTCAGATGAGCAAAGCGACGTACAGTTTCATCAGAATAGGTCACACCCTGCGGGTTAGAATATTTCGGCGTACACCAGATCCCTTTCACAGCAGGGTCATTATTGACATATTTTTCTACCAAGTCCATATCTGGACCATCTTCCGTCATCGGGATATTCACCATTTCGATACCAAAATATTCGGTAATAGCAAAATGACGGTCATAGCCCGGCACCGGACAAAGAAACTTTACTTTATCTAGCTTACACCAAGGCGTGCTGCCCATAACACCATGGGTCATAGAGCGGGCAACAGTATCAAACATCACATTCAAGCTGGAATTTCCATAAATGATAATCTGATCCCCTGGCACTTCCATCATTTCAGAAAGTAATCTCTTTGCTTCAGGAATACCTTCTAAGACGCCATAATTTCGGCAATCAATGCCGCTCTCACATTTCATATCCGAATTGCTGGTTAACACATCCATCAATCCTTTTACCAAGTCGAGCTGCGCTGCAGAAGGCCGGCCTCTAGACATATCTAAATATAAATTTTCTGATTTTATCTGGTCGAATTTTGCAGTTAATTCTTTTTGTTCCTGCAACAGTTCGTCTCTAGTTAAATTTTGATAAGCAGCCATAGTTTCCTCCTTGTATGTCATATGCCTAAATAATTCCGAAAAATCACTTTCCTTCATGATTATTCATCACTATTTTTCATTCATAGAAAAAACTTTCGAAAAACACTTTCTTACATATTATAATGCACATTCCTATTTTGTAAAGGGCCTTGTCCGAAAGAAAATAACCCACTTAATAGAATACTCTTTTTTTCTGCAAATGTTAAGCTGTTTTCCCATGTATTTTGTATTCTTGCTGCAAAGCAAAATAAAAATACCATCATCGACAAAAGAGGACAGTCTTCACCTTGACCCCATATCCTTAACATGATATGTTCTATTTGTAAATCATTTCAGCACTGATTTACACCAACCCGTTGCCCTGGCTGCCACCAAAGCCAGGGCTTTTTTTATTAAACAGAAACAGCGGCCTTTTCCTTCTCCAGAAAAAGCCTCATTACCATAACTGCTCCTATAGCAATACATTAAAATATCTTTGTACCATCATCGCGGCTTCCGCACGAGTAACGAGTCCCTTTGGCCTTAGAGTCCTATTCTCTTCCCCCAAAATAACCTGGTTCATGGTCAGCCAACAGATCGCCTCATAGGCCCACTCATTGATAGTGTCTGCATCATGAAAGTCCAAACGAAACAGCCAATTTCCATGAAAGCCACCGCCATGAGTTTGCTCATAACGATACAGCATGACTGCAAGCTGCTCACGGGTAATCGGTACATCTGGGGCAAACCTATGGTTGTCAAATCCTTTCACAATACCTTCTTGGGCAGCCCATATCACAGCATTAGCGTACCATCTATCAGATACCACATCGTCAAAAGAACAGGACCCCGATACTGCAGGTCTGCCCGCTTCGTTATAAAGGATTTGCACCAACATTCCCCGAGTCAAGGTATCTGCAGGACGAAATTGATTATTACCATCCCCTCGCATCAAACCATTTTCTATACAAAAGTGAACGCCATCATGGTACCATTCTCCGACACCCGCATCAGTGTAGCGCCAGATAGGACAATGCTCATCCTTAGAGCACATTTGATAACCACCACTGTTTGCACTTTCCTGAAAACGAACTTCAATGCAATGCTCATGATTAACTTTTTCAAAAAGATAATCTGTTACAGCACCTACACTTTTACCATCTACCAACACATCAGCTATTTCATAGCCACTATCTGGGATAATTGTAAATGTCTTATTTACCCCATCTCTGACGCTTACTTTACCTTCAGGCATAATTTTGCCACCTTTGCCAGCAGCAGCTGTAATCGTAAAAGACCGATAAGACGAAGCGTTATGGCCCACAGAAACGTTGCTACTGCGTTGATAGCCACAAACATTACAAACTGTATCCTGTCTGTTGTGATAGCTATGATTGGACTTGTCCAACTGCGCATCACAAACAGTACAAGTATGCCAATGATTTTCCCGATCCATATCCCAATCCGGCTCGAGAACATGGTAACCAATAGCTGCTATTTCTTCCGTTTTGCTTATTCCACAATGGGTACAGGTATAAGTGGTCTCACCTTTTTCCATGCAGCTTGGCTCTATGGTAATTTTACCCCCATCCCAACTATGTCCTCTATCCACAATGTTTTGCGGCGCAAAGAAAAATTTATCGGCTGCTAACTCCGTACAATTCTCTATCCCTACAACGCTATCAATATCACACATATCATGATAACGACAATCCAAATACTTTAGCTTAGGGTTATGAGACACATCTAATGTTACTAAATAGCCACCCCAAATTTCTAATTTTTCCAGTAATGGGTTGGTAGAAATATCCAACGCTTTTAAATCAGTTTCCCAACCAATCAAAGCAGTCAATTTAGAGCATTGACTCACATCCAAACTTTCCACATAGGTATTGCTAAAATCTAATAGCTTTAATTCCGGACAATTTGATGCGTCGATTGATACCAAATATTCCCCATAGGAGCAATCCAGGTGTTCCAGTTTCGGATGATTAGATACATCTAAGCTTACCAAATCCGTATCATATATATCCAATATTTCTAACAAAGGATTACAAGAAACATCCAATGTTTCCAGGTCTGTACTATAGCATATTAACTTCTTCAACTTGAGATTTTTACTTAAATCTAAGCTTTGCAGGTCAATATTATAGTTACACTCCACTACCTGCAACTCCGGACAATTGGATACATCCAAGAAATTCATACATGTATTATATGAACAATCTAACACCTCCAGATTTGTGTTATGAGATAGATCAAGTACGGTAATCTCATTATCGTAACAATATAATTCCTTAAGGCCAGTAAAGTACTGAATACCTGCCAGACTTGTAATATCCAAGCTAAACACTTCTAACTTGGCAATATTCTCCACATCCGATTGATAAATATGTTCACCGTTTGTTTTCCCCAAGATTTCTCGCACTGCCTGCAAAAAGATAGGGTCAGAAAAGGCCAATTCGATTGGCTCGTCAGCTTCCGCTGGCACAGCTGGTTCAGCCACTGCCACAGATTGCAGCCCCAATAACACAATTACCAAAACCGTTAACCAGATGATTATCTTGCTCTTCATACCCATTCATAACCTTTCTTTCAAACATAACTCTCCAAAAGCCACCATACGGTAGCCTATCTGCATATATTATGCCACCAAATGATAGTATAATCAAGAGGTGACAATATGCTTTTTCAACGCATAGAAGATTTAAGAATTGACCATGATTTGACCCAACAACAAGTAGCGGATATATTAGGCTGCAAGCGTGAAGTTTATCGGAGATATGAAAAAGGAACCAGAACTATTCCCATAGACTTTTTAATCAAGCTAGCAGATTATTATCATGTCACGATTGATTATATTGTTGGGCAAGACAAACAAAAATAACGAACTTCCTATACTATTATGGAAAGATACATAGCATAAGAAGTTCGTTTTTTGGTGCGCTGGAAGGGATTCGAACCCCCGGCCTACGGATTAGAAGTCCGTTGCTCTATCCAGCTGAGCTACCAGCGCAAATATGGAGCGGGTGATGGGAATCGAACCCACGTAGCTAGCTTGGAAGGCTAGAACTCTACCATTGAGTTACACCCGCACATTTACAGTCTATGAGACTTTTTATAGTATATAACAAATCAAAGTTATTTTCAATACCCCAAAACAAATTTTTTCCACCAGCAAAAATCTCATTCACATAACTCATTTTATGCATAACCCCATACTATTGTGATAAATTTTATCTTACCTTCTAAATTATCATGTATAAAATATGAAAATCCGTATACCTTAAGAAAGATTTCACCAAAAGATTTTACTAGGCAACAAATCCACAGCAAGACAAATTAATTTAGCAAAATTCCAAGGATATTATTGACAATTGACTGGTTGTTTGTTATGATAGTTTTTGCTGTGGTGGGTGTGGCGAAGCGGCCGAACGCACCGGATTGTGGCTCCGGCATTCGAGGGTTCAAATCCCTTTACCCACCCCAGATATAGGGGTATCGCCAAGCGGTAAGGCATCGGTTTTTGGTACCGACATTCGGTGGTTCGAATCCATCTACCCCTGCCATTTGAGCCATTAGCTCAGCCGGTAGAGCACCTGACTTTTAATCAGGGTGTCCCGCGTTCGAATCGCGGATGGCTCACCAATTTATAAAAAAGGACTTGTTCAAACCTGAACAAGTCCTTTTTTCTGTTCCTTGCGCAGTTACGATAACACCTCAAAAAAAACTTAGTGCTATATCTGACTGCTTGTTTCACTATCTTTTATTTATTAAAATTCGTCCGATATTCTCGTTCGGCTACCGGCACCACAATACCCTGCGCTTTA
This sequence comes from Peptococcaceae bacterium, assembly GCA_022791255.1. Classification (GTDB taxonomy): domain Bacteria; phylum Bacillota; class Dehalobacteriia; order UBA4068; family JAAVYR01; genus JAAVYR01. The sequence goes on along the minus strand of JAAVYR010000007.1, from coordinate 3,945 downwards.
CCTGCTTGGATACACTTTAAGAGCCATGCCATGTTCCGCCCTAAGTTTCGCATAGTTTGCAAACCTTCTTTATCTTGGGCCATCAGTTCCGGCACAGGTCCATAAACCATATTCCAATATGTAGAGGACACCACTGGCATTTGTGCAATGGTAAAATATTTATTCAACACATCCAGAGAGGCACTATTGCCGCCACGACGAGCTGTCACCACTGCCGCTCCCGGTTTATGGGCAAAGGCCGCACCACCAGCATAAAACATCCGGTCTAAAAGAGACAATACCTGCCCACTAGGATGGGAATAATACACCGGCGAGCCAAAAACAAAACCATCTGCTTTTTTTGCCTTCTCAATCAGCTCATTTACCATATCATCAGTAAATACGCAGCTATTTTTATCAGCGCAATGTTTACACCCAATACAATCCCGAATGGGCACACTGCCCATTTGTATCAATTCTGTTTCAATGCCCTCAGCCTGTAAGACCTGTTCCACCTCATGCAAAGCAAGGTGTGTACAGCCATTTTTTCTGGTGCTACCGTTCAGTAATAATACCTTCATAAATAAGTGCCTCCTGCAAAAAACTTTCGGTTATAACTCAAATTATCCCTTTAATTGATCGGCAAATTTCGCCATAGCCTCAGCTATTTTCAGTTGTTGCGGACAAACCTGCTCACAGCTGCCACAACCAATGCAAGCAGCAGGATGTTTCTCTTCTGGTACCGCCATCAATGCCATAGGCGCAATGAAACCGCCGCCAGTAAAGGAATGCTCATTGTACAAATCTAATAGCATGGGAATATCTAGTCCTTGGGGACAATGGCTGGTGCAATAACGACAAGCAGTACAAGGTAAAGTACCACTTAGCATCCCATCTGCAATAGCTAGCAATGTTTTCATTTCTGTTTCGTTTAATGGTTTATCTTCTGCAAAAGTGGCAATATTCTCTTTTAACTGGGTAAAGTTAGACATTCCAGAAAGGGTTACTACCACATCAGGAATGGACTGAATAAAGCGGAAAGCCCAGGCAGGTATGGTTTCTTCCGGACGAAGCGCTTTTAATTTTTCTTCATCAGCAGGCGCTAGTTTTGCTAGCTTCCCGCCACGAACTGGCTCCATTACCCAAACAGGAATATGATAGCTCCGCAAAAGTTCCACTTGCTTTTGAGCATCTTGGAAAGTCCAGTCTACATAGTTTAGCTGCACTTGGCCAAATTCCATATATTCTCCGTAAGCCTCTAAAAACCGTTTTGTTACAGCAGGAGAACCATGAAGAGAAAAGCCCAAGTGCTTGATGCGTCCGTTTTTCTTTTGTTCTAACAGGTAAGCTAAAATACCATATTTTTCTTCGTTCAGGTATTCATCAATATTCATCTCGCAAACATTATGGATAAGATAAAAATCAAAGTAATCTACCTGACATTTTTCCAGTTGTTTGGCAAAGATTTCTTTCACCTTTGGCATATTGCTTAAATCATAGCCTGGAAATTTACTGGCAAGATAAAAGCTTTCTCTTGGGTATTTGCTTAATGCTTTCCCAATTGCAAGCTCCGAATTACCGTTATGATAGCCCCAAGCTGTATCATAATAATTTACGCCCTGTTCCATGGCGTAAGCTACCATTTCTTCGACTGCAGCCTGGTCAATATTACTCTCATCCCCTTCTAATATTGGCAAACGCATGGTACCCATACCTAAAGCAGATATTTTTTTCCCTTGGAACTCTTTCATAATCATAGTACAAATCCCTCTTTCCTATTTTCTATTTTTATCTATCTCATCTATAGCATTGGCCGTATCTATCTCCAGCAACATTCTATCCTTCTAAGTATATATCATATCCTACTAACTAAGAAATAGCAAATACCTCTTTCCTATCGCCAACTATTCTTGTAGCGCATAACAAAACTTGTTATAATTTAAATGAAAGTTACTTTTTAAGTTTGGAATAAAACAATAGAGGCTAAAATGTTTATTAAGCTAATCCAACCAAAAATGAAAAAACGCCCTATGGATACAGATATGAAACTCCATATGGCACCACCTTTAGGGCTGCTTACCATTGTCAATGTCATACGCAAAACAGATAGCTCTGCCGTTATTGTTTTAGAAAATGAAAATATCCAGCCACTCACTTATGATGATAAGCCAGATATTGTAGGAATATCCGTTACTGTTGACACCTTACCTCGTGCCATAGAAATTGCAAAAATCTTTCGAGCCAAGGGGGCTATGGTCATAGCAGGCGGTATCCACATAACCACGGCAGCGGCCACGCTCCCACCAGATTGCTTCGACGCCCTCTGTATCGGCCCGGCAGAAGGTAGCTGGCCAGATATTATCAGAGATTATCAGGCTGGCACTCTGCAGAAAGTCTATTGCTGTAAAAAACCGTTTACCTGCCAAGATGTCCTATCCCCTGCCTATGATTTTTTAAATAAGGACCAATACTTGTATTGCAATGTTGTCCATACCAGCAGAGGCTGCCCCTTCCGCTGTGATTTTTGTTATAACAGCGCAAGAGAACGCAGTTATCTCAATCGCAATATAGAAGATGTTATTGCGGATATCCAGGCTGTAGGCTCCAAACATATTTTATTTATTGATGATAACTTTACCGGCAACCTCCAGTGGACAAGAGACTTTTTAATCCGCATCAAACCCATGGGATTAAAATGGAATGCAGCTGTATCTATTAATATAGCCGACCAGCCAGAGCTCCTTGATTTGATGAAAGAAAGCGGCTGCCGCAGTCTATTTATTGGCTTTGAGAGCGTCAATCCCACCTCTATCCAAACAGTTCATAAAGTGCAAAATACAACAGATAGATATGAAAAAGCAGTCAGAGAAATCCATACTCGCGGCATTATGATAAATGCAAGCTTTGTCTTTGGTCTGGATGGCGATACAGTAGAAACCTTCCCAGCCACCTTGGACTGGATTGTCAGAAATAAAATAGAGTCTGTTACCTCACACATTCTTACACCTTATCCTGGCACTGCACTTTACGATAGATTAGCACAAGAAGGCCGCATTCTTAGCCAAGATTTATCCTTATACAATACCGCGCATGTCGTCTTTCAACCCAAAAACATGACCCAGGAAGAATTATATGATGGCTATATCCGCATTTATAAACAGGTCTATAGCCTAAAAAACATCTGGAAGCGCCTGCCTAAGGAAAAAAGTCAAAGAATGACCTATCTGCTATTTAATCTTTTTTATCGTAAATATGGAAAATTTACCGACCGTCTCTGTAAAATCATTACATATAAGCGGCTAGGAATTATCGCCGAAAAGCTATCCCATTACTTATAATTTTTTAGAGAAACCTATATTTTTTCTCTTTCATTCTTGACTATTGGCATATCTTTTGCTAAACTAATGATTGCTACAAAACATATTGGGGCGTCGCCAAGCGGTAAGGCTACGGGTTCTGGCTCCGTCATGCGGGGGTTCGAATCCCTCCGCCCCAGCCATTTTCGGGCCATTAGCTCAGCTGGTAGAGCACCTGACTCTTAATCAGGGTGTCCAGGGTTCGAGCCCCTGATGACCCACCAAATAAAAAAGCAGCAGGATATTCCTGCTGCTTTTTCTTTCTTATTTTAAATTAGCTATCCGTTCCAGCACAACCGCCATCTCTTCCCGAGTAATAGGCTCCTGGGGTCTGGTCCCATCTAGTAAACCTTTTTCTTTTGTCCATTCCCAGGCTTCTTTTGCCCAGTCACTTACTGCATTTGCGTCTTTCACCACTTCTAAATCACCTGTCTTGTTTTTAATCTTTAAGTAGTCTGCCGGGTCTATAGTCGTCATACGGTCTGCATAGACTTTTCTCAGCTCCAGATGCAGATGACTGCCAGTTACATTGCCGGTATTTCCTTCTACCCCGAGAACTTGTCCGGCTTGTACTTTTTCATCTACTGCTACATTTCTCTTGTTCAGGTGG
>JAAVYR010000006.1 GCA_022791255.1 Peptococcaceae bacterium | reverse complement strand
CTTTTGGGTGGTAATGGAACCATTGTGGCTTTCAGTAGCCCCAGCACCGGACCCAACCCCGAGAATGCGGGAACCATTAGCAGGGATTAAGCCTTTGCTGTCAGCCGCAGCTTTAACGCCAGCAGCCGTTTTATTGGTAATATCTGTAATGCCAACCCCTCGCAAAGCCGAAGGCTTATAGCCCAGCTGCAGGTAAATAGGGGTAGCCGTTAGTTCATCCCAGTCAGTGGCGTCAGTTTTATAGGTGCCGTTGAAGACTGCCAATTTTTCTTCCGCCTTTGCCGTCAGGTTCAAAGTACCGCCAGCACCGCCCTGACCGCCGTCACCAGCCGTACTGTGGACTCCTAGTCCACCAAAGCAACCATTAAAAGAACCTACCTTGTGGGAAGTGCCGCCTAGTTCACCATAGTGACCCTCATTGGTAATACCATAAGAGGCATGAACTTCATTGGTTCTTTTAGCATTAGAGAAGTAACCGCCGCCACCACCAGTACCGCCGCCAGATGGAGTACCGTCCCCATTAGCAGACCGTTGGGTACCGCCAGTTATATCTTCAGCAGCACCACCAGAGAAGCCGCCAGCACCAATCCCATGGTTGGCACCACCGCCGCCGGCGCCCCCACCGCCAATACCAGCAGCTGGGTACCCACCGCCGGCGCCGCCAGTATAACCGTTATCTGAACCTTTACCGCCATAACCGCCGCCACCGCCAATGGCTTTAACAATGCCAGTACCATAGAGGTTAATGGTCCCGGCTTGTTCCCCGGCCGGTGCCGGTGGATTTACATTAGCACCAGTCCCGGTGCCGCCGGCACCACCGTTCCCACCAATACCGGCGCCGGCACCGCCGCCGCCACCAGGACCGGCCTGGGTCGTAGAGCCTGTACCGTCACCGCCGTCTCCAGCAAAGCCGCCGTAGGCCTTCACAATACCAGTACCACGAATGGTCAGCGTAGCCCCATAAGGCACATGGATAGCTGCTTTCCCAGCCACGCCGCCGGCGTGGCTGCTTTTCGTGGTAGCAGTTTCCCCATTGCTAGCAGGTGCCCCGACGCAGTCCACATCCCCGTTACCTTCGGTGATGATGGTCAGACTGCCGCCGCTTTTGATGTCGATAGGACTGGGGTAGTCTTTGCTGCCCCGATTATCTATCCACAATCCCTTGCCATTAGGCACCACGATAGTGGCGGCAGTGCCTGCTTCTACCGTAATGCCCACATTCTTGACATAACCAGTGCCATTGGACACCGTGTACACCGTGTTGTTGCTTAAGGTGTAGCGACCGCCAGTCGCAATCGTCAGACCACTATTGGTACTGCTTGGCGCCGCCCATGCCGCCTGTGGGATAGGGGGAACCATGGAGAGCAGCAGGGAGAGGCTGAGTGTAACAGCTACAGCCTTCCGTAGAGATAAAGATTTCTTTCTCCAGCCTGTTTCTTTTCTGTTGTATAATTCATTTACAGTCTCTTAGATATAAAAAGTTCAAAATATTACAAACAATTAAATTTTAATCTCCCATAATTCTGTTTAATTCTTCAAATGCTTTTTCATATAAATCCGCCATATTCGTTGACCCTTCACACACAATGACAGCATAATCAAGATAATTATACGCCGTAAGCGTTACAGCCTCACCAGAAGCTAAATCAATTGCATAGAGTGTTAAAATATACGCTCGGAACTCATCTAATTCTGGATAGCCTTCACAAAGATTAGCAATTATCTGATACTCTTTGGCCGCATCAACAAAACAATTTTGTCCCATACCAGCATAGTAGGCACCATAATAAGCAGAGTTTGCCGTCAATGTAGACATACAATAAACAATACCCTGCTGATCACTTTTGCCTGCATAAACAAGATGTGTTCGAATTTTTCCCAATACATCTTGGGGAACTTTTTGACTCTTTGTTGGGGAAATCTCTACCGATATATCATAGGTAAAATTATTGTTATATCCATCACCACTGCTGCCACCATCAATAGCTGTATGAATGGTGATTTTATATTCATTACTTGGATTAATTAACTCATAAACAATATCAGAGCCTTTATATTGATTTACCATAGGGTCATCTTCTTCCCTGATAAGACTATACCCTTTAGATTTTAACCAATATGCATAATCTTTAGCAAATTGTTCTGCAAACGGCAGCGTATTGGCAGAATAATAATAATATACAGTGTCTTCAATATCAAAACTATGTTCAAATGGTGCGAAATCAGTAACATTATCAAAGCTTAAAATCTTGGGAAAACGGCTATAAACCCGACCTTTCGGTGTGCTTTGAACAATGATTTCAGATGCACCATTTCCTTTCCGATACATGCCGATGGCATGAAAAGAAATCAATGCAGCGTCTCCACGGGTAAATTTTTTGGTATTTGCGTTATATCTTCCATCTGTTAAACCGATTTTATCAGATAATACCCATGACTGATCCCAAGAAAAATCACCATTCTTATCACTATAGCCTAAGAAACGCAAAATAAGTGTTAAGTACTCACTGGCAGTTACAGTATCATTGCCGCTAAATGTAGTTTCACTAGTACCACTAGTTAAGCCATTAGCATACGCATAACCAACATAGGGTTTAGCCCATTTATCCACATCGGTAAATGGCATACTCCATTCTTTGTTCATCGCTTCATTTTCTTTTCCCATCAGACGAACCAGCATTGCAATAGCTTCTTGTCGCGTAGGCCCACGGTCAAGTGCATAAATTGGATAACCATTTTCAGCAGTACCAATCCCAGAAAACAAACCAAGCTCATCCAATGCCCTTGCCGAACCGACAAGTTCATCATCGATAGCATATGCACTTACAGTAATTCCCATAAATACAACAACAATTAAACAGAGAAAAGCCAAATATTTTTTCATTTATAATATCTCCGTACACATAATATTTTTATAGACCAGTATTACTCATAAAGAAGTCGTTCCAAATTTCTCTGATGCAACGCATTCTCTTTATCAATCTGGCTAGCAATATCATCTTCATAGTTTTTCTGCAGCTCTTCTAGCGAAGCGATTGCATTTTTTGCAGCATAGCGAGCCGTCAAATCATCAAGCTCTTTTTGTGCCTCAGCTAATTCTTGTTCTTTTTTCTTTCGCTCAGCTATAGCATCCCTACTATCATCAAGAGCAAGCGTATTAATACGGCTTTGCAGAGTAGAAGTTTTTCTTATCAACTCAGATGTTCTACGTTCATATTCAGACTCGCTTCCCATATAAGGTATATTTTCAGCACGAATTTCACGAATTCTTTCATTTACTAAATTTCTATTTTCATCTCGTCTCCGATATAGGTCCTGTAGTACTTGTTGGTGCCGGTCGTTTTCTTCTGCTATCAGTGATTTTCCGCTGTTGCTGTTATAGGAATTATCTGTTTCAGAATAACTAGGTCTTTCATTCGAAATATTTTGAGTTGGAACAGACGGCTTAACGACTGATTTAGATGTATTTATATCAGCAGCAGGTTTATTACGACGAAGTGTAGCACCCAAAGTTTTATTATCATTCTTCAAGTTAACATTTAAGGCATTCTTAGAGGCTATCGCCACATCACCCCGAGTAAAATCTCTTGTATTGGCATTATATTGCCCGTTTGTTAAGCCAATTTCATCAGAAAGCTCCCATGCTTTATCCCAAGAAAAATCACCAATTTTATCGTTATAGCCTAATACACGTAAAACAAGAGTAAGATATTCGCTTGCAGTTACGGTATCATTACCGCTAAAGATAGTTTCACTGGTACCCGTCGTTAATTTATTGGCATAGGCATAGCCTACATATGGCTTGGCCCATTCATCCACATCTGTAAACGGAGTATTCCAGGTCCCCTTTTTAGCTTCTTCCTCTTTCCCTAAAAGTCGGACCAGCATAGTTACCGCCTCATATCGTGTTGGTTTACGGTCTAATTCAAAGTTTGGTGCACCAGTAGCAGTAGTACCATTACCTAAAAACAACCCCTGTTCATAAAGGATATCAGCAGCATCTTTTGCTTCATCGCTTGCCGCAAATGCAGCCGGCACTGTACATACTGCAATAGCTGTAGTCAGGAGTAGCATCATAGTTATCTTTTTCATCTGTCATGTCTCCTTCTCATATGATGTTCTTGTCAATGCAAGTATACCATATCACAGCAAATAATTAAACAAGCAAAACATGTCCAGTAAAACATCTAAAAACACCTTAAAATATCATATATTTTTATTATATCAGAATATAAAAAATAAGCCTATCAGAAGCAGTATCATCACTTCTAACAGGCTTTTTTCATGGTGCGGATGACAGGACTTGAACCTGCATGAGCCAACGCTCACTAGAACCTGAATCTAGCGTGTCTGCCAATTCCACCACATCCGCATATTTATATTCAGCGATAGTTACTATACCACATTATCTTTAAAAAATCAATAGCTGCCCCCATGGGCAGCCACAAAATTTTTAATCAAACACATTTTAATCAACTACCAACTTTTGATACATTTCTTCAGCTGTTTTGGTATTCTGAAAGCTATCTAGCATTTGTTCCCATTGTGGCAAAAAGCTTTGGTAGTCCCCTACCCCACCAGAAAAAATCAAATAATAATGAATACCTTCTATGGGCTGCAATAAAGATACATCCACCACCGTATGAATACCGTTTTCATCGGTTCCATTTACAACAACACGATAACTATCTGGAAACTTGGCGATTGCTTGCGCAGAAACAATTTTCTTATCACTGAAAGAAGCTGTTGTTTCTTCAGCAATAGTTTCAGCTAAATCCTGCGGGGTATAGTAATTAAAACCACCCAACTCACAAATGAGATTGAAAGCCAATTTATTATCTGCAGAAACAGCATACACCTGGGCCTTATCTGCTTCAGACTGCACCTGCCAATTTTCAGGGATTTGGATTTCATAACCAAAATCATCATTTTGATAAGAAACCATTTGCAAAACTTCTACCGGTTCGTCTGCCTTATCCTTACCGCAAGCAGAAAACAGCAATCCACTGCATATCAGCAATATACTGCCAATCAGAAATTTATTTTTTTTCACTCTGTCTGCGCCTCCATTTGTTGCTATTTGGATTATCCTAAAAGATATGCCCACACCATAGACAAGGCCTTCTCAACTGTTGCATGACGAATTTCCTGCCGCGTGCCGGAGAAATTATTTTTTACAACCTGCACCTCGTCTCCAGTAGCCATACCGATATAAACAAGACCAACTGGTTTCTCAGCGCTGCCGCCGCCAGGACCTGCAATGCCCGTCACCGCAATGCCAATATCTGCCCCAGAAACAGCCGCTACCCCTCGGGCCATCTCCTCTGCAACTTGAGGACTAACAGCACCCCAAGCAGATAGACTTTCTTCAGATACCCCAATCAAACGATGTTTTGCTTCATTACTATATGTTACCACACCATAACCAAAACAACCAGAACTACCAGCTACATCCGTTATCGTCGCAGCTATCAGCCCGCCAGTGCAAGACTCGGCCGTAGCCAACCATTTATGCTGATTTAATAGCTCTGCTACAATTTTTTCCGCTAAAAGGCTGTTTTTTATTCTCATTACTATCACCATATTTCACTATAAAATCTATGCTGATTTTCCCATTTTATGACTATCAGAGTGCCCTCTGTTTACATTTCTTTTAATATCATATCTTTGCATTTCAGGAAATAATCTACCCCGGAGAAAATGGTAACAGCCAGTGCCAGCCAAATTAAAATTGTCCCCAGCACTGCAATAACACTGCCCAAACCAGTGCCGACAATCCCAGGCGCATCAAACAGCAGTAAACATAAAATCGCAAAAATCTGCGTTACTGTTTTTAACTTCCCCCAGATAGAAGCAGCGATTACTACACCCTCTTTCACTGCAATAGTACGCATCCCCGTCACAGCAAACTCCCGACAAATGATAATCACGGCAATCCAAGAACTAATCTTACCTAACTCTACCAAAATAATCAGAGCAGCGGATACCAGTAACTTATCTGCCAAGGGATCAAGAAATTTTCCTAAAGTAGTAATTTGGTTTCTGGAACGAGCAATATGCCCGTCTAACCCATCAGTAAAAGCAGCAACTGCAAAAATAACAGCGGCAAAGATACCTTCGTAGCCATGAAAATCCGCAAGGGCAAATAACATAAACAAAGGCACCAACGCAATTCGTACTAATGTTATTTTATTTGGTAAGGACATTATCTCACCTCCCCAGTAATATCATAAACTTCGCTATCAATAATATGTACCGTTACGATATCGCCGATGCTCAATGGCTTTTCACTATTTACCCACACCACACCATCCACCTCTGGTGCATGATACTGTGAACGCGCCATATAAAAGGGGCTTTCTGCTGTTGGTAATTCTTCAATGATGACTGGTAAATCCTGTCCCAGCCATCTCTTTTTCCCCTCTGCACTAATCCCAGCTAAAAGCTCCATCGTTTCTATATAACGCTTTTCTTTAGTACCCTCCCGCACTTGATGAGGATATTTTGCAGAAGGCGTGCCCTCCTCAGGGCAATATTGGAAAACGCCTACCCAATCTAGTTTTGCATCTTTTAAGAAATGCAGCATATGGTCAAATTTTCGCTTATCCTCTCCCGGAAAGCCCACCATAAAGGTAGAACGCAAAGCAATATCCGGCAGATAATCACGACATTTTTGCAGCACTTCCTGCAGTTGCTTTTGGCTAGACTTGCGCCCCATTCTCTTTAAGATATCATCGTGGCTATGCTGGAAAGGAATATCCAGATAATGACAAATATTGGTTTTTTGAGCCATGACGGCAAGGAGCTGCTCATTTATTTTATCAGGATAGGCATAGAGCATGCGCACCCAGAAAAAGGGAATATCAGAAACCTTGTCTAAGAGCTCCGCAATTTTCCGTTCCCCATAGAGGTCTATGCCATAGTTAGTCGTATCCTGGGCAATTAAAATGATTTCCTTAACGCCTGCCTCATATAGCTGTCTTGCCTCTGCCAAGATATCTTCCATAGGACGACTAATATATCGACCTCTTAACTGAGGAATAATGCAAAAGGTACAATGATTATTGCAACCGTCTGCTACCCGCAAAAAGGCTGTATGTTTCGGTGTGGTTAGATGACGATACAAATACAAGTCTTTTTCCCAATGAGACTTTTCACCTTTGAGAGTGTCATTTAACAATTGATTTAGCACGGATACGACTTGTGCATATTCGTCAATGTGCAAAAAACCATCCACTTCCGGGATGGCTTCCGCTAATTCTTCTTGATATTTACTTACCATGCAGCCAGTCACCAGTAAGGCCCGGCAGCGTCCTGTTTCCTTATATTGGGCCATTTCCAGAATGGTCTCAATGGCTTCCTTTTTCGCAGAAAGAATAAACCCACAGGTATTTACGATTATCGCGTCAGCTTCCTCAGGAACTTGCGCTAATACATAGCCGCCTTCTTTCGCCAGCCCTAGCATAATTTCACTGTCTACTAAATTTTTTGAACAACCTAAGCTGACTACAAATACTGCTGGCATCTTCCTGTTTCATCCTTTCTTTACTGATACGATATTATTTACATCATTCTGCCAAAAACTCTTTAGTAACCACTTGTCCAGCAGCACCAATCTCTTCTGGCCTTTGCAGCACGCCATTCACTGTTACTTTTACAAGACCGGCATTGCCCCATTTAATTTCTATTTTTTCTATTCCCTGATAAGTACGGATATCCCCTGCATGGAGCGTTTCATCGCTGCTATCCCCATCATCTATGGTCACTCTTGTCCAGCAGTTCCCCGTTGCTTCGACCATGACTTCTATACCATCATATGCTTTTGCAGCAGTAAAGCCAGGCATCTCAAAACTAGTAAAATCAGGTGCAAGTGTTAATTGGGACCAAGCAAGATTTTTTGTTGTTGGTTCTACTGGCTCATGATTTTTATTTGATTGATTGTTTTGATTGTTTTGGCTTGATTGACCAGGTCTATTGGTTTCCTCTTGCTGACTAGCGATAGGCGGTACCACAGGCGGCTGCTCTGCTTCTTTGCCACGACTATTGACAAAGAAATATACGCCGCCTAATAAAATGCAAGCACCCAGCAAAGCAAACACCACCACGCGTTTGCTACTAATCCCCGTCTGGCGCACAGGCTGTTGCACAGCTGCAGCAGTAGCCATATGTTTTGCAAATTCATCTTTTTCCTGATAGTTGGCATTAAAGTATTCCTGCAACTCCCGGTAATTTAAGTTTAGCACTTCGCAATAGGATTTCAAAAAGCCCAGTGCATAAACACGGCCAGGAATTTCATAAACATTACCGCTTTCTAAGGCACGAATATACTTAGAGCGGATTTTCGTAATCTGAGAAATATCATCAATCGTCAGCCCCATTTGCTCCCGTGCCTGGGTCAATACATTGCCTAGCTGCTGCATCCGTACTCACCTCTCTTCAAAAAACATAGCTTCTTATCTTTTCAGACAAGCATATTTATAAGCTTTTTCGCTAACGCTTAGAATAAAACAGTAGCATATGTTCTATAAAACATCTAATCGTAATTATTATAACAAAGTTTCCTGAGAAAACAATTAAAAGTTCCAATATCTGCCAATAACTTTCCGACAAATTTACTGATTATTTTTATTCCGCAGCTTGAGTACTGCCAAACCGTTCTTCAAAATCCTCTAGGGTTATGAGAATATTTCTAGCTTTTGCCCCTTCAGAAGGACCGACTATTCCATTTTGTTCCATGATGTCAATGAGGCGCCCTGCCCTAGGATTACCGATACGCATCCTCCGCTGCAGGAAGCTAGTAGAAGCTTGTCCAGCTGTTAAAACCAAGCGAACAGCTTCCATAAAGAGAGGGTCTGTGTCCTCCACCTTTTCCTCAGCAGCATGGCTAGTTACATCTACGATAGGGTCTAGATATTCTGGCTTACATTGATTTTTGCAATAGCCCACTAAGTTTTGAATATCATCTTCAAAGATGATGGCCCCCTGCACCCGTAGAGGCTTAGCCATGCCAGCTGGATAATAGAGCATATCCCCTTTGCCCAAGAGCCGTTCTGCACCTGCCATATCCAGAATTGTCCGAGAGTCGATTTGAGAAGATACTGCAAAAGCAATTCGAGATGGGATATTGGCTTTGATAAGCCCAGTAATGACATCCACAGATGGCCGCTGGGTAGCAATAACCAGATGAATACCAGCTGCCCGCGCCATCTGCGCCAAACGGCAAATAGCGTCTTCCACATCACGAGCTGCTACCATCATTAAATCTGCCAATTCATCAATCAAAACAACAATCTGAGGCAACGGTGCCTCTGGATGCAATTCATTATACCGCTCAAAATCTTTTACCATATTCCCTGCAAAGAGAGAATAGCGATTTTCCATTTCATTGACTACCCATTTCAGAGCGGCTGCAGCCTTTTTCGGGTCGGTTACCACTGGCGCGATTAAATGAGGCAAGCCTGCATATTGACTTAACTCTACTTTTTTCGGGTCGACTAATAAAAACTTCACTTCTTTCGGGGTAGCCTTATAGAGAATGCTGCAAATCAGCGTATTGATACATACGCTTTTCCCAGAACCTGTAGCCCCCGCTATCATTAAGTGAGGCATCTTTGCTAAGTCCCCTACCAGGCAATCACCAGAAATATCTTTACCAAAACCAACGCTGATTTTAGATTTGGCTTTTTGGAAGTTTTCACTTTCGATAATATCCCGGAAATAAACAGTAGTAATTTCCCCTTTCGGCACTTCGATACCGACCACTGATTTTCCTGGTACTGGTGCCTCAATACGAACTTGTGTCGCAGCAAGACCTAAGGCGATATCATCAGAGAGATTTACAATTTTACTAACCTTTACTCCCGGAGCTGGCTGCAATTCATAACGAACAACAGCAGGCCCAGCAACAACCTGGGTCACCTTGGCAGAAATACCAAAGTTTTTCAGTGTTTGTTCCAGCTTCCCGATATTTTCTGTAATGATGGCATTCATCCGTGGACTTTTTGTGTTAATACCAGCAGTCAAAAGCGCAGGAGACGGCAACACATAAGGCCGTTCCACCTGTTCTCCTTCGGTACCGCCACTCCCCTGTTGACCAGAAACAGGAGCCGTCTCAGGAACTCCTACTGGCTGTTCCGCAACAATAGCTGTCTTTTGCGGCTCTGTTACATCTTTCTCTGAATTTTCCTCTGGATTTCTCACAGAGGAAATCATAACAATTTCTTCTTCTTCGTTAATCGGTTCGCTAACAATGGTATGCGCCTCTTCCTGCCGTACCGTTAGGATTGTCTCCTGATTGCTAGGATCAATTACAATAGGCGCCTCAGCTAGCACAGGGTCCAGCATTGGTTCTGGCGCGATACTGGCAGGAGCATCCCCTTTTACCTCAGATAACTTTGGTAAAAACTCCCGCGCAAAGGCATTTTCCACAGGGACCTTCCCGACTGCCGGCTCTTCCTTTGGCTCAGTAATCACCGGCGCTCTGTCAGTGTGACGAACCAATGGCTGACTTACCGGCGGCTGAAAAGTAACCTGTTTATCTAAATTTGACCATTCTGACGAACCCTTTCCAGCACCGTTAGCCTCTTCCATTAGCAATTGTTTTTTCAATTCCATTTGACGGGCACGTTCTGCTTCTCTTCTTTTTTCATCTTCTGCTTCAGCTCGTTTGATTTCTGCCGCCGTTTCCTTTGCTTTCAAGGAAAAAGCAGCAAATAATTCGGAAAGAGATACCCCCGTGAGCAACAATAGACCAATAACAGTAAGCGCAGATAAAATCACGATGGCACCAAGATTACCAAAGGCCCATCTAAAGATGTAGGATACAACAGCCCCTAGGTATCCCCCGCCAGCAATGGCTGTAAGGCCAGCAGGATTGGCTTCAGTAACAGTGCCTTCTATTACCTTTGGCGTTAAGCTATCCGTGATAAAAGCTGAAAAGTCTTTCTCAAAGGGAATACCCGCATTACAAAATCCTAATATCGTAATAAACACTAACAGTAAGCCTAAAGACCGTTTACCTAGCCAGGCATATTGTTTTCCTCTGAAAATAAGTACACCCCACAAGAATAATACCACCGGGAAAAACAGCTTGCCCTTCCCCGCGATAGCAACAGCTGTTTCAACAAAGAAACCGCCTATAGCACCAGCAAAACCAGCTTCCTCCGAATTTTTCCCAGATAAAATCAATGCAATCAAAAATACGATAGCCAATGCCATACAGGCAATGCCCCATATCTCACTATTTTTATGATAACTACGAGCATCCCTTTGAGAGGCCGTTGACTGCCGCTCTCTGGAAGATGAACTAGACGCACGATTGGTTCTTTTTTGTGTTTGGCTTTTGGTTTTACTTTGAGATTTACTTTTAGTTTGATTTTCTCTTTGGCTTTTTGTTTTTGTTGTATCCGTTGTTCTCGGCACATTTACACCCCCAAACTTGTATATATTTCTATTTTTTTTTATAAAATCCTTTCCCTATTCAGGTAAAATAAGGGAAATCTAACATAAAAAATAAGGAAGAGAAACCAAAAGGCTTCCTTTCCCTATCTAATTCCTATCTAAGAAAGTACATGCTTAAAAAACAGTTTAGCGAAGTACAGGAAGAACCGACCATACCAAAATAATCGCCCCTACTGCCCAGCAATAAAAAGAGAAGTATTTTAATTTCTGTTTTTGCACCAAAGCTAGGAATGTTTTGATAGCTGCATAACCAGAAACAGCCGCAACTGCCATCCCTAACCAATAGCTAGGTTCAATAGTCAAGGCACCAGTTTCTTTGATAAGTTTATAGCCATGTAAGAGCGCAGCTCCTAAAATCGTCGGGATAGAAATAATAAAGGAAAAGCTAGCTGCTGTCTTTCTGTCAAAGCCGCGAAGCAAAGCACCAAAAATAGTAGACCCAGACCGAGAAATCCCCGGAGTAATAGCTACCGCTTGGAAAAGCCCAATAATCAGTGCATCTTTTACCGTCATATCATTGCTATCTTTATCCCCATAGCAGTTATCACTAAGCCATAAAAGTATCCCTGTAATAAATAAAGCGCACCCCACAAAGAACACAGAGGAAAACACTTGTTCAAATACATCTTCTAAGAACACCCCAGCAAGTCCGGCTGGGATAACAGCAAGGATAATCATCGCTACCGGCTTACTAAACAAATGGGTAATCAGATACCAAATATCTTTTGCAAAAACAATGAACACGGCAATCAGGGTGCCTAAGTGCAAAAATAAATCAAAACTAATCAGTGGTTCATTAATGCCCAGAATATTTTGCATAATAACTAAATGTCCAGAGCTGCTCACCGGTAGAAACTCTGTCAACCCCTGCAATAAGCCAAGTAATGCTGCATTCAAATATGATACTTCCATAAAGCCTCCTCAAAATATGTATTTTTTATAGAACTACTACAATTCTTTATTTATTATATTTTATCATTATAGCACAATTCTGAAAAAAAATATATTTTCCAATAAATAAAAATTAAAAACAAAAGACCTGTTAAACCTAGAAGTTATTATAAAAAAGGAGAAAATTTAAAAAATTTTCTCCTTTTTTCTGTTTTTTCTCCTAAAAAAAACCATACTCCCTACGAAATCGTTCACAAAACTTTTAGGAGGAATTTTTATGACACTTAAAAACAATACACTTAATAAAAAAAGTTATGATATCACTACATATCCATTATACTCATTACTTATAGACATCATCACAGAAATTTTAATCAATACTTTACTAAATTATCTTGGTATTAGCCCTAATTCTCCTCTGGGATTACGCTTGCAAATACTACTAACACCACCCATTAGATATTTCATCAAATGGCTAGTAAGAAATTTCTTTTTATTTAATGAAAATACATATTTTTAAAATTTTCCCGCTACCATCTGGGCCAGATTGTTAGCATGGTCCCCTACACGCTCAAAGTTACTGATAATATCCAAGAAAACAACCCCTGCTTCTGTTTCACATTTTCCCTCGTTATACCGCTGAATATGATTTTTACGGAATTGTTTTTCCATCTGGTCGATGGCCTTTTCCCCTTTGATAACATCTAAAGCCTTGTCTACATCCCACTCACGGATACATTCAATGGCCTCGCCTAACGTAGCAGAAACTGTTTCATACATCGTCTTTAACTCTGCAAGCGCATCTGGACTAAACACAACCCCTGTATTGACGCAGTGTTCTGCTGCCTGAGCAATATTTACAGAGTGGTCACTAATGCGTTCTAAGTCGTTGGTACCATGAAACAGGGTCGCATGAGTATTACTGTTATTAGCATTCAGTTTACTTAATGAGATTTTGGCCAAGTATTTAATGATATCTTTTTCTAAGGAGTCCACAACCTCCTCTACCTCATAAACATCGCCGATATTTCGTAAATCACGGCTAATCAAGGCCTGGGAGGATTTATCAATATTTTCTTTGGCATATTCTCCCATACGGATTAATTCTCTAGTTGCAAAGGACAGCGCAACGTCCACACTGCTGAGCGCTGCCGGCTCCAGATAAATAGCCCCCCGCTTGATAATCCGCTCCTCGCCTGGAATAACCCGGGTAACAAACTTCTCCAAAGCACCAATAAATGGAAAAAATAAAATCGTCGTAATAATATTAAACAGTGTATGGGCATTGGCGATTTGCCGCTCTACACTTGACATACCAGAGACCATATAAACTAAGTCTTCAAAAACAGGCATAAATATGAGGAAAATCCCTGCCCCTATAATGTTAAAGGTAACATGAGCGGCAGCTGCTCGTTTTGCCGTTAAAGATGTCTGGAAACTGGCAAGTACTGCTGTAATACAAGTCCCAATATTCATCCCTAAGAGAGCCGGCAGCGCTGCATCCAGACCGATTAAGCCTTGTTCTGCCATAGCGATAGCAATCCCGATGGCAGCACTACTGCTTTGAATAACAACAGTAACAAAAATCCCCAGCAATAATAAAACAATTTTATTATCACTAAACCGCACCATAAATTCCTGGAAGCCAGGATATGTACGCAACGGGGCCATGGCCACACTCATAACGCTTAAGCCCATAAACAAAACCCCAAATGCAAAAAGCACATAGCCGATTTGCTTAAGGGTCTGCTTCTTACTAGCAATGTAGATAAAGAACCCAATAGCAATCATAGGAAAGAAATAACTAGTTAAATTAAAAGTCAGTAATTGCCCCGTAATGGTAGTCCCTACATTGGCCCCCATAATTACGGCAATGGCCTGTTTTAAGGACATCAGTCCCGCATTGACAAAACCAATCACCATAACTGTCGTTGCACTGCTGCTTTGGATGATAGATGTAACAATAGCGCCAACAGCCACACCTAAAATAGGCTTGGTAGTCAAGGCGTCTAATATTTGGCTCATCTTCTCCCCAGCAATCTGCTTGAGACCATCCCCCATCGCATTCATACCGAAAATAAATAAAGCCAAACCACCGAAAAGCGTAAATAGCATTTCCACGATTGTGTTCTCCTTTACGATACATCCCGCTAATTCTTTTCAAATCCAGTACACTCGTTAGAAATATTATACCATTACTTTTGGTGACTTGACTATATTTATCTTAAAATTTTCCAGCAAACCCTTAAAATAAATTTGCAGAACCATCAAATTACAAAACCATCAAACCAAGTTTACGATAGCCCCCGGCGCTAAATCAGTACGCAAAAAATCAGCAGGATTGGTACTAAGCACCTGACTAATACGACCTTTTCCATCAGCGAGCGGCTCTACCAAAACCTTTACGCCTTTTACTTCTGTAACCTTCGTTTGTGGACATTGTTCAGCATCACTACTTTGCCATATGGTTTCACTAGGCACCACAGACCATATTAACATACTAATGCACCTCGTTTTGGAATAATCCTAAGTCGCCAACCATTTGCCGCGTCTCTACTAATTCTTGTTCTAAGTGAGCAGGGTCTGCCATATGACTTGTCCTGTTTGCGGTATCGCCAACCTCTATTAATTCATTGAGCTTCTTGATGGCGTCGCCTAAGCCGCCTACCTGGTCAATAAGTCCATATTTTACAGCGTCCTCTCCGACAACGATAGTTCCGACATCTTGGGCCAGTTCCCCGGTAGTCATCATCAGTTCCCGCACCTTGCTGTCCTGGATATCCGAATGGCTGGTAATGAAGCTAATCACCCGGTCCTGCATGCGCTCCAAATAATCAAAACTCTGCTGCACCCCAACAACAAGCCCAGTCAAACGAATAGGATGGATGGTCATAGTAGCCGTGGGCGCAATAAAAGAATAATCAGCAGAAACAGCAATGGGGACACCAATGCTATGGCCCCCGCCTAAGACAAGGGATACAGTAGGCTTAGAAAGAGAAGCAATCATCTCAGCTACCGCAAGACCAGCCTCTACATCGCCACCAACTGTGTTTAAAATAACTAAGAGGCCTTTAATATCCTTACTTTGTTCGATAGCGACCAGTTGTGGAATAATATGCTCATACTTAGTAGTTTTATTTTGAGGCGGCATTACTAGGTGTCCCTCTACCTGACCGATGACGCTAATTACATGAATGTTCCCCATCATTTGCGGTAAATCTAATACACCCAACTCATTAATGGTCTCTGTTGGGTTTTCATTATCTTGTTCCCCCATCCCGCCATCTTCGTCTAAATGACCAGGCAAAGACACTTTATTCTCTAGACAAAAGTGAAATCTTTCAAAGTTTTCTTCCTGCAGCAAAAACAAACACCTCTTTCATTTGATAATTCATTTGATAATTCCGAATATTCTTTTCCTAGTGTTGGCCGCATGGAAAATTTTTATACATAATAAAAAAGACAGAGACGATAAAGCCCCTGTCTTTTTATATAGTAAATTATTTTTATAAGCGAATGATAATCGGTTCTACAATGGGCCGTCTTTGGATACGGTCAAAGAAGAATTTCCCTAAATTATTACGAAGATTATTTTTGCAACCAACAAAATCAAAAGTACCTTCTCCTTCAAATTTTGCCATGATAGCGCCAATCTTCGCCCGGGCTTCTTCCATGAGTCGTTCATGCTCCTTCACAAAAATAAAGCCGCGAGAAATCATATCGGGAGAACCTACCATTTTTCCAGTTTGTCCATTAATCTTAATAATCAAAATGACAATACCATCCTGGGACAATTGCTTTCTATCCTTTAGCACTGCACTGCCAACATCACCTACACCTAAGCCGTCGATTAAAATCCTGCCTGCTTGAACACGGCCATTGATTTTACCATGCTTCTGGTCGATTTCCAATACTTGACCATTTTCCATAACAAAGCAATTTTCCATAGGCATATCCAGAGAATTATGAGCCAGCTTTGCATGCTGCTCTAGCATACGGTATTCGCCGTGCACAGGTAAGAAGAATTTTGGTTTTACCATATTTAAAATAATTTTTAATTCTTCTTGGCTAGCGTGACCGGAAACATGGATTTTCTGGTCTCTACCATAAATCACATTGGCACCTAAGCGCGTCAGGTTATCAATGGTACGGGCAACACCTTTTTCGTTACCAGGAATAGGCGTTGCAGAGATAATAACCGTATCCCCCTCCATGATTTGCACCTGACGGTGTTCTCCTGTTGCCATACGACTAAGGCCAGATAATGGCTCCCCTTGACTCCCTGTAGTTAAAATCAGAATATTTCTATCTGGATAGTTATTCACTTCTGAAATATCTATCATCATACCTTCCGGTACATGGAGATAACCTAATTCAGTCGCAACAGTACCGATATTTTGCATACCTCTGCCGACAATAGCCACTTTACGGTTGGTTTTCTCGGCGGCCCATACGGCCTGCTGTATTCGATGGATATTGGACGCAAAAGTAGTTAGAATGATGCGGCCTTCTACATTTTGGAATAGTTTATTTAGGCGGTCGCCCACGGTAGTTTCAGAGGCAGTATAACCTTCTTTTTCTACATTGGTGCTATCCGCTAAAAGCAACAATACCCCTTGCTCCCCGAAAGTAGCAATACGGCCTAAATCCATATATTGTCCATCTACCGGCGACATATCAATCTTAAAGTCGCTGATATGGAGCACCACACCGATAGGTGTATGAATGGCAATGGCAAAGGAGTCCGGGATACTGTGGGTTACCCGAATAAACTCAATTTTAAAACAACCAACCGTTACGGTCTGACGAGGATTTACTTCTCGTAGTTTTACATCACCCAAACGGTGTTCTTTTAATTTTCCTTGTAAGATACCTAAAGTCAGACGGCTGCCATAAACAGGTACATTCAAATCCTTTAAGATATAAGGAAGAGCACCAATATGGTCTTCGTGCGCATGGGTAATGAAAAAGCCCTTCACCATATCCCGATTTTCCAACAAATAGGTGTAGTCAGGGATAACCAAGTCAATGCCTAATAATTCATCTTCCGGGAAAGCAAGCCCACCATCAATGACGATAATCTGGTTATCATATTTGAAGGCAGTCATATTTTTTCCTACTTCGCCTAAGCCACCCAAAGGAATAATCGATAGCTTGCCATTTTTACCACCAGGCTTTCTATGCCCGTTGTTACGATAATTTCGTTTCTGCCCAGCAGCAGTAGCAGCTGTACTATCTGCAGCTACGCCATTGTTTTCAGTAGCCTTTTTAGGAGCAGTCCTTCTTCCGGCAGCTGTTGGTCTTTTTCTACTAGTTGGCGCTTTTTTTTCACCGCCATCCTGATGATCTTGTCCCTCATTATGTGCGCCAGCTTCCGTTAATTTTTTACTTTCTGCTGGTTTTGTACTTTTAGTCGTTCTAGTATTCCGAGTAGTTCTTGTTGTCTTACTACGACCTGTCCCATTTTTCTTTTCTGGCACTGTTCCAGCTGTCATAGTAATATTTTCCTCTGTATTAATGAGAATAACCTCCTTCTCTTCTTTCTGTTTTATTTTTATAGCAAATTAAAAGAAACTATCATGCCCATCTGGCCACGAGTAATCCCTTTCTTTTCCCCTATTGCAATACAATTATAAAGGATTTTCCTGAAAAGACATTTATAAAACAATCGTATAATCATAAATTATACGAAAAAATTCCTACAAATATAAAAGTTTTCAAATAAAATACTGTTAATAGTATATAATTTTATCATATTTATATGCAACTGACCATTGTTTGCAATCTGGCATCATACTACCCAAAAAGAAGCTATACATTTATTGTACAATAAGAAACGGTTTTTGCCAATAAAAATATCCCCGTTTTTCCTGAAAAGAAGGATAAAACGAGGATATTATAATCTTATTCACTATAAAAACATGATTTTACATGGCGTTTTATTTTTTATGATATTTTTTCAGCATAGCGTCTAATTGGGCCACTTGCTGTTCATTTGCTTCTACTAGAGGCAAACGGCAACCGCCTAATTCCCAGCCAAGTAAATTTAAACAGGTCTTTACTGGCACAGGATTACTGGTAATAAACATCATCTTGCAGGCTTCTAAAATTTCACAATGGATTTTAGTAGCAGCCTTATGGTCCCCTGCCTGGAATTTATCTATCATTTCTTTTAATTCATTGCCAAAAATATGACCAGCCACACTGACAATACCGCAACCGCCTAATGCTAAAATAGGCAAAGTCAGAGAGTCATCCCCGGAATAAATGGCAAAATTATCATCAGTAAGCACTCGAATATCAGAAACCTGAGCCATAGAGCCAGAGGCTTCCTTTACCCCTACGATATTTTTGATTTGAGAAAGTTTTGCAATAGTTTCCGGCGTCATATTAATACTGCTTCGTCCCGGAATATTATACAGCAAAACAGGAAGTGATGTGCTTTCTGCAATAGCTTTAAAATGGGCATACAAACCATCTTGAGAAGGTTTATTATAATAAGGCACTACTGCCAAGATACCGTCAGCGCCAGCTTTTTCAGCTTCTTTGGTTAACTCAATAGATGGAGCCGTCGCATTGCCCGTAGAACCAATAATGACTTTACCTTTTCCAGCGATTGCTTCTTTAACAGCAACCAGTAATTTAATTTTTTCCTCACTGGTAAGAGTAGGGCTTTCTCCAGTTGTCCCAGAGACTACCACAGCTGAGGAACCGTTTTCTATTAAATGTGCAGCCAGTTCCTGGGCTTTTTTATAGTTTACACTACCATCCTTTGCAAATGGAGTCACCATCGCAGTTACCACACTACCAAAACACATTGTAACGCCCTCCTTTATCTCTCTATCCGAAATCCTATCTATAATAAAATTAAACAAGACCTTCTTTTACCAAAAGCTCTGCAATTTGCACTGCATTAGTAGCAGCACCTTTCCGGATTTGGTCCGCAACCACCCACAACACCAATCCATTATCACAAGAGATATCTTTGCGAATTCTGCCTACATATACTTCATCGGTATCAGAGCTTTCTACTGGCATTGGATATTGATTGTTAGCAATATCATCTACCAAAATCACACCAGGAGCTTTTGCCAAAATTGCTTTTGCTTCTTCTGGAGTTAGCGTCCGCTCTGTTTCGATATTAATAGCCTCAGAATGACTGCGATATACAGGTACCCGTACAGCAGTGGCACTAATTTTAATATCATCATCATGGAACATCTTTTGTGTTTCCCAGGCCATTTTCATTTCTTCTTTGGTGTAGTCATTTTCCTTGAAGACATCAATGTGCGGGATAACATTAAAAGCAATCTGATGGGCAAAAGTTTTTGGCTCAATCGCTTCCCCATTGATGACTTGTTTTGTTTGGGTTGCTAGTTCTTCCATACCTTCTTTACCAGCACCAGATACAGCCTGATAAGTAGATACAACGATGCGTTTAATCTTTGCAGCGTCATGAAGAGGTTTTAATGCTACTACCATTTGAATAGTAGAACAATTTGGGTTGGCAATAATGCCCTTATGCCAATGAACATCTTCTGGATTTACCTCCGGTACCACAAGAGGCACTTCTGGATCATAACGAAAGGTACTGCTATTATCAATGGCAATCGCGCCCCGTTTCGCTGCTTCAGGTGCTAAGGTTTTACTAATGGCACCACCAGCAAAGAGTACAATATCTAAGCCATCCATGGCTTCAGGAGTAGCCACATCTACCACATAATCCGTCCCCTGATAGTTGATAATTTTCCCCTTAGACCGTTCGCTAGCCAATAATTTCAAATTTTGAATGGGAAAATTTTTCTCTGCTAAAACTTTTAATAATTCTCCACCGACAGCACCTGTAGCGCCGACGATACCCACATTATACTTCTTCATATGTATCTATTTCCTCCGATGCGATTTTACACCTAATTTTTTACAATGAATTATAATGATTGTATATTATAAGTATTATAACGATTTTTTAATGGTATTGCAACAGTAAAGGCTGTATTTGCTTACCGGTTCTTGCTAATTTTATGGTCGCTGCTAATTGTTTTACATCAAAGACAACAGAATTACATTTTTTCACTGGGTCATCCTGACCAAAAGGTACTAAATATACATTTTTGGTATTAAGCATCATAGCGATATTTTGTGCATTCAGCCCCAGACCGTCATTGGTAGAGACCCCTAATACCAGTGGTTTTAAGTTTCGCAGATGGGCTTTTGCCGCCATCAGCGCCGGTGTATCCACAATACCGTTTGCCAGCTTTGCCATGGTATTACCAGAACAAGGCGCCACTACCATCACATCAAATAAACTTTGCGGGCCGATAGGTTCTGCCTCCGGAATGGTACCAATCCAAGGATTACAGCCAATATCATCCAAGGCCTCTTCCCATTGAGCAGGTGTGCCAAATTTCGTATTCATTTCCTGCACACTATGGGAAAGCACTGGTGTGATTTCCCATGGTTCTTGCGCTAAGATTTCTTTCATTTCCGCAATGGTTTTTTTCAATGTACAATGCGAGCCAGTCAGTGCCCAGCCAATTTTCAGAGTCTCTTTTTCTCTCTCTGTTTCTTGTTGAGACATACGATCCCCCCTATTTCTCTTTCATTCCCCTTTATTTTTTACCTTTGCCCGCTGGGTCTTCTTCCCTTTGCTTTCTGTTTTTTTTACCTCTTCTCCAGATTGCTCAAAAAATGCCATTTTCTTTTGAGCCTTGTGAACCTTGCCGTTAATTTTAGTAGTAGCAGCAGAGATTGCTTTTTTGCGGATACGCACCTTGTGAGCTTCAGTGATAGCCTCTGCCTGTTCTTCGGTGGCTTTTTGTTTTACAGATTGCCCCTTAGTGCGGGTAGACTTTCTTTGTTCTTGTTCTCGGTTTGCCTGCTCTTCAAAAAACTGCGCAATAATTTCCGGATATATCTTTGCCAGAAGTTCCCCTGCCGTCTGCGGTGCTACTTTTCCAGGTAGTCCTGGTGCAAGCATTGCTGCAACGCCTTGTTCTTTCGCAGCAGCAAAATCAGTACCGCCCGGCTTTGCCGCTAAATCAATAATGCAGGTAGATTTTTTCATTTTCGCAATAACCTTTCCTGTCAAGACCAAGCTGGGAATGGTATTGTAAACAATATCGCCTTGAGCCGTTATCTCTGCAAAATCACGCCACATGCCGACCTGAAAACCATCTTCCTTTGCTGCTTCCAATCGTTTTTTTCCTCTATTCAACACTGTTACATGACCGTTTAAGCCTCTAATTTTCTTTGCCAATGCCTCACCTACTCTTCCATAACCTAAGATAATAACCTCCGCACCATCAATGGTAAACGGCGTTTCCTCTACTGCAATCTTGATAGCGCCTTCTGCGGTAGGAATAGCATTGGGGATAGCTATCTCATCTAGTTCTGCCGTTTCTACCAACTCCCAGCACCCTTCTTTGGCTAATGTCTTTAGTAATTCACTGGCACTTCCAACCAATACCAAGGTATCAGCTTTTATCTTTTGCCATTGCTCCGAAGTTAGGTAAATATCCTCATGCATTAGTGGTGCATATAGCTTGCCATCATTAGCAATGCCAGGCATCGGCAAGATAATCACATCTGCTAGCGCAAAAGCCTTTTCCAGCTTCAGACAGTAGGATACACCGGATGGCAGCATTTTTTTAGGAAGGGCAAAAGCAGATATAATAGCGTCAATAGCCGTCAACCCCTGCAATAAATATAAATCTCGCTCGTCACCGCCAACCATGAGAATTCGTTTCTTTTTCTTTCCACTCATAAAGGCATTACTTCCCCCTATTTTTTTATATTACACTATATGACCTCATAGAAATGGCTGTGCAGAAATGGTGCCACATCCTACGAAAAAATTTACTTACTACTCAAATCCTATCTGTCAGAAGCAACAAGTATTTCTCTCGTACAGCGTGGCACTATCGGCCAAAGCCACTCGTTCCGGAACCTTTTGGGTATCGTCATATTTACCATTGCTATCTTCTGTAAAACCAGCACCGGCACCAATCCCGGCAACTTTTACAGAAGCACTTTTTGCAACAGTCGCTAGGCTATTTTTAGATGGAGTATTCATATCAGCAAAGTTTCTAGCGCTTACACTTGTTATACTTTTATCTCGGATGTCATTTAAATCATAACCGCTTTGCCGATAGATTGGTGTTGGGTCAGTACCCCATTTTTGCTTTGTCGCCGTCTTATAGCTACCATTTGCTACTGCCACACTAGCTTTGTTCCCGACATATACGGTACCGCCACCGCCGCCTTGACCGCCACTACCACCAAGACCACTGTCACTACTGCCATAGCTAGTACCGCCACCGCCGATAGCACCACGATACGCCTCAGAACCATAATTAGAAGCAGCAAAGTAACCAGCACCAACTGTCCAGGTAGTATTAGTTCCGCCTTCGTGAGAACCTGCTACACCATCGTGGGTAACTACATTATTTGCACCTTCTAGGGCTGCCCCCGTAAAACCACTGCCAGGAGAACAATAGTTCCCACCGCCGCCACCAGCACCGCCACCGCCGACCCCAGCAGCTGGGTAACCACCGCCACCACCAGCATCATTAGAGACATTTATCCCGCCAGCACCGCCACCGCCGCCATATGCATTAATCTTGCCATTACCATAAAGATAAATGGTACCAGCTTTAATCCCTGCACTACCAGATGTCCCGCCTGCAGCAGTAATACCAGTAACACCACCCATTTGTCCACCTTTACCACCGGCACCACCATTACCGCCAATACCAGCACCAGCACCGCCGCCACCGCCACCGCCAGCTTCATAGGCACCATTAGCAGCAGGTCCGCCATCTCCAGCATCCCCACCGCGCGCATTCAAGGTACCATGACCATTGACGATTAATGTTGTACCATTAGGCACATAGATACCGGCGTAACCGCCTGCACCACCTGCTCCACCATTCCCTCTGCTCTGTCCGCTAAAAGGTTGAGAAGCACCACCCTTTTCTGCTGCGCCCCCAGTCACCGTCAAGGTCCCATCTACCACTAAGGTCAGTTTCCCACTGCCCAAAAGAGAGATAGGACTGCAGCCGTTATTGTAGTCGTCAATGGTAACCGTTACATTCTTCGGTACCACTACTGTCGCTGTTCTGCCGCTAGCCACTTCGATGACTGTGTTGGAAACGCTAGCGTTACTTAGCGTGTACGTCTTGCCGTTTTCCAGCTGGTACTTTACATTGCTAGCCAATGCTAAGCTCAACGCCGGCGCACTATTGGTACTGCTTGGCGCCGCCCATGCCGCCTGTGGGATAGGGGGAACCATGGAGAGCAGCAAAGATTGTGCCACTTTTTACGAAAGCATTTTATTCTACTCCCGCCAAATGCCTACCAGCTGTCAGAGGTACTCAATATCTCTCATGTACATCGTGGCTCTATCCACCCGTTCCGGAACCTTTTGGGTGGTAATGGAACCATTGTGGCTTTCAGTAGCCCCAGCACCGGACCCAACCCCGAGAATGCGGGAACCATTAGCAGGGATTAAGCCTTTGCTGTCAGCCGCAGCTTTAACGCCAGCAG
>JAAVYR010000005.1 GCA_022791255.1 Peptococcaceae bacterium | reverse complement strand
GCTAGCCGCACTTAACGTGTATGTCTTGCCGTTTTCCAGCTGGTATTTCACATTGCTAGCCAATGCTAAGCTCAACGCCGGCGCACTATTGGTACTGCTTGGCGCCGCCCATGCCGCCTGTGGGATAGGGGGAACCATGGAGAGCAGCAGGGAGAGGCTGAGTGTAACAGCTACAAATTATGATGCTTTTTACGAAAACACCACTCCCTCTACTTCCGAATTTTTGATATTAAAAATACCTACTGCCACCTGATAATAAACATATCATCAAAGACAGTAGGTATTTTCACATATGTTATAATCCCTATGTTAGTAATCTTCTATTTCACAATCCGCCGTACATACTGGATAAATTGCGGAAAGACAATGCCAGCCGCTTCTAAATCTTTATTCCAGCGTCTTACCCATTCCAGCGAAACATAACTTTTATAATTATTATTATTCAGAAAGATGAGCAGCTCTCTATTGGGAATATCTCCCTTGCCTAGCATCTTATACTTTACTTCACCATTTTCCATAATAGAGTCTTTAATATGGATGTATTTAACAAATTCTCCGATATTATCATAAGTGGTCTGGATAGACTCGCCAAAGAAACGGAAGGGATGATGAATATCCCAGAGAACTCCCACCGGAAGACCTTGGGCTTCTAACGGCGCAATGAAGGATTTCATTTTTTTCGTATTAGCCAATGCACCGTTGGTTTCCATGAGGACAGTAACGCCGCTGCCTTTGGCATATTCAGCAAGTTTGGCATAATTTTCTGATACAAAGGCTAAGTCTATTTCCATTTGCGGGTCAGCAGTCTGCTCACACATGACGCGAATGAAGGGCACCCCTGCTTCATGAGCAAGGTCGATATATTCCCTACCCCCTGCCATATGCCGCGCAATAGTATTTTTGTTATGAAAGGAACAAGCTGAAGTCAGCATGGAAATTTCCAGATTTTTTTCTTTTAAGAGCTTTTTTGTGGCAGCAATATTTTCAGGCAAAAAAGGCGTGGTTTTGGGCACATACAACTCATTGGCAATGCCACGAATTTCAATCCCGTCATACCCCAGGTCTTTTGCCGTAGCAACCATGTCTTTCCAACTCCACTCAGGACAACCGATTGTAGAAAAAGCGAATTTCATGATAGTTCCTCCTCTCTCACCTGTTTTTACGCTGTAACATTATTGGACTCCGCCTGTAATCTCAAATCTTCCACTGCTTGTTCCCGCATTTTATATTTGAGGATTTTTCCTGCCGCATTCATAGGAAAGCTATCCACAAATTTAATATATTTAGGCGTCTTATGCCGTGCCATATGTCCTTTGACAAATTGCATAATCTCCTCTTCAGTCGCGGTACAATCTTCTTTTAAGATGATGCAAGCCATAACTTCTTCCCCATATACTTCGCTAGGAACACCAATGACCTGCACATCTTTAACAGCCGGATGGGTGTATAGAAATTCTTCGATTTCCTTAGGGTAAATATTTTCACCACCGCGGATAATCATATCTTTAATGCGCCCTGTTATTCTATAATAACCGTTTTCGTCTACAGTTGCAATATCCCCGGAGTGAAGCCAACCATCTTTATCCAAAACTTGTGCAGTTGCTTCTGGCATTTTATAATACCCTTTCATGGTATTATACCCCCGAGAAATAAATTCTCCAGGTACGCCAGGAGGGCATTCTTCTCCCGTTTCTGGGTCAACAATTTTTGTTTCTACATGAGGCATATGTTTGCCAACTGTTTCTACACGCAGCTGCAAAGAGTCGTCCGTTCTGCTCATGGTAGTAGCAGGAGAACATTCTGTGCAACCATAGGTAATGCAGATATCCTTCATATTCATACGGTCTACTACCTGCTGCATAACTTTTACCGGGCAAGGAGACCCGGCCATAATGCCTGTCCGAAGAGAGCTAAAATCATATTGTTCAAAATCAGGATGTTCCAGCATAGCAATAAACATAGTTGGCACACCATGGACAGCAGTGCATTTTTCTTGACTAATAGCAGCCATTACTTTTTTCGGACTATAGTAATCTACTGGTACCATAGTGGTACCATGGGTCACACTAGCCATGATGGCAAGTACAGCCCCAAAGCAATGGAAAAAAGGCACCGGAATACAGAGACGGTCTTTTTCTGTAAACTTCATGCAGTCGCCAATGCCTTTCCCATTATTGACAATGTTATAATGGGTCAGCATCACCCCTTTCGGGAAACCGGTAGTACCAGAAGTATATTGCATATTCACCACATCGTCAGGGTCTACCGTCTTCTGCAATGCCACCAGTTCTTCCTGCGGCACTTGATTTGCCAGTTCATAAATATCTTCCCAATTATACATGCCAGGAATTCTCTCTTCTCCCACATGGATAATACTTTTTAACATAGGCAGTGTTTCACTATCTAGATTTCCCGGTGCACACTGAGAAAGCTCCGGACAAAGCTCCTGAATAATATCTACATAATTGCTGTCTTTAAAGCCGTCTATCATCACCAACGCTTTAGCGTCGCTTTGCTGTAGCAAATATTGTAATTCAAATACTTTATAGTTGGTATTTACCGTAACCAGTACTGCACCGATTTTGGCAGTAGCAAACATGGTCAATATCCATTCTGGGTAGTTAGTAGCCCACATGGCCACATGGTCCCCCTTCTTGATGCCCATGGCTAATAACCCTCTGGCTACCACATCGCATAAATCACGAAACTCCTGATAGCTTTTACGGAATGGTCTATCCGTATAAATAACAGCATCATGGTCGGGAAATCTTTCAGCCATTTCATCTAGCAAATCCCCTAATGTTTTCCTCCACAACTGTTCCATATGGCACCTCCAAAGAAATTTGTTTTATGCAGCCTCTTACATCGCATTTTGCATAAAAAAATAATAATACGAACAACCGCTCCTGTCAATAGAAAATTATTTGTATTTTCAAAATATTTTATTATCCAATTGCATAGCGTAACCTATATGTTTCCGAAAACAATAGCCTGTTTTTTCCAATATCCTTAACTTATGACTGGAACAAATTTTCCACCTCTTTCGTCTATCAGGAAAAGAAGTAATTATTTTTAACCAAGAAAGGATTTGATACTTTATGATGAAACAAAAGCATAAATTGCTTTGCTTAGGGCTAGCCTTATCTCTTCCCCTTGCTATGGCAGGTTGCGGAGAAAAAACACCAAATCCGCAAGAGGATGATGGACATCCATCAGGTATTTCAGTAAATCTCATGGAAAATATCACCGATAGCAGCAGTCACAGTCATCCTCCTGTTGATATTACAGAAGAAAAACCGGTTACTGCCCTTTCTGACTTTGGTGTAAAGCTCCTGCAACAAACTATCTTCCACGAAGATTTGGATAGTTCATCACAGCCACCGAAAAATACTTTAATCTCTCCTCTCTCCATCATGAGCGCATTAGGCATGACTGCAAATGGTGCAGCGGGAGATACCAAAAGCCAAATGGAAGAGGTGTTCGGACTATCAGTGGGAGAATTAAACGGTTATCTTTCCGCCTACATTGGCGGCCTTCCTGCCGATGAAAAGGGCAAACTTTCCCTTGCTAACGCAATTTGGTTCAAAGATGATGAGGATTTCACCGTCAACGAAGATTTCCTGAAAACCAACGGCGAATGGTACGGCGCAGAAATCTACAAAGCCCCCTTTAACGACGCAACCTGCAAGACTATTAACGGTTGGGTAAAAAATCAGACCGACGGTATGATTGAAAACATTTTAGACAATATCCCTGAAAACGCCATTATGTATCTGGTCAATGCCCTTGCCTTTGACGGCAAATGGGAACAGGTCTACCATGAAAGCGATATTCACGACGGCGTCTTCACCACCGAAAATGGCACCGAACAGAAATCGAAAATGATGTATAGCGAAGAATATACCTACTTAGAAGACGAAAACGCCACCGGTTATGTGAAATATTACGACGGGAAAAACTATGCTTTTGCCGTACTGCTCCCTAACAGAGACGTAAAACTACACGAGTATATCAATACCCTTACCGGCGAAAAGCTCCAAACAATTCTTACAAATGCCAGCGATGAGCTCATCAAAACATCTCTTCCCAAATTCACCGCCGACTATGATGTGGAAATGAGCAATATTCTGGTAGCCCTGGGCATGAAAGACGCTTTCGATGAAGACAGAGCAGACTTCTCCGCACTGGGAAGTGCAGACGGTAATTTAGCCATTAGTCGTGTCCTCCACAAAACCCATATCGCCGTAGATGAAGCAGGCACCAAAGCAGGCGCAGCTACCGCAGTAGAAATAATGGAAAAGGCTGCAATGATAGAACAAAAAAGTGTTTACCTAGACCGCCCATTCCTTTATATGATTATTGACACCAAGGCAAACTTACCTATCTTTATAGGTACAGTAGAAACCCTAGAATAACAAAAATCCATAAAAAGGACCGAGAAAACTTTCTCGGTCCTTTTTTGTTTATTCATTTTCCCAGACGCTATCTATTTGGGAATAATGGGATAAGACTTCTCGAAAAATATCTTTAATGTTATCCATATCTTCCCTTGTCTTCCCTTCAAAGATAAGCACCAACTCCGGTAAATTGGAAGAGGCTCTCACTAGACCCCAACCCCGCTCCATAGACACGCGTGCACCATTAATCGTACAAACAGCGTCCCCGCCAAAACGATTTTGCAGCTCCTCTGTAATTTTCTCCATAACTCCATATTTCTCGGTATCGCTGCAATGAACTTTGATTTCAGGAGATGTAACATATTGGGGCATTGCTCCTAATAATTCCGTGATAGATTTACCCTCTTTTTGTAGAATAGAGAGCAGCTTTACCCCTGCAAAAAGAGCGTCGTCAAAACCGAAATATTCTTCTTTTCCATAGAAAATATGACCGCTCCGCTCCCCAGCCAGCACCGCTTTTTCAGCATGAAGTTTGGCTTTGATATAAGAGTGTCCTGTTTTCCACATAATAGGCTTACCACCTAACTGGGCAATGTATTCTGGTAAAGCATTCGTACATTTCACATCAAAGACGATTTTTCCGCCCCGATATTTTTCTAATACTTCCTTTGCCAGAACCATTAATACTTTGTCACTCCATACATCGTTGCCATTGCCATCTATCACTCCTAAACGGTCGCCGTCACCATCAAATGATAAACCAATATCCGCCTTTATATAAGGATGGATTACCATCTCCCGCAACCGCTTCCTTGCCTCTGCTAAAGAAGGATTTGGGAAATAATGAGGATAATCCATATCTGGGTCGCAATTAAGCTGAAATACCCGATACCCTAGCATCTCAAATAACTCCCAGGCAAAAAGTCCCGTACCTCCATTGCCGCAGTCTATCACTACACGCAGCGGTTCTTTATGCCCCCGCTGCACCCCCACCCTTTTGACGATTTCGCCTAGATAGGCCTCTCTGGTATTCGCTTCTTTGACAATGCCGGGAGCAAGAGACGCCCCACCAGAAATATTCAGCAGTTCATAAAGGCGCTGGACATCATTTGGTTCCAGCGTTGCAGAGTATCCTTTGGCAAGCTTAAGCCCTGACCAATCAGAGGGATTGTGACTAGCGGTAATCATCATGGCACCAGGACATCGCAATAAATATTGACTAAAATAAACAGCCGGCGTCGTCGTAAGACCAATCTGAAAGACAGCAATCCCCGCAGCAGAGAGTCCTGCTGCTGCTGCCGCTGCAAAATCCTCTGAACAAGGACGATTATCATAGCCCAGTACGGCTCGAGTAATCTGATTTTCTTGTAAAAAATATCCGTAGGCAAAAGCTATCCGTTCAATAATGGCTGGAGTCAGTTCCCCCTTTGCTACATTACCGCGAATATCATATTCCCGAAAGATTTCTTTTTTTATTTCCTGATTTAAGACCATATCCTATCAACGCTCCTACTTACATATCTCTGCTGCTATTTTTATGCAAAAAAAGACATTCCATGCCAACCAGGCCAACCATGTCAAAAAGAAATTTTCTGCCGCCCCTGCATAGATTTGGTGTATAATAAACATAAAGACGATTGCAAAGGAGTAAACGCTATGCATAAAGTATTAACAGCAGAAGAACGCTATACCCAAATGACAGAAACGCCCATTCCTCGTCTTGTTACCACACTTGCCGTGCCCACTGTCATCAGCATGCTGATTACTGCTGTTTATAATTTAGCCGATACTTTTTTCGTAGGAAAAATTTCTTTAGGCGGCACCAGTGCTACTGGCGCAGTAGGGGTTGTCTTCTCTCTTATGGCGATTATCCAAGCTATTGGCTTCACACTAGGTATGGGGTCCGGGAATTACATCTCCCGCCTTTTAGGTGAAAAAAATCAATCTGCTGCAGAAAAAGTAGCTGCTACCGGTTTTTTCACGGCGTGTCTCGCAGGGTTCTTTCTTACCCTTTGCGGGATCCTCTGCCTAGAACCTTTAATCTTACTCCTTGGCGCCACAGAAACCATTTTACCCTATGCCAAAGATTATGCTTTTTATATTCTTCTTGCGGCCCCCTATATGGCAGCCGCCTTTGTACTCAACAATATTCTTCGTTTCCAGGGCAATGCATTTTATGCCATGTTAGGCATTGGTACCGGCGGCATCTTAAACATCCTATTAGACCCTATTTTTATTTTCCAGCTGGATATGGGCATCAAAGGAGCTGCCCTTGCGACCGTCCTTAGTCAGCTTGTTAGCTTCACTATTTTGCTCATCCAGTGTCAAAAGCACGGCACTATCCCTATCCGCCTCCATAATTTCACTTTTGATAAGACCATCTACAGCACTATTTTACGAGGCGGCGTCCCTTCCTTTTACCGTCAATCGTTAAGTAGTATTGCCACGATTTGTTTAAATCATGGCGCAAAACCCTTTGGCGACCCCGCCATTGCCGCCATGACCATCGTCACAAAAATGTTCATGTTTGCCCTTTCCGCCCTCCTTGGCTTTGGCCAAGGCTTCCAGCCTGTTTGCGGCTTTAATTACGGAGCAAAGAAATATAGCCGGGTACTAGAGGCCTTTTGGTTCTGCCTGAAAGTAGCCGCCGTTATGTTACTGGTGCTCTCCCTACTAGGCTTTATATTCGCACCAGATATTATGCGGCTATTCCGTGCCGAAGACCTTACTGTCATCGAAATGGGTAGCTTTGCTCTGCGGGCCCAATGCCTGACTTTCCCCTTTATGAGCCTGGTGGTCATGGCAAATATGCTACTGCAAACCATCGGCAAAAATAAGGAAGCGTCTCTACTGGCACTATCTCGTCAAGGATTATTCTTCTTACCCGTTATCTTGATTTTACCCCATTACCTAGATATGCTGGGTGTACAACTCAGCCAACCAATTGCTGACAGCATTACCTTTTGTGTAGCACTTCCCATTGCCGTTAAAGTGTTACATGAGTTAAAAAAACAAGCCCAACAAGAAGAAGTATCCTAATTCCAGTTAAAACCCAAAAGAAAAAGAGAGGCTAGTCCTCTCTTTTTTGTTTTCTGCTCATTGCTTTGATTTTCTCTTTTTCTGCTGGAGATACCCGCAGGGACTCTCTGATTTTCTGCAGACTCTTTTCATAAGTAAAGTCATCCAGCGTTGCACTTTTTAAGAAGGCCACCGTTTCCTGAGGTGCCTTAATATAGGCAATAGAGAGGCACCACGCCACCGCCATCTGGCTGTAATATCCATTTAGAACCTTCCCGTCAATCCGGGCAAATACTTGTGCTAGATAAGGAGGCTCTAAAAAATAATCCATAGCCATCACATAGGCAAAGCGCTGGTCATATTCTGCCTCACTTTGAAAATAATCTGTTAAAAAATCAAATACAAGCTCTTTATTTTTTTCTGTAAATTTTAAACCGCTGCAAAAGCAATCACAGACAGCCCAGTTATCTATTTTGGACACAAATTCCCGGATAAGTGTAAGCCGTTCCGCTGGGGTACATTTCATATAGCCAATAACCAATCCTTGCAACATGACCTCTTCATAATACTGCCCCTTGCTATTTAAAAAGGCAAGTATTTCTTCTAGGGATTTCTTGCTGATTTCTTTTGCTATCTTCCGTAAAGCCGGTAACCTTACGCCTATCATCGGTAAAGAG
Organism: Peptococcaceae bacterium; assembly: GCA_022791255.1. Classification (GTDB taxonomy): domain Bacteria; phylum Bacillota; class Dehalobacteriia; order UBA4068; family JAAVYR01; genus JAAVYR01. The sequence continues at coordinate 32,677 of JAAVYR010000005.1, read as the reverse complement.
AGTCCCGGCACTAACTTCAAATGAAAAGCACGATATTTCTCATCTGCCTGAGATAACAGCAGCTCTTTTATTGTCTCTTTTCCCATCTATCCGACCGCTAACCTTCCTGCTGATAGAGACCCCGCAAAAGGGCAATCTCAGCTTGATACCCATCTAATTCGTTAGGCGTTTCTAAAAAGAAGGGTAAATGACAAAGTGCTGGATGGTTGATGATGCGCGCAAAAGCTTCCGTTCCAATATATCCCTCACCGATTTTGGCATGGCGGTCTTTATGACTGCCAAGAGGGTTCATGCTGTCATTAATATGGATGGCTTTCAGATATTTGAGACCGATAACATGGTCAAATTCTTCCAATACCCCATCTAAATCATTAACAATATCATAACCACCATCATGGATATGACAAGTATCCAAGCACACACCCATTTTTTCCTGTAAATTTACCTTCTCTAATATCTGGGCTAGCTCTGCAAAAGTGCTGCCGATTTCCGTACCCTTCCCCGCCATGGTTTCCAATAATACGGTAGTAGTTTGTTCCTTGGTTAAAATGCCATTTAATAAATCCGCAATCTGCCCAATACCGGTTTCTACCCCTTGTCCCACATGACTGCCGGGATGAAAGTTATACAGGTTATGGGGTGTGTATTCCATGCGCTGTAAGTCGTCAGCCATCACTTGCCAGGCAAACTCTCTGGTTTCCGGTTTATCCGAACAGGGATTTAAAGTATATGGCGCATGAGCTAAAATCACCGGAAAATCATGCTCTGCCATAATCCCAAGAAGGCCGTCTACATCACTTTGTTTGATATCCTTTGCTTTGCTGCCTCTAGGATTTCTTGTGAAAAATTGAAAGGTATTGCCGCCAATAGATACAGCCTCTTTTCCCATATGGGTATACCCTTTTGAAGTCGATAAATGGCAACCGATTGTAAACATATCTGCACCTAGTTTCTTTCTAATCTTATTTAATTTCTTTATTAATATCTCTTTTATACCATGTTTTTGGTTCTTTGTCCACGACTGTCTTACATTGAATTAGAAGCTTATCCATGATAAAATGGGAAAGAACCTATTTTGAAAAGGATGAAGATTATGACCGCATTAACTTCTATGAAAAATATAGGCAAAGAAATGGCGCAAAAACTATCTAGCGTTGGGATTGACTCCGCTGAAAAACTCGTAAAAGAAGGCGCAAAAAATAGCTTTTTACGGTTAAAAGAAAGCTATCCAAAAGTATGTCTGGTACATTTATATACCTTAACAGCCGCTATTGCAAACATGCCCATATCTGAGCTTTCTCCGGAAATCAAAACAAAGTTAAAAACCTTTAGCGACTCCCTAAAGAAAACAAGTCAGACAGATAACAGGGAAAAGACAACAGGGAAAATCTATGTCAATATGACACCCCTGGAAGATAAACTACAACAACAAATTAAAATGGCTGCAGCCGGATTTGGTTACAGCGTTACCTTTTTACAGGAGAATAATTTCCGAGCAATGGATATCGCAGACTGTGAAATCTTTTTCGGCCTTATCCCCCCAGAATACCTGCCCCAACTTCCCTATTTACGCTGGTTTCAGTGTTCCTTCGCCGGTGTAAACCGTTATCTTGCGCCAGGCCTTTTCGCCCCAGGCGTACAGTTTACAAATGCTTCTGGTGCATACGGTATCAGCATTGCCGAATATGTAGTTTGCGGCATCCTTATGCTCATGCGAAAAATGCTTCAATACCTGGACCACCAGTCAAAAGGACTCTGGCAATCTGCCGGAGAAATCCGCTCCATCTATGGTAGTAAAGCAACCGTAGTTGGACTGGGAGATTTAGGACAAAATATTGCTTCACGATTAAAGGCTCTAGGCTGCACCGTTCAAGGTGTAAAGAGAAGCAAAAAAGACTGTCCGGATTACATCGATAAGCTTTTTACGACAGAAAAAATTGACCAAGCCTTAACAGACATTGATATCTTAGTCTTAGCCCTACCGGAAACAGATGAAACCATCAACATCTTAAATGGAAAACGAATTGCCGCTTTATCCCCCAACACCATTGTAGTCAATGTAGGCAGAGGCTCCGCCCTAGATGAAGCGGCCTTAGAAAAGGCCTTAAGAACAGGCGCCATTGCCGGCGCCGTGCTGGATGTCACAGCTATGGAGCCGCTGCCGCAGAGTGCATCTCTTTGGTCTTCCCCACATACCATCATTACCCCCCATACTTCTGGAGATGAAAGTCTCCCCCTCAATAACAAACTAGTTGTTGATATTTTCCTGGAAAACCTGGCAAACTATGCACAGGACAAGCCTTTACACCATGTAGTGGATTTAGCACGGCAATATTAAATTAAACTCCCTTTAAGAAAAGAAAGAAGATGACATGATGATGGAAGTATTACACAGTTTACAAGGACAATTCGTCAATATTTTAATTCTCCTATTTGAGTTTATGGGCATTATCGTAATCGGCATTGCCGGTTGCCGGGGCATCATAGACTATGTGCAGAAAAACCCAAAAATCCGCTTAAACCTCGCCAAAGGTATGGCCCTAGGATTAGAGTTCAAATTGGGCAGCGAAATCCTCAGAACAGTTATCATTCGAGAAATGTCTGAAATTCTCTTAGTAGGAGCTATCATTGTATTACGAGCGGCCCTCACCTTCCTCATCCACTGGGAAATCAAAGTAGAAGAAGAAGCTACCATCAAAGAAACAGCAGAAACAGCAGAAACCAATGAAACAGAAGAAATCTCCAGCAACAAAAAACAAGCATAACAATAAAAACGAGGAGTTTTTTATGAACAAGTTTTTTCAGTCTACTTGTTTTCTCTTGCTAGCTTTATTGGCTTTTACTGCCTGTAATCAAGAGGAAACGCCCTATGACCGTTACATTGCAGCTAGAGAACATCTGCTGCAAACAGAAAGCATTACCATTGAACGCATAGAGACAACAACTCTTACGGGAAAAGATGTAACCGCTCCTAATGATAGAAACGGACAACGAGTAAACGGCCGCAGCATTCTCCATTTTGCCCGCGGCACGCAGAGCGATATGTTCACAATGGAAAGTTTCCTGGAAACGGAGAAAATCTATCCTTCCCAAATAGATACCAGCCATGCCATGTCTTATTTCAAAGATAATTGCCTTTATCTGGACGACCTGGACGATAGCACGCCCAATTATTATCAATCAAAAACAGACCAAAAGGATTTTGCAGCTAGAACCATAATCATGGATATCCACGACTTCCCTGCCGCCGCTATCGCCAGCCAGACCAGCAAGATAACAGCAAACGGAGAAGAAATCTCCTTTACCCTTGATTGTGAAAAATATTATCAATATTTATATGCCGATATAGCAAAAAGCCAGCCCTATGGCAGCCTTTTTACTTACCAGTCTCTTCCTGTTTTCACAGTCGTATTAGATAAAGAAGGTCGCTTATACCAGGCAAGTGGAGAGTATCACATCTGCAATGCTGACAACGACGGAGAAACAGAAAGAAAGTATACCATCACCTTCAGCGGCTATAATGAAACAATCCCAGATTTTTCCGGTTTTAATCCTGACGATTATGAGATTTATCCTGCCGAATAAAAAGAGAGCTATCTTATTAGCTCTCTTTTTTCTCCTCTATCGTTAAGATGTCTGCAAAGGGTATTACTTCCCCTGCTGATCCTATCAGTACTTTTTCATATCGGTCTATCTTTTTCACCGTCAATTCCTGGGTCACATAGGACCCACCACTTTTGCGCTTATCTGGAAGGAAATAGGTAATACATACCTGGGGTCGTCCTGTTATGCCCTCTTGCAAATGGTTGATTTGCTGATTTAGTATAGTGATTTCTTCATCACCAAGAGCGATGCGTCCCTCCGTATAACGCCCAGTCTCTGCTACTGCCTCTTCATAACCAGATAAAGCAGCAAAGGGAGAAAATTGCGCTGCTCTATCGTGCATAGCCATTTGCGGATGTTTTGTTGAGATAGGATGGGGTAAGTTAATCATATCTTCGTATAGGCTGATTTCTTTTTCTTGGTTCATCATATTCTCTAGGCTTTGTGCCCGCCGATTTGTTTATTTCGCGTGCGGGCAGTAGCCCCCTCCTGCATATTCATTCCCTTGATAATGGCATTTTTCCCATATTGCTTTTTGATGCCAATCACAGCTTCTTGGATTTTCCGTTCTTTTTCCAGCGCTTGTTGTTCCATTGTCTGTTGTTTAGCCAGTGCCTCATAATCTGTAAACAAATCCAGTTGTTCCATAACAGGTGGCAAATTGTTTATTTCCTCTTCTGGAATAACATGATTAGCCGTGATATAGATACGACGCACCAATAACTTTTTATTGATAATTTCTTCATATAGCTGTAGCACTGCTTGTAAAATTACTTTTTCAGAAGAAGAATATTTGTCTAGATTGACCGTGCCATGACTGTGTTTGGGTGTTTTTCTTCCATAGCGGTCCAGCGTGATTTCCCCATCATAGGCACATCCTTGCTGACCAGACCCTAGATTTTCCTTGTCATAACCAATGGTTAAGACAATCTGATTGGTAACTAGTTGTTTTTCTACTAAATTCAAGGCCAGCATATCCACCATTTCTTTTACAACCAGTTTGGTCTTTTCATAGTCATAAGGATACGGCAATACTTGCCCGCCGCCAGTGCTGCTAGAAGCCGGTTTATAAGCTTTGATATCTGCAATGGTACATGGCTCCCAGCCCCAAGCATGGTCGATAAGCAACTCTGCATTAACGCCAAACAATCCGTAGAGTAAATCCTCGTTATATTTGTCTCCCGGCTTTCCTAAAGAACAACGAGCAATATCTCCCATCGTATACAGACCATGGTCCTCTAGCTTTTGAGCATAGCCTTTGCCGATGCGCCAAAAGTCTGTGAGAGGACGATGGCTCCACAAAAGACGACGGTAAGTCAACTCATCCAGCTCTGCAATACGAGCACCATTTTTATCAGGTTCTTTGTGCTTGGCCACAATATCCATGGCAACCTTTGCCAAATATAAATTAGTACCAACGCCAGCAGTTGCTGTAATTCCCGTCGTTTGAAAGATATCATTGATGATAGCGCTTGCTAGCTCACGGGGTGTCTTGCCATAAGCTTTTAGATAGGCTGTACAATCAATAAAAACCTCATCAATCGAGTAAACCTGAATATCCTCAGGGGCAATATATTTTAGGTAAATCTGATATATCCTCGTACTATATTCTATATACAGCGCCATCCTAGGCTTGGCTACAATATAAGATAAGCTTAAATTTTTATTGGCAGCCAACTCATCCCTGAAATAAGACTCGCCAGAAAAACGATGTCCCGGTACTTGTCGTTTTCGTTCGGCATTCAATTGCCGCACCTTCTCCACCACTTCAAATAACCGAGGACGGCCAGGAATACCATAGGATTTTAATGCGGGAGAAACAGAAAGGCAAATTGTCTTTGCTGTTCTACTTTCATCGGCTACCACTAAATTAACATTGAGCGGATCCAGTTTTCGCTCAATACATTCCACAGAAGCATAAAAGCTTTTTAGGTCAATGCAAATATAAGATTTTTCAGATGTTTCCCACATAGCCTTTACACTCCTTTCTTTGGAATTATCTTATCATAAATTCAGTTATCTTACCAGCTATATTGCCCATTGTTGCACTATTTTAAACAAGAAAACTTTTTACTTCCGACAATTACTATCCCCACTGTCAGAAGTACTCAATATTTCTCTCGCACAGCGTAGCCAAAGCCACCCGTTCCGGAACCTTTTGGGTGGTAAAGGAACCATTGTGGCTTTCTATAAACCCAGCACCAGAACCAACCCCCAAGTTGTTTTTGGTAATTTCATTGTAGTAGGTCAATTTTCGATCTGCATTAAAGTGAGCTGCTGTTTCCACACCAGCTTTATTAATTACATTGCCTGCACTACGGGCGCTCACTAAAGAATAGCCGTTTTGCCAGTAGATAGGCGTCTGGTTTTGTCCCCAGTTGTTCTTACTGGTAGTGGTACTGCTGCCGTTGTAAGCATAGAGTTTGGCCAGATTAGCCACTTTCACAGTACCACCAGAGCCAGCATTACCGCCTTGCCCAGAATGAGTTTGCCAATTTACAGTGTCAACCTTACCACCACCAATGGCACCCCCAAACATCTCATCTGCAGTCCCTGCCGCATAGGAACCGGTATCACCTTTGCTAAAATAACCGCCACCACCAGAAAACTCTTGTGCAGGACCCCCTTGCCCGTTTATGGCATCACGAACATATATTTGCTGTCCTGCACCACCAGAGAAACCACCGCCGCCATTACCATGGTCAGCACCACCGGCGCCGCCGCCACCGCCGCCAACCCCAGCAGCTGGATACCCACCACCACCGCCAGAACCAGAGGTAGACTTAATCTCGCCAGTACCTTTATTCAAAACCGGCTGGCCACCGCTACCGCCAGTACCGCCATAGGCATATACCTTCACGGTATCATACACATTAATGGTCCCGGCAGAAATACCAGCACCGCCATCTTCCCCAATAGAATTTGGAGCACTGCTATCCAGAACGCCATGGCCACCTTTACCACCATTCCCACCAATACCGGCGCCGGCACCACCGCCTGCTGCGCCTGCTTGATTAGCCGAGCCTATTTCACCAGCACTACCACCATCACCGGCAGCACCACCATAGGCATAAAGGGTACCATTGCCGCGCAAAGTCAGAATTGCCCCAGAAGGAACAGAAATTGCTGCTTTCCCCCCTGGACCACCATTAGAAATGTAAGTTGGTCGAGCATTTTCCCCATTACCTGCAGCACTGCCATACAGCTTCATCGTATCCTGCACATACAGCACCAAACTGCCGTTACCTTGGATATCAATGGCAGAAATACCCCTATCTTCGCTAGCCGTATAGGACCGCGTGTTCTGTGCATTGTCAATCGTTAAACTACCCGGAACATACAAAACGGCATTAACGCCATTGGGCACGATGATTTGTGCATATTTCACAGTTCCCGTCGAGGTTAGCTGATAGGTGTCGCTGCCCAGCGTCAGCTTGCTAATGTTGGAAGCATTGCCTGACGGCAATGTCACAATAGTACTGCTTGGCGCCGCCCATGCCGCCTGTGGGATAGGGGGAACCATGGAGAGCAGCAGGGAGAGGCTGAGTGTAACAGCTACAGATTATGATGCTTTTTACGAAAACACCACTCCCCACTTCCAGATACTGCCACAGATTACGGAAGCATTATTTCCTACTTCCGACAATTACCTATCCTCTGTCAAAAGTACTTAGTAGGGCTCAGGTACAGCGTGGCGCAATCTGTCATCCTGAGTGGAGTAAAACGCAACGAAGGATCTTTAGGATGCTTCGTCGCTATGCTCCTCAGCATGACAAAGTATTGCCACTGTTACAAAAACATTTTATCTACTCCCGCTAATTACTTTCCTCTCTGCCGGAAGTACTCGGTAGTGCCCATGTACATCGTGGCATCATCCCACCCGTTCCGGAACCTTTTGGATGGTAAAGGAACCATTAGAGCTTTCTGTATAACCTGCCCCGGAACCAACCCCCTTTTTAGAAATGCCATTATCCTTTTTAGCAATACTAGCTAAAGAACTCAAAAAAGTAGACTCCGAACTAGTGTTAACACTTGTTAGGGCCGTTGCTCCACGAATTGCTGCTGTTTCATAACCATATTGCCTATAAATAAATGTTGGACTTTGTCCCCATTTTTGCTTTGTCGTAGAAATAAGACTGCCGTTAGCAACAGTTAGAGCAGCTTTATTCCCCAGATATACAGTACCACCTGCCCCACCATTACTACCAACATTCGCATCAGAACCATCATAACCACCAGCACCACCGGCAATTATACCACCAGTCAAAGCTGTAGTATTTCTGCCAGTACCCCTACTATAATAACCACCACCACCTATTCCCATAGAGCCATTTCCGCCAGCAGATTGCATACCCCCCTTACCGCCGGCACCATTGGTACCGCCTTTACCACTATTTACCCCTTGGTAATTGGCATCTTCCCCACCGCCCCCGGAGAAACCGCCACCACCATTACCAGAAGTCCCATTACCACCGCCACTACCGCCACCACCAATACCAGCTGCAGGATACCCACCGGCACCGCCACCAGAAGTTGCATTCGTTGCAGGATTACCAGAACCGCCGCCGCCGCCATAAGCAGTTACTTTTACCGTTTCATAAATGGCTATCGTACCAGCACCTATCCCTGGTCGGCCAACTGTAGTACCATAAGAACCCCCGTCGCCACCGTTACCACCAATGCCGGCACCGGCGCCGCCACCGCCACCGCCGCCACAGTCGGTATTTGTACCATATGGGTCTCGGATTTGTTCGCCGCCATTTCCAGCGTCACCACCACGCGCAAGCAAGGTGCCGCTGCCTCGAACAGTCAATGAGGTGCCAACAGGAACCGAAATCCCGGCATAGCCACCTTTCCCTTTATTGATTTCCCGGTCTGCGTTATTAATCGGATGACCTGTACCATTTGTTGCCGCACCGCCAGTCACAGTTAAAGTCCCATCCACCACTAAGGTCAGTTTCCCACTGCCCAAAAGAGAGATAGGACTACAGCCGTTATTGTAGTCGTCAATGGTAACAGCAACATTCTTCGGCACTACCACTGTCGCCGTTCTACCACTAGCCACTTCAATAACTGTGTTGGAAACGCTAGCCGCACTTAATGTGTACGTCTTGCCGTTTTCCAGCTGGTACTTCACATTGCTGGCCAATGCCAGATTTAACGCCGGCGCACTATTGGTACTGCTTGGCGCCGCCCATGCCGCCTGTGGGATAGGGGGAACCATGGAGAGCAGCAGGGAGAGGATTATGCCACGTTCTACGAAAACATTACTCTCTGCTTCCGGCAATTACTTTTCCCGCTGGCAAAGGCAGTAAATATCCCTCCGATACTCTATAGCACAATATACTACCGACAATTACATACTTTTCTGTCAGAAGTACTCAGTAATGCCTAGGCTCAGCGTGGCATAATCCGTGGTAGTATCTGATGAATAAAAAAATCATCCACTATTTCTCAGGACAAATTATTTATGCTGAGATAGTGGATGATTGATTTTCTTAAATGAATTACGACTTTTACATAATCTTTTCTAAGCCATAAACTAACCCTTGTAACTCCTTAATTTTCCGCAAAGATAATATTAATCCAGGTAAATAAGTTTCTCTGGATATGGCATCATGCTTAATGGTAAGGATTTGCCCTAATCCGCCAAAAACTACTTCTTGCGTCGCTACATAACCAGGCAAACGCACACTATGCACCCGCATTCCTTGAAAATCACCGCCGCGGCTGCCATTAATCTTTTCAAACTCATTGGCCGCCCCTTGCGCAAAAACACCACGGTTTGTACTCATCATTTCCATAGTTTTGATAGCTGTGCCAGAAGGCGCGTCTAGCTTTTGGTCATGATGTCGTTCTATCACTTCTACATGAGGAAAATATGCTGCAGCCTCTTGTGCAAACCGCATCATGAGAATGGCACCTAAAGCAAAGTTTGGTGCAATAAATACTTGGGTATCGTATTGATTAGATAGTGCTTCTATTGTCGTTAAATCATCTTCGGTAATCCCAGTAGAACCTACAATAATCGGAGTTCTCAACTCTAGAGCAGTGCGGATATTTTTCATGACTACTTGCGGATTGGTAAAGTCTACTACCACATCAGGATGTTTATTTTCAATAGCAACCGCCAAGTCAGTTTCTACTAAAATACCATTTGGCTCCAGACCGCAAAGAGCACCAATATCAGCACCGCCTTTTATATCCACCCCACCAACAATCTGCATATCCGCTTCATTAATCAGCCCTGCCGTCATAGCCTTTCCCATTTTGCCACAAATGCCATTCATCAATATTTTTATTTGATTGTTTACCAACACGAACACTCCTCTTTTTCATAATAGGAAAATTATTCCGCGCAAACAAGAAAATTCCTGCCAAATGATAAGAAAATCTCTTAAAACACGCCTCTTTTCATTGACCAGTGGAAATCTTCATGGTAAAATAAACTAAATTTGTGGGGGGACTAAAAGCCCTAGGGCTAAAGTTGAGAAGGTTAAAACCTGACCCTTTGAACCTGTTAGTTAAGACTATCGTAGGGAAGCAAATGACACGAAAAATAGATGAAATCAATTGCGTGTGAAAGGGCTTTCTTAGGATACACTAAGAAAGCCTTTTATTTATGAAAATCTTTTATTTATCTAATTTATTTATCTAAGAAAGGATTGATGTATATGCAAACAGCTCTTACCATTGCAGGCTCCGACTGTAGCGGCGGCGCCGGCGTCCAAGCAGACCTGAAAACCTTTTCCGCTCATGGCGTCTTTGGCATGAGCGCCATCGTTTCCGTTGTTGCCGAAAATACGGCCAAAGTTATTTCTATCCACGATATCCCACCTAATATCATCGCTGACCAAATCGACGCTGTATTCACCGATATTCCAGCAGATGCTGTAAAGGTAGGCATGCTCTCCTCCCCTATCTGCATGGAAACAGTTGCTGAAAAATTAAAACAGTATCAACCAAAACATGTCATCATCGACCCTGTGATGTATGCCAAAAATGGCTGTCCGCTAATGGACCCAAGCTCTATTGATACCCTAATCAAGACGGTTATCCCGCTGGCCACCGTCCTGACCCCTAATATTCCAGAAGCAGAAAAAATCACTGGTATGACGATTACAACCCTAAAAGATATGGAAATGGCCGCAACCAAAATCCATGCCATGGGCTGCAAAGGCGTCCTAGTAAAAGGTGGACATGCTACAGGCGCCGCTACTGATGTATTCTTTGATGGCAAAACATTCTCCTATTACGATGCAGAGCGCATTCATACCAAAAATACTCATGGCACCGGCTGCACCTACTCCTCTGCTATTGCTGCTAATCTCGCTTTAGGTTTTGATATAGAAACAGCTATTGCCAATAGTAAGGAATATGTAACTACCGCTATCCGCCATAGCTTATCTCTCGGCAAAGGCTGCGGTCCCACCCACCACTTCTACGACCTATACCAAAAGGGCCTGCCAGAGGCTATCCGCAAAACAGCCAAATAAAGGAGTCTTTTTACCATGAAAATTATTCGCTATAAAACCCAAATGGAAGCAGCAAAAAAAGGAATTATTACCAAAGAAATGCTGCAGGTAGCCCAAGAGGAAGGCTATGCCCCAGAATATATCATAGAAAAAATCGCCCAAGGACAAATTGTCATTCCTGCCAATATCAATCACAAAGCCCTGCATCCCCATGGAATAGGTGCCGGACTAAAAACAAAAATCAATGTAAACTTAGGTGTTTCCGGGGATGCGGCCGACTACCAAAAGGAAATGGAAAAAGTAGCCGTATCTCTCCGTTACGGAGCCGAGGCCATCATGGATTTAAGTAACTATGGCAAAACTCAAGAATTCCGAGAACGGCTTATCGCCCACTCCCCTGCTATGATTGGTACAGTGCCCATTTATGACGCCATTGGTTATCTAGAAAAAGATTTATTTGAGATTACTGCCCAAGATTTCTTAGATGTAGTGGAACGCCATGCCCAACAAGGGGTAGACTTTGTTACCATTCACGCCGGTATCAATCGGCGTACAATAGAAGCATTTAAGAGAAGTCCCCGTCTCATGAATATTGTTTCCCGTGGCGGCTCTCTTCTCTTTGCCTGGATGGAAATGACCGGGAACGAAAACCCTTTCTATGAATACTATGACCAAGTGCTTGATATCCTTTATGAATATGATGTAACCATTAGTTTAGGCGACGCTATGCGACCTGGCAGTCTCAAGGACGCCACAGATGCCGGACAGATTTGCGAGCTCATCGAACTAGGCAATCTTACCAAACGAGCTTGGGAAAAAAATGTACAGGTAATGATAGAAGGCCCCGGCCATATGGCCTTAAATGAAATCGCCGCTAATATGACCATGGAGAAAAAGCTATGCCATGGCGCGCCCTTTTATGTGTTAGGTCCTGTGGTTACGGATATCGCCCCTGGTTATGACCATATTACTGCCGCAATCGGTGGTGCCATTGCTGCTGTCAACGGTGCAGATTTTCTCTGCTATGTGACCCCTGCTGAGCATTTGCGACTGCCTAATGCAGACGATGTAAAAGAAGGCATCATCGCTACAAAAATCGCAGCCCACGCTGCCGACATTGCCAAAGGCATCCCTCACGCGAGAGATATAGACGATAAAATGAGTGAAGCAAGAAGAAACTTCGACTGGGAGACTCAGTTTGCCCTGGCATTAGATGGAGAAAAAGCACGAAAATATTATGAAGAAGTGCCCCCCTCTGATCGGCATAGCTGTTCCATGTGCGGTAAAATGTGCGCCCTGCGCACCACTAACCGTATCCTTAACGGTGAAAAAGTTGAAATCATCCAACAGGAAATCAACGAAATAAAAAAAGTAAAAAAATAGAAAGCGAATAAAACCATGGAAGAACAAAACAAAGTAACTATCCTCCAACAATTAGGCCGCCTCCTTGATGCGTTACACACAAAGAAACCTTTGATACATCATCTGACTAATTATGTCACCGTCAATGACTGTGCCAACGCAACCCTAGCTATCGGCGCTTCTCCCATCATGGCAGATGATATAGCAGAAGCAGGAGATATAGCAGCCATAGCTTCCGCTCTGGTTATCAACATCGGTACTTTGAACAGCCGTTCTATTTCTTCTATGCTGGAAGCTGGAAAACGAGCCAACGCTGCAGGCGTACCAGTGGTCTTCGACCCAGTAGGCGCTGGTGCTTCTGCTCTCCGCAATACCACGACCCAAAGGATTTTATCAGAAATAAAACCAGCTGTTATCCGCGGTAATATTTCAGAAATGAAATTTATCGCTGGAATTTCTGCAAAAGCAAAAGGGGTAGATGCTGGAGAGGCCGATATCTCCTTCTCCCTAGAAGATACCATTGCCATGGCTAAAAAACTTAGCGGAGAGCTACAATGTATCGTTGCCATCACTGGTAAGACAGATATCATTACAGATGGAAGTAAGACTGTATTACTGCATAACGGACACCCCATGCTCTCTTCCGTTACCGGTACAGGGTGTCTTACATCTTCTCTGGTTGGTTCTTACTGCGGTGCGACAACAGATTATTTTTTGGCGGCCATTGCAGGCATTCTCACTACTAGCATTGCAGGAGAGATTGCCCATAAACAGGCCGGGCATTTAGGCACAGGCAGCTTTCATATAGCACTGATTGACGCCATCAGCAAAATGTCTCCTGACCATTTTACCCAATATGCAAATATCACCATCAAGTAAGAAGGAACCAAAATGACAAAGCAAAAGAAGAAATTGATTGACTATCGCGTTTACCTGGTCACTGATAGAGATTTAATGTCTACCGCCACCCTAGCAGAAGCCGTAGAACAAAGCATTTTAGGCGGCTGCACCATCGTACAGCTAAGAGAAAAACATTGTTCCTCATTAGCGTTTTATAAAACAGCACTGGAAGTAAAAGCCATCACAGAAAAATATCAAGTACCCTTGCTCATCAATGACCGGATAGATATTGCTCTGGCGATAGATGCAGACGGTGTTCATGTAGGTCAAAAGGATTTACCGGCTGCAACGGTCCGTGCAATAATTGGTCCAGATAAAATCCTAGGCGTTTCTGCTGCAACACTAGAAGAAGCTGTCCAGGCTGAAAAAGATGGTGCCGACTATCTGGGCGTCGGTGCGATGTTTGCCAACCAAACCAAACCAGATGCCAGAATAACCTCAATGAAGACACTAAAAGAAATCCTAGATACTGTACACATCCCTGTAGTCATCATCGGCGGTATCAACCAACAAACACTGCCACAATTTTTATACATGCCCATTGCCGGCGCTGCTATCGTCTCTGGTATCATTGCTGCGCCAGATATTACAAAAGCTACCAAAGAGATAAAAGATTTCTGGCTACAAAAAAATAAATAAAAAGAAGCCTCACAAAGAGGCTTCTTTTTATTATGACATAGCCTTATTCAAAGTTACCAAGCCCGCTCCCGGTATAAATCGTTTACCTCTACCACCAACACCTCAGCACCGATTTTGCGAATGGACTGCCAAGGAATGGCTATTTCCTTTTTCTCACCTCTCGTAAGTAAACGGTTCCCCCCTCGATAAGGAATAAGCAAAGATTGAATGGTCCCGTCTTCTGCATCAATCATCAAGTCAGAGTCTCCCACCGTACCTAAAATATCACCATCTGATAAATTAATAATCTTTTTTCCCACAAACTCACTTAAACGCATATACTCACCTGTTTCTCATTTATTTACTTTTACTGCTGCAAATACCATCTTCTGTAGCTATTTCATTTTATGAAGACCGGCATTGCTTTATCCCATTTTTTAAGAAAGAGAAATGGTAAATATTGTCGCATTAATTACTCTCTCAATGCAAAAAAATCTTTAGAAATGTCAAACTTTCCGTGATGGTTTAAAAGACTTTTGAGGAATATCCGTAAAATGCCGCGAATTTCCTCTGCCGTCTCTTGCTTGCCCCTTTTGAGCCAAGTCACCAACACACTAATCATCATACCGCTGGAAATCGCCACATAATACTCATCTAAATAATCTTGCTCTTCTAGCTTTGACGCACATTGCCGCAGCTGTTCAAAATGGCGCATATGACAAGAAAAAAAGATATCAGAACGATTGATTTTCATAATGATTTCCAAAAGTTGAATATGTTCCATCCAAAACAACAGAAATTCATTTAATAACATGGGAATACTGACAACCCCATTTTTTAAACAGGTCTGATAGATTTGGTCAAAGCATTGGTCACACTGAAAAGCTAATATATCGGACATATCGTCAAACAAGCGATAAAAGGTTGCTCGGCTCACCCCTGTCTTTCTCTGGATATCAGTAACAGTTATTTTATTAAAGTCCTTTTCCATTAAACAATCTGACAATCCTTCTGTGATCAGTTGTGCAGAAGTGAGACACCGCTTGTCTTCTTTGATATGATACATATTTTCCACCTTCGTTTTATTTACTATGAAACAATTGTATCATATGTGTCATTATGATACAATTGTTTTATAAAAGAATTGTATCATGTTTTAAGTGCTTTTTATTGAAAGCGCAAGAAAGGAAGGATTTATATGGAAAATATTGTTGTCGCCATGTTCCCGGTAGAAAGTGAGGCTTACCAAGCTTTTTCAGCTTTAAAAAGAGATTATGCAAACTCCACCTATACCATTTCCCAAATGGTTTTAGTAAAAAGGGAAAATAATCAAATCACTGCCGGAGAGAGCTTTGATAGCGGTGTAAAAACCAGCAATGACACCATATTAGGCGGTCTCCTTGGCAGCATGGTTGGGATTTTAGGCGGTCCTATCGGCGTACTCTTAGGCGGCAGTATGGGCGTGCTCTTAGGCAGTACCGTAGACTCCTGTGACGCTATTCATGACGCTTCTCTCCTGGAATATGTCAGTACAAGCTTAGTAGAAGGAGAAGTCGCATTGATTGCAGTTGTCCAGGAAGCCGATGAAACGCTGCTCAATACACTGCTTGCACCTTACCAGGCAACAATTGTGCGCTATGACGCCGCTGAAATTGCGGATGAAATCGAAAACGCAGCCAATATCCAATGGGAAATGCGAAAAACACTCAAAAAACAACTAAAAGAAGAAAAATCTGCCCAGCGTAAAGAAAAAATCGCCCAGAAAAAAGATAAAATCAAAAAGGAATTTGATGAACTGAAGGAAGATTGGGAAGATAAGAAAGAAGACTGGAAAGAAAACATGGAAGATATCAAAGATAAGCTTGATTAAACAATCCCTCTTATTTAATAATCACTTTCATAACTTCATTTCACCGCCTTCGTATAAATAAAAAAACCACCAAGAATAAGAATATCTTGGTGGTTTTCTATTCATATCAGAGAACTATCTATTTTTACTATTTTACTATTTTTGCAGCAGCTGTTCAAACATCGCCGCTAAATCATATTGCCGTTCCTCTGGCCCTACTAAAGACAACATAAATTTCTTTTCGCTGAACAATTCTTGAGCTAAGTGCTGTACATCCTCTTTGGTAACTGCCATTACCTTTTCGATTAGCGTGCTAATAGGCAATACTTCACCCAGCACGACTTCTCCTTTCCCCAGTTTACTCATGACATTAGCAGAGTTTTCTGTGGACATCAGCATACCGCAGCGCAGTTGTTCTTTGGCTAGCACCATTTCTTCCTCTGTTACACTATCCACGCAAACATCTCTTAAAGTCTGCAAAATAACACCAATCATTTCATCTAAATTTTGCGGATTGGTCGAGGTATAAATCAGGAAACTTCCCCCATGGATGTAACCGGCATGGTAAGAATAAATGGTATAAGTCAGGCCTCGTTCTTCCCTCGCAGCCTGGAAAAGCCGGGAACAGGTACCGCCGCTTAAGATAGCGGATAATACTGATAACGTATAAGTTCGCTCATCAGCCGCAGCAAGCCCTGGTACCCCTAAGCATAAATGCATTTGTTCGATATCCTTATACTTATAACAGTTGCCCGCCTGCATAGAAATTTCCGGTAAAAGAATAGCCTTTTTCTCACCTTGAAACTTACCTAAATACTCCATTACAATTTCGATAGCCTGTTCTTTATCCACATCACCAGCAATGGAAACAACCGTATGTTCCGGCGCATAATGCTCTTTATAATAAGCATACATTTGGTCGCGAGTCAGGCTGGATACTGTTTCTACCGTACCAATAATAGGCCAACCATAAGGATGTTCCCCGTAAATAGCAGCCGCATATTGGTCAGATACCACATCGTCTGGGCTATCCTCGTACATGCGTACTTCTTCCAGCACAACGCCCTTTTCCTTAACAAATTCCTCTTCCGGAATAGTAGAATTCAAATACATATCCGAAAGCACATCCATAGAAAGAGAAAGATGTTCTTTCAAAGTTTTGGCATAAAAGCAAGTGTATTCTTTGGTGGTGAAAGCATTCATTTGCCCACCTACCGACTCTAGGGCATTGGCGATTTCCTTAGCATTTCGATTTTTCGTACCCTTAAAAAGCATGTGCTCTAAAAAGTGGGATACCCCATTTAGGGCAGGCGTTTCATGGGCAGAACCAGTTTCCGCCCAAATACCTACCGATACGGAAGGCACACCTGGCATTTCCTGTACGACTACCCGGACGCCGTTTGGCAAAATTTCTTTATATAACACAGATATCGCTCCAATCTTTTTCGCAAAATAAAAATTGTTTAACGAACTGCACAAATCTCATTAAACGATATTCAATTTCGCCAAAAAGCCCCAAATTCCTTTTATTTTTTCGTTCATATTATCTTGGGATAAAATGTCAACACGGCCCCAGACTTTCCCCTTATCATCTTTGACAAGTAAATATCCCACTGGCTCTCCGCTGGCAATAGGCAATTCCATGGGTTCAGCAAACACCCATTCCGTCTCTAGTGTTTTCAGTTTATATTTCGGTACGGTGAAAACGCCATCACCTGCAGCAATACCTACCAACCAAGGGTCAATGGGCAGATATGTCATAATATCTCCTGCTTCACATAAAGAAATATTGGTAAACTCATCAATGCCATAATTCAAAAGTGCATGGGACTCCCAGAAACGGTCAGGACTGTTTAAGACTACGGCTAGCACTCGTCTGCCGTCCTTTTCCATGGCAGAAACAAGACAGGGTCCTGCAGCGTCTGTGGTACCAGTCTTTACCCCAATGACATGTTCATCTTCCCAAAGCAGCTTGTTGGTATTTTTTAGATACCGCTCACTGCCGCCGATATCCTGTATCACTGTAGATTTTGTCTTTACTTTCTCCGCAAAATCTTGATTGTGCATAGCATAACGGCCAATCATAGCTAAATCTCTAGCGCTCATCATATGGTTTTCATGAGGCAATCCATTGGTATTATAAAGAGTAGCCTTGGTAGCACCTAAAAGCTCTCCCTTCCAATTCATCCAGTGGACAAAAAGCGGTTCTGAGCCTGCTACATTTTCCGCAATGGCAAAGCAAGCGTCATTTCCCGACTTTACCAACGCCCCTGTTAAAAGCTGGTCTAGATAAAACTGTTCTCCCGGCTGCAAATAGATAGACGACTCGCCAATGGCTGCTGCTTCCGGAGAAACATAGCAAACAGATCCAGGTTCCATCATATCCAAGGCTAAGATAGCAGTAAGGATTTTTGTAGTACTGGCAGGACATAATGCTTGGTCAGGATTTTTTTCCCAGAGGACTGCACCGCTGTCGATATCAATAACAATACCAGCTTTAGCGCCAATAGTAGGAACAGCGGCCATAGCCTTCCCCGGAAAACAGCTACCTATTATCAGCACACAGAAAACAACTGACCAACAAACATTCTTTCTGATAAAAAGCCCTAAATGCTTATTTCTTATTTTGTTCATTGTTGTCCCCTTTTTCCTGATTAACTTGCTGTTTTTCTATGTTGCATAACGGTTTATTTTTAGAGATTTTTACTAATTCTATATTTTTGCTATGCAATACTTCACGGATTTGTTCCAATTCTGCTACTGTATTCGTATTGACAACATCGCAATACAGCATACCGATTTCTGCGGTAGCTTCTACTCGAGTTAATTTATCTTCTGTACGCATACCTTCTAATTTTTCTTTGGCAGATACGCCTTGACAAGTTACTTGCGCTGCTATATTTTCTTGTTCCTCTCTACTATACCGCTCCGAAGCCAGATAGAGTGTAACATTTTCTCCTGCCAATTTTGACATCATTTCAGATGTCTGCATCAGATATACATTTGCTGTTTCTATTTCTACTGGCTTTTCCTGCATAGTTTCTTTATCATGCCACCATACCCCTGTTTCGATGCCCTTCTTAGCAACGAAAGTATATGCCTCTGGATATTTTTGAACCCAAGCTTTTGTAAAGAACAAATTAACATTTGTCAGCCGTTTTGCCTTTAAATCCTTTGCTAGCTTCATTACAGCTTCTCCACTGACTTTACCGTTATCATCTATTTTTAGTGCAATGCTAGCACCTTCTTCTATGGTGTCTTCCATAGCGGCTCCTGCCCGAAGAGATAGCGGTTCATCTAGATAGGCACCGTAAATACCCCAACAAGCCATAACAATCAGGCAGCATAGAGGAATAATTTTTCCCAAATTCTTCTTAAAATAAAAAATCTTCATAGTCAGTTCCTCACTTATTTTCTCCTTTTATACGCCTATTTCTATGAAGAAACGAGGAAAACTATACCGCCCTTTTTCTATTTTAAATTTATACACATAGTCAATGGATTTTCTGATATAATGACAGATGAAATGCAAAAAGAAAAAGGATGTGGATTTCCATGGAACAATTTCATTTCATAACCCCTGATGCTTTTCAGAAAAGTCCATTTAAAACCATCGGCAAAGACTGGATGCTGGTAACAGCAGGCAACGAAGAAAAAGCCAATACCATGACTGCTTCCTGGGGCGGCCTGGGCATTATGTGGGGTAAACCTGTCGCCTTTATCGTGCTGCGCCCGCAAAGATATACCAAAGAATTTGTAGACAAAGAAAGTACATTATCTCTTTCCTTTCTCAACGATACCTATCGTAAAACATTAAACTACCTAGGCACTGTTTCCGGCCGGGACGAGGCTGATAAAATCGAAAAATCCGGCTTAACTTTAGCATTTGAAGAAGGTATCCCATATTTTACAGAAAGCGAAACAGTTATCTTTGGGAAAGTCCTATATCAGCAGGAAATGACACCAGCAGCTTTCCTAGCACCTGAATTAGATGAAAAATGGTACCCTAAAAAAGATTATCACACGCTCTATATTGCTGAAATCACAGGTATTTACAGTAAATAACAAATAGCCTCTGTCATGCTGAGCACAGCGAAGCATCTACAAAGGGACAGCTTAAATAAAGCTGTCCCTTTTGTTATTTAGATTTCCCCGTAAAACGCGGTAATTGCTTGGGCAATAAATGCCGCCGTACCTTCTCCATGCTGTTTATCTATTTTTGATTTTGTGGGTTCTGAGTTTTGAAACCATGCCAGATACTTCATCAATGCTGTTTCATCTTTGATTTGGGTTAGTTGCTTCATGATAAAACCATATTCGCCGATGATTTCTTTTACCTCAAAACAATCAGGCGGCAAATTTTGCTTCTCCGCCAGTTTCGCGAAAATGGTTTCAATCCGCTTGCCATAGCTTTCCGCCACATCTTTTGCCAGAGGATGCGCCGCAGCGTCCTGATAGGCTTCTTTACCGCCGTACCATTCTACCATTTTGGCATATTTTTTCTGAACCTCTTCCGTAGAGACTTTTTCCAGATACTGTTTTTTCCACTGTTCTACACTGCCAAACTCTTCCACCGCAAGCCTCTTAAGCTTCTCGGGCATGCGTTCATACTGCTGCTCAAACAGTGCTTCCATTTCTGCTTTACTGAAAATCGCAAAATCCATCTTGTTCTCCCCTTTCAGAATATCATCAATGCTGGAAATAAGACGGGTTAATCGTTCCCGCTGGGCCACGAGCATTTTCCGCTGCATGGTTAAGATATCATTTTGCCCTAGGGTTGGATTGCTTAAAATTGCTTTAATTTCTTTGAGCGGAATAGCAAACTCACGAAAAAATAATATCTGCTGTAAGGTTTCCAGCGCTTTATCGTCATAAAGGCGGTAACCTGCCGCGGTTTTCCCTGTCGGTGTAAGAAGACCTATTTCATCATAATAATGCAGTGTGCGCACACTGACTCCAGTCATGGCTGCTATTTCTTTTACCGTCTTCATTGTCCCCATCTCCTTCCTGCATTTCTGATTGTAAGCTATGACGCTCCGTCAGGGTCAAGATAATTTTATAAAAAATACGGCTGTAAAAACAGCCGTATTTTCGTATTTTAGAAATAATCTTTAAAAGAATATCAAATTAGTCTGTAAGACCTAATTCTGCCATAGCATCTTTGCGGGAAAGTTTTACCTTTCCTTGGGCGTCGATGGCTAATACTTTCACTGGTACTTGGTCGCCTTCCTTTAAGACATCTTCCACTTTAGCTACCCGACGGTCAGCCAGTTGGGAAATATGCACCATACCATCTCTGCCCGGTAAGTCCAAAACGCCTGGTAGGATTTCAACAAAGGCACCAAAATCCATAATCTTAATTACTTTGCCATAGTAGATTTTACCTACTTCCGGTTCTGCTACGATGGATTTAATAATCTTTAACGCCTGTTCGCCTTTTTCAGCGTCAGCGCAAGCAATATATACATGGCCATCATCTTCAATATCAATCTTGGCCCCTGTTTCATCTACAATCTTCTTAATGGTTTTCCCACCGGAACCAATGACTTCACGGATTTTATCTGGATGAATGGTCGTCTGTAAAATTCTCGGCGCATATTTAGAAAGTTCTGTACGAGGTGCATCGATGGCCTCTAACATTTTTCCCAAAATAAACATTCTGCCTTCTTTGGCTTGAGCTAAAGCACGGGTCAAAATAGCGCGGTCAATACCCGGAATTTTAATATCCATTTGGATAGCGGTTACCCCTTTGGTAGTGCCGGCAACTTTGAAGTCCATGTCGCCCAAGAAGTCTTCCATACCTTGGATGTCTGTTAAAACAACCACATCATCTCCATCTTTAATAAGCCCCATGGCCACACCAGAAACAGGCGCTTTAATAGGAACGCCTGCCGCCATCAAAGACAACGTGCTGCCACAAACGCTGGCCATGGAGGTAGAGCCATTAGACTCAATGGCTTCAGATACCAAACGAAGAGTATATGGGAACTCTTCCACTGGCGGAATAACTGGTTCTAATGCCCGTTCAGCAAGAGCCCCGTGACCGATTTCCCGTCTGCCCGGCCCCCGCATTGGACGAGTTTCCCCTACACTAAAGGGTGGGAAATTATAGTGGTGCATATAGCGTTTGGAGTCTTCTGCACCTAAACCGTCTAAAATCTGTTCATCCCCTAAGGCACCTAAGGTGCAAGCATTTAATACCTGGGTTTGTCCCCGAGTAAACAAGGCAGAACCATGGGTACGCGCCAACACGTCTACTTCACAGCTAATAGGACGGATTTCTGTAAGAGCTCGACCATCAATACGGATACCATCTTTCACAATCATTTGACGGAAAATTGCTTTTTCCAGTTTATAAAGAAGACCGTCAACAGTTTTATTGATTTCTGGGTCTTCCTCGCTAGCAAACTTTTCTTTAATACCGTCTAAGATTTCGTCCAAATAAGCGTCTTTGGCTTCTTTAGACAGTTTATTTTGCGCGCAATAGCGTACCCCTTCTTGTAATAATGGGGTCGCATATGCAGTAACATCTGCTTCTAATTGAGGGTCGATTTCTTCTGGGATAAATTCCACTTTTTCTTTGGCAAGTCCCTGAGTCAATGCTTCTGCACGGAATTCTTCAATGAAGGCAACGATTTTCTTTACTTCTTCATGGGCAAACATAATGCCTTCTAAGACAATGTCTTCCGGGATTTCTTTTACCCCTGCTTCTACCATCATGACCGCATCAGCTGTCCCTGCTACAGAAAGGTGCATTTGGCTTACTTCTTCCTGTTCTACCGTAGGATTTAAGATGAATTTTCCATCTATCATACCGACAGTCACGCCAGCAATAGGCCCTTGGAAAGGAATTTTAGAAATATGAAGGGCTGCAGAAGCGCCAATCATCGCTACCATATCCGGAGCATTATCCTGGTCTACGGACATAACAGTCGTGACGATTTGTACATCATTACGATACCCTTTTGGGAATAAAGGACGAATAGGCCGGTCAATAATCCGAGAGCTTAAAATCGCTTTTTCACTAGCACGACCTTCCCGTTTAATGAAGCCGCCGGGAATTTTCCCTACAGCATATAATTTTTCTTCATAATCAACAGTTAATGGGAAAAAATCAATCCCATCTCTTGGCGCGTCCGAACAGCAAGCCGTACACAACACCATCGTGTCACCATAACTTGCAAAGATAGCACCAGCAGCCTGTTTGGCCATTCTGCCGGTTTCTAATGTCAGAGTGCGGCCGCCAACTTCTATGCTTTTTCTTAAAACACTCATTTTCTTATTCCTCTCATCTTCTTTTTCTTTTTAACCTAAATATCTTTCTACAAAAATGTAGGATTTCCTGCCGATACTGGTATTTTTCTCCAAATTGACTTTCGTGCCTTTTTTAAAACAAAAAGAAGGCACTATCGCCTTCTTTTAATTAATCTTATTATTTTCTTAAGCCTAGCGCTGCAATGATTTGACGATACCGTTCAATATCATTTTTTCTCAAGTAGTTGAGAAGACCGCGTCTTTGACCAACTAATTTCAATAAACCACGACGGGAATGGAAGTCTTTTTTATGAACTTTCATGTGTTCGGTCAAATAGTTAATTCTTTCGGTCAAGAGTGCGATTTGCACTTCTGGAGAACCGGTATCCCCTTCATGAGTTTTGAATTTGTCGATGATTTCTTGTTTCTTTTCTACAGTCATTGTCATAATGCTGTACCTCCTTTTTTATCTTTTCCCTTAGTCCAAGTAAAAGGACGGAGTCCCCTTTAACCTAGAGAAAGGCTTCATACCTTTATGATTATAAAGGAAAACTTGCCGCTATGCAAGTATTTTTTATTTTTCGGCGATTATTTTTCGTGCGGTCTCTGAGTCTAGGGCAATTTGTTTTTTTAATTCTTCGATATTTGCAAAATGGATTTCCGGTCGAATTTGTCTAATGAAATCTGTTTTCAACTGTTTACCATATAAATCCATATCTTCTCCTAAAAGATGAACTTCTAGCACCATTGTCTGGTTACTCGCGTCAATGGTGGGTTGATAACCGCAATTTGCCACAGCTGGATAGCGATTACCGTCTACCTCTGCTTCTACTGCATACACCCCAGGAAGCAACGGCTGTAATTCTCTGGGATAAAGCACATTTGCAGTAGGAAACCCCAAGCGATGTCCCAGCTGACGCCCTTTGACTACTTCACCACTAATCGTAAAAGCATAACCCAGCATAGCCCCAGCTGCTGCCACATCCCCCAAAGATAATCGTTTACGAATAGTACTGCTGCTAACTACCTCATCATCCACAATAACCGGCTCCATAACAGTCACCGCCACACCACGGGCCTCGGCTATCTCTTGCAGCAATGCAGCATCACCCTTCCCCTGAAAGCCAAAAGAATGATTAAACCCCACATAAATATGGTTTACCTCTAGTCCTGCCACCAAAACATGATTGATGAAGTCTTCGGCCGGCAGCTTTACCCAGTCAGAGTCAAAGTTTTGTAAAATATAACCATCCGCGCCCAGCGCAGCAATAGCCTGGGCTTTCGCCGCTGGCAGCATGATTTTGGGGATTAAATGCCCATGGATTAATTCCATAGGATGCGGGTCAAAAGAAAGCACGGCACAATATCCTCTGCTGGCTTTCGTCTCTGCTACCATGCGAGAGATTAACTGCTGGTGCCCAATATGCACGCCATCAAAATTTCCTAAAGCAATAGAAAAATGAGCCTGTTCACCAAGACCAGCAGCCTTCCTTGCCCTATGAAACTGTTGCCACTCGTTCACCGTAAACACAGACTTACCTACCCTTTATCTATTTTTCTTGCTGTCCTATGCAAGGACTTTCCGCACCTTGAGCCAAAGACCAGCCTGTTCCTCATGGCACTGCAAGCTGCCGCAGGCAATCAGCTTGCCACTTTCTCCATAAATCATATACTCCTGATTTGGATCTTCCTCATAATGCTCTATCTTCCCTTGCCAAGGTATCATATTGCCATGGAGAATTCTCTCCATTTCAGCCTGATTTACGGTAAGCCTTGGCAGATGACCAACCACTTGCTCCATAGGAAGGATTGCCGAGCGGTCGCCTGCTTCTACAGCCGCTAAAAAATCATCTAGACCAATGCCGTTTTCTATAGAAAAGCCGCCAGCTTCTACCCGTACCAGCTTTTCCATGCAGGCACAAACACCTAGCTTCTCACCGATATCATGGCAAAGCGTCCGCATATAGCTGCCCTTAGAACAAGCAACGGCAAAGGTAGCAGTCGGATGTGCCCCTTGCCACTGTGCTTCTATAGGGGTAATTTCCTTGATGGTAATCCTCTTCGCTTTTCGTTCTACTTCAATGCCTTTACGCGCTAATTTATAAAGGGGAACCCCTTGCTGCTTCACGGCTGACACCATCGGCGGAATTTGCTCTATTTCCCCTAAAAAACGATTTAGCACCACAAGAAACATCTCATAGGAAATATGACTGCAATCCATCTCTTTTAAGGTCTCGCCGGTGGCGTCTTGGGTATCCGTCTCCCTACCCATATAAATGGTAACAAGGTATTTCTTCCCAGCGCCTTCCAGATACTCACATAGCCGAGTAGCCTTTCCCAATGCAATAGGCAGCACACCTGTTACTTCAGGGTCTAGGGTACCGCCATGGCCTACTCGCTTCATCCCCAATGCTCGACGAACTTTTGCTACCACTGCAAAAGAAGTAAGGCCGGCAGGCTTTATCATATTAATGAAACCATTGATTTCCTGTATTGTCATTTTCTATCTTACGCTTCCTGTTCTACTAGAGCGATTTCCTTTTCCCCTTCAGCCAAAAATTCCTTTACAACTTGTTCGATAGGAGCGATTTTGCGGCAACCAGCAGCCAGCACATGACCACCGCCACCTAAGCCTGCCGCAATTTTTCCCACATTATAGCCATTCCGGCTGCGAAGGCTCACCTTAATGACGCCATCAGACTTTTCCTCAAAAATCATACCGATCTTTACGCCATCCAACAGCATGGTATTGGCAACAAGATTTGCACAATCTTCCTCCGTAACCCCTGCCGTTTCCATATCAGTTTGAGTGATAGCAATATAGGCAAGCTTGCCCCCTGCTGTCGTGGTTAGCTTCTGCAAAGCTACACTTTGCATCGTCAGCTGTTTTCGAGTCTTGTTTTCAAAGAGATGGATGCGGATAGGCTCCATATTGATACCACAATCCAACAAATCCCCCGCATAACGGAAAGTTTTGCTGCTGGTATTGTTAAAGCGGAACATACCAGTATCTGCAGCCATGGCCGTAAAAAGCACCTCTGCAATAGTTTCTTTCAGCACGACAGGAAGACCATCCCAACCATTAATCATTTGAAAATATTCATATAATAACTCGCCTGTAGCAGCAGCCTCTGGGTCTGCCAAACGGATCCCTTCTTCTAATCGTTCTTTTGGGTTTACCATAGCATGATGGTCGATATTAACCACCTGCGCTTGCTCTGAAAGAGCAGATAATTTATCATCACCAGCACGCCCCAAGCTATTGCAATCCAAAAGAATGATGACATCTGGATGTCCTTGATAATCCGCTAAGGATACAATTTTATCTGCACCGGGCAAAAAGGCTAGATATGGCGGCACCTTATCCATGAGCACTGGCGTCAAATCCTTCCCTTTGCTCCGATAATAATGATAAACTGCCAGCATAGAGCCGATACAATCACCATCAGGATTAATATGTCCGATGACCATCAGTTCTTTCCCCTGCAAGACAATCTGGTCTATTTCTCTTGCCCGCATTACCAGCCCTTCTGCTAAATTCATCATAAAGCCACCTCCCAGCTTTCTTCCCTTTTCTTTTTGGGATGAATAATTATTAATTATCTCTTTTAAGAAGATTATTCTTCTTGACCCTCTTCTTCCACTCGAACAACTTTTTCTTCATCTTCCTGGATACATTCATCAATGATTTTTGAGATTTTCATGCCATAGGCAATAGAGTCATCTGCCACAAAAAGCGGCTCTGGAATATATCTTACTTTAATTCGTTTTGCCAATTCCTTACGAATATATCCTTTTGACTGTGTCAGGATATCTGCGATTTCATCTAACGAAGTATCTTGAGTTAAGGCAGAAATAAATACTCTGGCATACCGCAAATCTTTCGTCACATCTACCCGCAAAATAGACACCATGCTCAGGCGTGGGTCATCCAGCTGATAGCGAATAATTTCGGATAATTCCTTTTTCATTTCTTCACCCAACCTGCCTAAACGATATTGTGCCATATTCTATCCTCCTATCACAAAGAGAGAGGTATCTATCCCATACCGCTCTCTTTTCTGTTTTATTGTTTTATTATTTTATTATTTCTTACTTGCTCTCTTTTTATAACTGTCTGGCGATTTCTTCCATAACAAAGGCTTCGATAATGTCGCCTTCCTTTACATCGTTAAAGTCTTCAATGCCAATACCACATTCAAAGCCAGTAGCAACTTCTTTGACATCATCTTTAAACCGTTTTAAGGACTCGATTTTACCTTCTGTTACTACAATGCCGTCACGGATAACCCGAACCTGTGCTTGTCTGGTAATCTTGCCATCGGTAATATAGCTGCCGGCTACATTCCCTGCCTTTGGCACTTTGATCACCATACGAACTTCTGCATGACCAATCACATTTTCCTTGTATTCTGGCGCAAGGAGCCCTGCCATAGCCTTCTTTACATCGTCAATAGCGTCATAAATTACCCGATACAAGCGAATATCGACTTCCTCATATTCTGCAGCCTTTTTGGTGTTCGCGTCTGGACGCACATTAAAGCCAATAATAATGGCATTAGAAGAAGAAGCAAGCATAACATCAGACTCACTAATAGCCCCAACGCCACTGTGAATAACAGTCACTTTTACTTCATCAGTAGCCAATTTTTCTAAAGATTGGCGAACAGCTTCAGCGGAACCATGGACATCCGCTTTGATAATTACATTGAGTTCTTTGATTTCCCCTTGCTCAATTTGTTTAAATAAGTCGTCTAAGCTGACTTTAGAAGATTTCCGCATTTCATCTTCTCTGCGTTTGGCATGCTGACGAGAGGCCACCATACGAGCAGATTTTTCATCTTCCACAGAAAGAAAGATTTCCCCTGCCGGCGGCACTTCCGAAAAGCCTAGTACTTCTACTGGAGTAGACGGAGTTGCGACTTTTACCCGTCTACCTTTATCGTCCATCATCGCCCGGACTTTCCCAAAGACAGCCCCCGCAATAATATTATCGCCCACATGCAAAGTACCCTTTTGCACCAGCAAGGTAGCGACTGCGCCTCTGCCTTTATCCAGCTGAGACTCGATAACAGTCCCCCGGGCATTCCGATTTGGATTTGCTTTTAGTTCAGCGATTTCCGCTACTAAAAGTACCATTTCTAATAACTGCGGAATATTTTCCCGCTTTTTAGCAGAAATCGGTACCATAATAGTATCGCCGCCCCAGTCTTCCCCAACTAAGCCATATTCAGTCAATTCCTGTTTTACCTTATCAGGGTTTGCACCTGGCTTATCAATTTTGTTGATGGCTACGATAATCGGTACGCCAGCAGCTTTGGCATGGTCGATAGCTTCGATAGTTTGCGGCATCACACCGTCGTCTGCTGCAACCACCAAGATAGCCACATCCGTAATCTGAGCGCCTCTAGCCCGCATAGCGGTAAAAGCTTCGTGTCCAGGTGTATCTAAGAAAGTAATCTTTTTATTATTGATTTCTACTTGATATGCCCCAATATGCTGGGTAATGCCACCAGCTTCTGTAGCGATAACATTCGCTTCCCGGATGGCGTCTAAGAGAGAAGTTTTCCCATGGTCTACATGGCCCATAACCGTAACCACCGGCGGCCGTTCTACCAAAGTATCTGCAGCATCCTCTACATCTTCCATGATTTCCATAGCTTTATCTACCTGGACTTCTACGGTAATGCCAAATTCTTCCCCTAAGAGAATAGCGGTATCAGAGTCTATTTCTTGGTTAACTGTTACCATAACCCCTAAGCCAAATAATTTCTTAATGAGCTCAGCAGCAGTTTTTCCCATGCTTTTTGCCAATTCTTGAACAATAATGGTTTCTCCAATGATAATCTTTTTCGGTACCACTGGCGGCATTTGCTGTTTTGCCTGTTTTTGTTTCTTATTGGACTTCCAGCGGATTTCTTTGTCGCCACCATAACTGTTACGACGATTATTGCCCATCTCTTTATCTTTATACTGTTTTTTATCACCTTTGCGATTAGCTTGTTTTTCGACAGGAGCAGGGGTGTATTTTGTACCAGGCATCACACCAGCAGTACCGCCCGCCGGTTTTGGGCCCCGGTTATTATTTCCCTTGTTATTATGAAAAGACTTGTTACGATCTTCGCCATCTTTATCTTTACCAGCAAAATCCTTGTTAAAGGGCCGATTGTTATTGTTGAAAGCTTTTCCTTTGCTTTCATTTTGTCCTTGACCACCCTGGCCTTGATATCTTCTATCACCAGAGGATACCGGACGATTGCCCCCCTGTTCAAACCTATTATTAGGTCTAGTGTTGCGACCTGCCTGTTCGCCAGCAGGCCGTTTCATTCCATCATTTTGACGATTATCTTTTACATCTTTTTGCATCGTTTGCATCGTTTGCATTGCTTGCATAGAAGGAGTTTGGTTTGTTTTTTCCTTTGGCAAAGGCTGTTTATCTGCTTCTTTTTTCATAGGAGCAAGGTTTTCTTTCTGCCCATCTGCAGCTTTTGGCTGACGATTATTTTGCTCAGCTGCATCACTTACAGCTACAGCAACAGTTTCTTTTTCTGCAGCAGCAGTTGTTTTCTTTTCTTCTGCTTGCAGGGAAACTTCTCCTTTTTCACTAGCTACAGCTTCTTTGTTCTCTTCTAGAGCTGCGGCTTCTTCAATAGCTGTAGCTTTAGGGATACGGACTACACGCGGAACAAAACCATCTCCAGTTGGTTTCTTTTCCTCTGCTTGCTTATTTTTACCAGTAGCAGTCTTTTTTATTTCCCCAGCTGCAAACTTTTCTCGAAGCTTTCCTGCAAGAGCCTCGTCAATAATGCTCATATGGTTTTTTACCACACAGCCCATTTTGCCCAGCTGCTGGATAACAGTTTTGCTATCGCAATTTAATTCCTTTGCCAATTCATATACTTTTACTTTTGCCATTAATGAAACCACTCCTCTTCTATCCAAAGCAAATATATCCCTCTAAAGAAATATTATACCGCATAAACATGCTTTTGCATACCCGCTGCAAAATTTTTATCAATCACCCCTAGGACGGCTCGGGGCGATTTTCCAATAGCAAGCCCTAGTTCAGCTTTATCAAAGGCCAACGCATAGGGCACCTGATATTTTTCTGCATAGTGTAAGACTTCTTTCTTCACATATGCAGAAGCATCCAGCGCCAACACGATAAAGAATACTTGCTTTTTTTTCATACCAGAGATGACCATATCATCTCCGGAAATAATTTTCCCTGCCTTTTGCGCAAAGCCCAAAAGCGCTTTTATTTTTTCCTCATTCATCCTGGGCCAGTCGCTCCTTCAAAGAAACAAAAATCTCTGGTGTGATTTGCTGCTTAAAGGCTCGTTCTAACCCTTTGGTTTTTACTGCCTTTTGCAGACAATCTTCCTTCGGACAAATATAAGCGCCTCTACCATTCATTTTACCTTTCGTATCAATGGTAATATCCCCTTCAGGCGTCTTTACCACACGGATCAGTTCACGCTTCTCCTTCATTTCCCGACACCCCACGCACATCCGCTGGGGCAAAGGTTTTTTATTCAAGATTATTCCTCCGCATCCTCTGGCGCTTCATCTGTGACGATGAAAGCATCTTTTTCAAAATCAGTTTCTTCGTCTACCTGATTACCTGTTTCTGCTGCCGCCTGACTTTCACTCTTAATATCAATCTTCCAGTTGGTAAGTTTCGCTGCAAGGCGAGCGTTTTGTCCTTCTTTGCCAATGGCAAGAGATAATTGATAATCCGGTACAATTACTTTTGCAAACTTTTCCTCTGGATATACATCTACAGATACAACTTTAGAAGGACTTAAAGCATTGCTGACAAAGACGATAGGGTCTTCATCCCAGCGAATGATTTCGATTTTTTCACCGCCAAGTTCGTTGACAATATCTTGTACCCGCATACCTTTTGCCCCAACGCAAGCACCGACTGGATCTACATTTTCATCAGCGCAATAAACAGCTACTTTCGAACGAGCCCCAGCTTCTCTAACTACAGATTTGATTTCTACTGTACCATCATAGATTTCTGGCACTTCCATCTCAAATAACCGTTTCAAAAGCCCAGGATGGGTACGAGATACAAAGATTTGTGGACCTTTATTATTCTTTTTCACTTCGAGAATATAAAATTTCATGCGGTCCCCGGTACGATACCGTTCTGTAGGAATTTGTTCAGAAGGCAGCATCAAAGCTTCTGTCTTGCCTAAATCCACATAAACATTTCTATTTTCCTGGCGCAATACGATACCATTAACGATATCGCCTTCTTGCCCAATATATGCGTCATAAACCATATTTCGTTCAGCCTCTCTGAGTCGTTGCACCACTACTTGCTTAGCAGTTTGTGCAGCAATACGACCAAAGGACCGTGGCGTTACTTCAGACTCTAGTAAATCCCCTTCTTCAAATTCAGGATCCAAAGCTTGTGCTTCAGCAAGAGATACTTCAATGCGGTCGTCTGTTACTTCTGCTACAACAGTTTTACGGAAATAAACATGGATTTCCCCATCTTCTTTATTGATTTCTACCCGCACATTTTGAGAAGAACCAAAGTTCTTCTTATAGGCAGAAATCAAAGCTGCTTCGATAGCTTCAATTAAAACATCAGCGTCTATCCCCTTTTCTTTTTCCAAATCTCTTAAGGCTTCGATAAATTCTAAATTCATTTTCTTTCCCCACTCCATTCTATTTTACATCATCATAATCCAAGATATTTCACTTTAAAATTCTGCTACTAAATGAGCTTTGGTAATGCTGTCAGCGTCTATCCAAAGAGCTTTTCCTTTTACATCTATCCCAACCTGATGATCCTTAAATCCCAACAAAGTGCCCTGCCATTGCTTTTTACCCTCATAGGCGGCATAGAGCTTTATATTTACAGTTTCTCCTACAAATTTATTAAAATGCTCTGGCTTTTTCAAAGACCGTTCAATACCAGGAGAAGAAATTTCTAATAAATATTCGGAAGCAATAGGGTCTTCTTCATCCAATAATACATCAATCTTCCGACTAAAGGCCTGACATAGCTCATGGTCAACACCTAAATCTTCCCGGTCAATATAAATCCGTAAAATCCACTCGCTGCCTTCTTTTTGATACTCTACATCTACAATTTCACATTCCAGTTCTTGTCCCACTCGTTCAGCTAATGCCATTACCTGGGTTACTACATGATTATCCTTTGCCATTTACTTTCTCACCTATCCTTTTTTAGGACTTATATTTTATACGAAAGACTTACATACTACCCAATATTATTACCAAAACATGTATGTCTCTAGATAAAAGTAAAAAGTGGGCGAAACCCACTTTCCACGCTAACTCTTTATCTAAATTAACTATAACACATTCTTTACCAATAGGCAAGCAGAAAAAATAGAACTACAAATTACGAAAGCATTTTATCCTACTCCCGCCAATTACTTTCCTCTCTGCCGGAAGTACTCGGTAGTGCCTATGTACAGCGTGGCCAAAGCCACCCGTTCCGGAACCTTTTGGGTGGTAATGGAACCATTGTGGCTTTCAGTAGCCCCAGCACCGGACCCAACCCCGAGAATGCGGGAACCATTAGCAGGGATTAAGCCTTTGCTGTCAGCCGCAGCTTTAACGCCAGCAG
>JAAVYR010000004.1 GCA_022791255.1 Peptococcaceae bacterium | reverse complement strand
CTTGCCCACCTGTAAAAAGTAAAATTTATCTTATTAAAAATCACTATTCAATTCCTCAATCATAATCTTCTGCCACCAAATCTGTTTGATACACTTCTGCCATAATTTTCATCCCCAGACGAAGTCCATCCAAAAACATATAGGCGATATCCCATTCTGTTTCCAGATATCTCGCGTCTGACATTTCATTAAACGCCTTCCCATACTTTGGGTCCATCTTCTCTAAGGCTTCTCCTATCCAACTATATCGTATACTCTGCTCATGTAATAAGTCCTTATGTTCCTCTAAAATTGGTTCATATCTTGCTCGCGGGTCTATTTCTCCCTTATACAGTTGATATAAGATACTCTTCATCTTATTTTCCCCTTTCTATTTTTCTTCTGCTTTTTCAACTCCATTATAACTTTAGAACACTATTTTCTGTTGACTTTAAGTATATTATGGTCTAAAACATGCTGCGGATAGAGCATTATGCACTAAAAAGAAGGGTATTGTTTAATATCATTTTGAGTAAAGCGAAGGATCTTAAAAAGGACCTGCAATTTTATTTGCAAGTCCTTTTCTTATCTGATATTTATAGCAAACTTTTCAGCTCCTCTGTGTACCCTCGGAATACATCAAAGGCCGCTTGTATCGGCGCCGGCGTTGTCATATCTACACCCGCCGCTTTTAGGGTGTCGATAGGGTCTTTGCTGGAACCAGATTTTAAGAAGTGGTCCTTATAACGAGTTGCGGCTACTTCCCCTTCATTTAAAATCTGCTGCGCCAGTGCTGCCGCTGCAGAGAAACCGGTAGCGTATTTATAGACATAGAACCCTCTGTAAAAATGAGGGATACGAGCCCATTCCAGCGCGATGGCTTCATCTACCGCCATATCCGGACCGAAATAATCCAGATTGAGCTGGTAATAGATTTCAGAGAATTTTTCATAGGTCAGGCTGCCGCCCCGCTCCACTTCTTCATGGATAATCTTTTCAAACTCGGCAAACATGGTCTGCCGGAAGACAGTACCTCGGAATTCTTCCAGGTAGAAGTTAATGAGAGAGAGCTTTTCTTCTCGGTCATCGGTATGAGCCAGCATATGACGGCAAAGGAGATTTTCATTGACCGTAGAGGCGATTTCCGCCAGGAAAATCCCATAATAGCTGTAGATGAAAGGCTGATGGTGCCAGGAGTAGTAGGAGTGCATAGAATGACCTAATTCATGGGCCAGGGTAAAGACGCTATTTAAGTTGCCATGATAATTCATCAGCACATAAGGGTCTGTGCCATAAGCCCCACTAGAGTAGGCGCCGCTGGTCTTTCCGGCAGACTCCATCACATCTACCCAGCCATTTGCCACCCCATCGCTTAAGATATCTACATAATCTTTCCCTAGGGGATGGAGGCCTGCTTTGACCATTTCTACCGCTTCTTCATAGGGGATATGAGCCCGGCTTTCCGGAAGGATAGGCGCATAGACATCATACATATGAAGTTTTTCTACACCTAGGCACTCTTTGCGGATTTTCAAATAGTCAAAGAAGGCCGGCAGATTTTTCCTTACCGTAGCGATAAGCTGGTCATATACCTGGAAAGGGATTTTCTCATCAAAGAGCGCTGCCTCTAGAGCGCTGGGGTAGTTCCTTACTTTCGCATAGAATACATCCCGTTTCACACTGTTAGAGAGCAGCGCCGCCCAGGTGTTCTTTTGCTTACCATAGGTATCATAGAGCGCCGTAAAGGCATTCTTCCGTACTGTTCTATCAGAGGACTCCATAAAGTTGATGTAGTTGCCGTGGGTCAGCTCGATTTCTTCCCCTTGGGCATTTTTCACAAAGGGAAATTTAATGTCCGCATTATTGGCCATACCGAAAATTTCATTGGTGGCGGAGCTGATTTCTCCCGTCATGGCTAAGATTTCTTCCTCGGCTGCTGGGCGAGTATGAGGACGCAGACGAGTGATTTCCTCCAGATAGCGCCGATAACCGGCAAGAGCAGGCGTGGCAAGGGCCGCTTCCAGGGCAGCCGGGTCCAGAGCAAGTACGGCCGGTGCAAACCAAGAAAAGGCAGTACCGGCTTCTACTGCCACACTGTGGATACGGTTTTTCATATCTTGATATTTGCTGTTGGCATTGTCCTGGTCTTTGCGCATGGCCGCATAGGTGTAGCATTTATCCAGTTTTTGTTCCAGCTCTTCTTTATAGGTGAGGGTTGCCAAGAGCTGGTTTGCATCAGCACTAAAGTCTTTTTGGTAATCAGCCGCTTTGGGCAGCATGGCCTTAATGGCAGCCAGTTCCTGTTCCCAGGCGTCGTCAGTCGCATATATTTTTTCCAGCTGCCAATAGTATTTTGCCGGGATTTCTTCCCGCTTTGGCAGGGTGTTGGTTTTTGTTTCCGTCATAAGGTAGCCTCCTTTTTGGTTATTTTATCCAGATAAGTAAGTAGATATTCGAGATAATTACAGAAAAACCTTTCAACCCCATTGTCAAAAATACAACAGATACAATCAAAAGGACTGCCAAAATAAAGGCAGTCCTTTTTTAATCGTCTAATACCGGCATATTGCGGAAGTAATTACCTACCACATCATAGGTGTCCGTCACCGTGACGAAAGCGTGTTTGTCGCATTCTCGGACGATTTGCTTTAACCGCTGCAGCTCAAACCGGCTGACCACGCAGATAAGCACATCTTTTTCCTGCTTGCTATAGCCGCCGTGGCCTTTCATCATGGTAATGCCCCGATGGATTTTCTGAGTAATCTGAGCCGCGATTTCTTCCCCGCAAGAGGAGATGATGGTGGCCGTCCGTTTTTTAGAAAGACCTTCGATAATTTTATCGGTGGTCTGGGCAGAAGCATACATATTCACCAAGGTATACATCGCTTTATCAAAACCGAAGACAAAGCCCGCTCCAATAATGATAAAGAAATTGAAGCAAATAGAGACAGAGCCTACCGAAAGACCATAGCGCCGAGAGAGGATGACGCCGATGATATCTGTGCCACCGAAGGAACCATGGCTTTTAATGGATAGCCCTGTGCTAAATCCCATCAAAATCCCACCAAAGATGGCCGCAAGCAATGGATCCTCTGTATATACCAGCTGCGGGAAATGAGTTTCTAGAAGGGATAAGAGCACCGCCTCTAAGCCAACTCCATAGATAGAGTAGAGGACAAACTCTTTATCCAGTTCTTTATAAGCCCAAATGAGCAAGGGAATATTGTAAATCACCAAAAAAGCCGCAATAGAAATAAAGGGCAAAAAATGATGGGTGAGGGCCGATATCCCAGAAACGCCCCCAGCTAAAAAGGAGTTTGGATTGGTATAAATCCCTAAGCTTGCCGCTCCTGTAAAGGAAGCAATGGTCATCAAAACCAGGGGAAGAAGATGTTTCTTCATAACAGGAAAAATCCTTTCTCTCGTAAATCCAACATAACCAATCATATTGACAATATTATCGTTCTTTTTTAGGAAAAATCTGAAAAATAAATCTCACTATATTTTTTCTTTGCTTGCCATTTTTACAGCATTTTGACTATAATAATAAAAAGTAACTCTCTTCAGATAAATAAGCTTGCTGTTTTACAGCTTCCTTATGATAATAAAAACCACAAGGAAAATCAATATATTTTCAGCAAAAAGGGGGGATTTTATTTGTTTCCGCTGATGCACCATTATATCGGCAAAAATCTTGCCGCCTCTAATAGCAGCGTCATCGCGCTAGCCGCAGTTCTACCAGACCTATGTGTGAATATGGGACTAGAGCGCGCCTTTGGCCACACCCAAGGAGAAGCCTTTTATCGCTGGGCCCAGGCAAACTGCCCAGCCGCCAAGGAAGTGGCTTTTCTCTTTGCCACCCACGGCGTTTCTCCCCAAGGGCTGGATTATTATTCTGATGAATATTGGCCCGGTGAGGAGCGCGGCTTTTGTTTTCAATACGCAAATCAATACTTACCGCAAGTCATCAAGGCTTGCGCCATCCCAGAAAAATGGGCCCAGTGGAAAGGTCACAATCTGGTAGAGATGGCCTTCGAAGCCGATATCGTCGAAAAAGCCCCCGAGCTTTGCCAGGAAATGATGGCTGCCGCTGAGGATACCGCTGCTGTAAATTTTGTAGCAGAGGCTTTCGCTGCTTTTGCCGGCATCCCCCCAGCAAAGGCTGCCGCCTCCCTGGAGAAAATCCCCGTTATCTTTGGCATCGACAAAGGCACCCCCCAAGAGCTAGCAGAAAAGTATGAAATCCAACTGCGTATTCGCCACCAGATTACCACTGCTAGTATTCCGCAAATCGCCGCCTTAATTCAACAAATCCGAGAAGAACAGCAAACCGCTATGGCCGATTTCACCCAAAAAGTGTTTCCGCTGATTGCTGCAAACTTAAAAGCGCTCACAGAAAAATATAACCCTTTGTCATCCTGAGGAACAAAGTGACGAAAGTAACGAAGGATCTTTTGGCTTCTTCGCTACGCGCAGAATGACAATATGAAAAAATATAAAAGGAGTAATCACATGGCAGAATTATTAAAAGGGAAACCCGTCGCCGACCGACTAAAAGAACAAGCCATTGCCCTTATTCAACAAGGAGCAGCAAATTTTCGTGCGCCAAAACTTGCCATTATCCGAGTAGGAGAGCGACCCGACGACCTTTTCTATGAAGGGGGCGTTAAGAAAAATTGTGCCCTTTGGGGGATTGATTTAGAGATAAAGGCATATCCCCTTACCGTAACCCAAGAAACACTTCTGGCTGCAGTAGCCGCCGTAAACCAAGACGAGACCATAGACGGCGTGCTGATTTTCGCACCCCTACCAAAAACCATCGATGAAAAAGCCATCTTTGCAGCCCTTGCACCAGAAAAAGATATTGACGGTCTGACCACTGCCAGCCTAGGCGGCGTCTTCACCGGGGCAAAGGACGCTTTCGCACCCTGCACCCCTGTTGCCGTTATGGAAACGCTGGACTATTATGGCATTCCGCTCCAGGGGAAAAAGGTGGTCGTGTTAGGCCGTTCTTTAGTGGTAGGTAAGCCTGCGGCTATGCTGCTTTTAGAAAAACACGCCACCGTTACCATTTGTCACTCCCGTACAGAGCATTTAGCAGAAGTTTGCCGCGGAGCAGATATTCTCGTCGCTGCCGTCGGCAAAGCCCGGATGGTAACAGAAGAATTTACCCACCCCCAACAAGTCATCATTGATGTAGGGATTAATGCAGACCCTGACCAACCAGGGAAAATCTGCGGCGATGTGGATTTTGCCGCTATAGAACCGATTTGCGCCAAAATCACCCCCGTACCGGCAGGCGTAGGCTCCATTACTACAGCCGTGCTATTATCCCATGTGGTTACCGCTTGGCAGAAAAAAATTTCTTCTCATTCCCGTTAAATTTTCAGAAAAATAGAAAGAAAAAAGAAATATTTAAAAGGAGATTTTATTTTATGAATACATGGCAAAATTTAAAACAAGCCTGCTTTGCTGCCGGCATGTCCGCTATTACCGTAGCTGCAGCCAAGACCGCCGCCATCCTCACCGAGGCCGAACCAAAACAGGCTACCCCACCACTTGCTACAAGCAAGGAAGAGGCTTAATCCATTAGCCAGGAAAGACCTTTCTTTTCTCTTTCCCAGAAAATGGCAGTGGTAAAAAGAAAATTTCTCTTATTTTCCGAAAAAATAAAAAAGGGTTTTCCTAAAAAAGGGAGAATATATGAGACCGAGAGAGAACAAAATCACTTTTTTATTTTGTGATATTGCTCGGTTGCAAGTATTTCTTGCAAATATATACTCAGAGAAACACCCTGTGGTATGGTTGGGACCACAGGGTGTTTTTCTATATTATTTTATTATATTATATGGTATCTTCTTATAGCTTTAGCTTCGTGAAGACAAGGGGATAAAGCGCATAGATGTAAAAGGCAAGGAACCCATAGCCCCCCACCCAGAGCAGAGGAGAAGGCGTAAAATAGGACAGCACCAGTTTAATGGCAAAAATACCGCAAACCCCTAAAATCCAACGGTAAAACCGCCGCAATTTACTGCCCTGATAAGGCTGGAAGGTGATAAAACGATCTTCCACCCAACTACCCAGGAAGAAACCAGCAAATAACCCTGCTGATTGATAAGCAGTTTTCCCCGGAAAGCAAAACATCCCAGCTACCGCCACACTACCCACCACTAAAAATAGCAGGTAGCGCTTTCGCACATGGGTAAAACCATAATAACAAAGAAAGCTAACGCCCCAGCCCAAAGCAAGGCCAACAATAACATCTTTGGGATAGTGAACACCCAAATAAAGACGAGAGTAAGCAATCAGTAAAGAAGCCAGGATGGCAAAAAACAGCAGTCTTTTCTTTTTCCACCAAAAATAAAGGGAAGAAAAGGCCGCAGAACCCAACTGACTATGGCCGCTAGGGAAGGAGTAACCAGTAGCGGTCTGTTCACGGAGCACACGGATACCAGGCTCTCCCATAGGACGGGCCAGATGAAACATATTCTTCAATACACTATTCACCGCAAGACCGCTAAAGAGGGAAAAGCTAAGATACAATGCCATATCCTTACGATAGCACCAATAAATATAGGAAAAGGCTAACACCATCC
Source organism: Peptococcaceae bacterium (assembly GCA_022791255.1). Taxonomy (GTDB): domain Bacteria; phylum Bacillota; class Dehalobacteriia; order UBA4068; family JAAVYR01; genus JAAVYR01. The sequence continues at coordinate 150,814 of JAAVYR010000004.1, read as the reverse complement.
AAGTCTCTTCCCCCAGCATGGTAATGCACTGCCAGATGACATCTAAAGACGGCGTGGCAAAGGACTGCACCCACATGAGGATATTTAATTCTATTTCTTTGAGATATGCCAATATAAACGCCCTTTCTTCCCTTTGATTTTACCGATTTTACTGTTTCTTTTTCTTTTCTTTTTTCGGCTGACTCAATATATGCAAATATCAACTTTGATATGTTCGAAAGTTAAGAAAATATCTTAAAATATCTTTATTAAAAATATCTTTTAGTATACCATATCTATTTTTACCTATGCAAAAAACCATATATAATTACTTTTATTTACATTCCTATTCCTAGCCTCCGGATTTCTATCATCTTGAGGAGCGAAACGACGAAGGATCTTTATTGACTTTCTATTTTGCATATGCTAGAATGATTTTATCAATATGGGGGTATAGCTCAGCTGGGAGAGCGCTTGACTGGCAGTCAAGAGGTCAGCGGTTCGATCCCGCTTATCTCCACCAGAGAAAGCCTACCAGAGGGAATTCCTTCTTGGTAGGCTTTTCCAATAATACCACATTATAAAGTAGCAAAGCCTTTCGGTTCTTGTCGATTTCTGTTGACGATGACAGAGAAATTCAGTATAATTTATCTGTTATACCCACAGAAAAAGAGGGTTTTGTGATTATGTATTTCGGCAGCGTCCGATTTTTCAAAAATTTAATATTATTAACGGTGTTGGTACTCATTGCAGTGCCTACTGCTTTCGCTTTTTCTTTCTATTTTGATTTGCAAGAACAAAAAGAGCTGATTGCTTCTCTCCAAGAACAATTGGCAGAAAAAGAAAAATTAGCAGAAGTTTTTACCAAGCATGAAGAGGATTTGCCTTATCAAGACTTGTATCCTGATTTTTATGCACCCCAAGGTTATCATGCCTCAGAAAGTAAAAACGGCGTCATTTACCTTACCTTTGACGATGGACCATCTGCTAATACGGACCGAATTTTGGATGTCTTAAAGCAAGAAGAAGTCAAGGCTACCTTTTTCGTCACTGGCAGAACAAGCAACGCTGATTTAGAACGGATGAAACGCATCGTCGCCGAAGGACACACTATTGGCATGCACTCCTATTCCCATAATTACACTAAAATATATAGTTCCGTAGAAGCCTTTTTAGACGACATGTATCCTATCTTTGTACAAATTAAGGAAACAACAGGAGAGACGCCAGTTATTTTCCGGTTTCCCGGCGGCAGTATTAATGCCTACAACGGCGACATTTACCAGGAAATCATCGCTGAGATGATACGGCGTGGGTTTGTACCTTGGGACTGGAATATTTCTGCTCAAGACGCCACCGCAAAAAAAGTAACCTCTGCACAAATCACTGCCAATGTTACCGGAAAAGCTGCAAAGGTCAACCGAGGCGTGGTCCTCATGCACGATAGCGCTGCCAAAACTGCTACTGCCGGCGCGATAAAGAATATTATCAAAGAGCTAAAAACCATGGGCTTTACCTTAGATAAAATCACCCCGGAACTAAAGCCAATCATGTTTCCTTATAAAGATTAACGAACAAAAAATAAAATAATATTAAAATAACGATACGCAACGAAAAAGAAACGAGAGGTGTTAACATGAGTAAAAAGGAAAATTTCGGACAGGCTATGCACGAAATGTTTGGCGTCGGCAAAGAACCAGGCGCTGCTGCTGGTGCGAGCGCTGCTGCTGAAATTGTACCCATGGACCAAATCAAAGAGGAAGGCAAGAGCAAAGGTAATTTTGCAGATTTTACCGTAGGCACTTCCATCTCCACCAAATCTTATGGCGCTACTTATCTTGCAGAAGGCACCATGATGAAAGGGACCCTGCAAACCAAAGGTGATGTAGAAATCGCCGGCGAGTTTGAAGGGGATATCATTTCCAAAGGAAAGGTAGTCATCCATTCTAACATCACCAGCAATATTACAGCAGTAGGCCTGCTGCTGGTAGACTGCAACTTGCGGGGGAATGTGAAAGTCACTGGCGATGTCACCTTAAACGAAAACTCCACCATCCAAGGGAATATCCATGCAGAAAATATGGCTTGCTCCGGCCGGATTATTGGGGATTTAGACATCCAGGGTAATCTTTCCCTTGACGCTTGCGCCCAAATCGACGGTAATATTAAAGTTGACACCTTGTCTGTTTCTCGCGGTGCGAAGATTTCTGGTACCATCGAAATGCGCACAATGAAAAAAAACTAGATACTCCACTTATAACAAAAGCAATACCTAGTACCTCTTAAACAAAATTATAACGTAAAGAGGTACTAGGTATTTTTTACCACCAAGAGACATATGCTTGTCATCCTGAGCGAGCGAAGGATCTTAAAACAAAGATTACCAACCCACAAGTTTGTTAGAACATATAACTTTCTATATCTATACCACCTGTCAAAGGAGAAAATATTTATGTGGATTTTACTAGTAAATCTGAGCGCCATCGTGCTAGGGACCATCATTGGTTGCCTGCTACGGAAATATATCAGCCGGGATTTGCAGGATAACTCTATGGTCTATTTTGCCATTGTCACAGCAGTGCTCAGCATTCGCCTGATAGATAGGATAGATAATTTTTCTGCAGTAGTCACTGCCTTCCTGCTAGGCGGTGTCGTAGGACATATCTTAAAGATTGACCGCCGCTTACAGTCCTTATCAGGGAAAATCCCTGCTAAAGAAAACAATAACAATGCCCTGCTTTTGGTAGCGGCATTTACAGCCTTTTGCATCAGCACTTCCGGTATTTTAGGCGCCATGGATTTAGCATTTTCCGGCAGCAAAGAGCTGCTGATTACCAAAGCCATCATGGACGCACTAGCCGCCGTATTCTTCGCTGCAGGATGCGGCTGGTCACTGCTGGCGATTACGCTTCCCCTAGCCATGGTACTATTCGGATTTTATGGGTTAGCAGGGGTTTTGATGCCTATTATGACGCCGGCACTGATTGGTGATTTTTCCGGTTGCGGCGGCATGATATTGCTTTTGAGCACATTACGCTTAGCAAAAATCAAAGAGGTACCAGTAACGGACCTAATTCCTGCTTTAGCACTGGTCATTCCTATTTCTTATCTTTGGAACATGTATCTCTAAGCCATATACAAAAAAAGAACCGCTATCTATAGATAGTGGTTCTTTTTTACAGTGTCCGATTATGGCACTTTTGCTTATTTACAGAAAGAACTACAATGAAGTTGCTGGCATTATTTCTATGGTCATCCTGAGCGAAGCGAAGGATCTTTTTAGTCTGCGGGGAGTCCCCGCAATAGTATCAAAGCTTTTCTTCGCTAACACTCAGAAATCCATAACCACAACTAAAAAATAGAAAGGAGAATAAATTATGGAACGAAGTGATAAGATGAAAAGCCCTCTTTTGCAGCTTTATGAAGGAGAGCTGGCCCCTTTAGAGGATTACCAAGAGGACATCGCTGAATACCGCCGCCTACTAAAAATCATCCATTTGCGCGAAGATAGCTTCGGACAAAAATTAAAAGAAATAGACCCCAAACTAAAGGAAGAATTTGAACGGCTCCAGTCCGAACAACTGGAGGAAATCTATTGGCAACCTGCTCAGAGCTATATCGACGGCTTTCGTCTCGGCGCCAAAATCATGATCGACATTTATCAAAAGGATTATACAGAATTTGCCGACTGATATTCCCAAAAATTCTCTTTTATGCTATGCTATAGTAAACTTATGGTAATAGACCTCATATCATAAAGGAAGTAACACGATGAAACAAGCCATCATAGATATTTTTACAAAACAAGGCATTCACTTGCCTGCCGAACAGCTGGATAAACTGGCTCTTTACGGCGAGATGGTGCTGGAAACCAATGCTACCATGAACCTGACCGCTATCACTGAAAAAGACCAGATAGCAGAGAAGCACTTTTTAGACGCTTGGCAGCTGCTTCCCGTATTAGAAAGTTTGTTTATCAAAGACCTAGCAGGGAAGAAGTTAATAGATATCGGCAGCGGTGCCGGCTTTCCAGCCATACCTCTGGCTATCTTCCTGCCAGAGTTGTCCATAACACTGCTAGAGTCTATGGAAAAACGCTGCAATTTTTTGCGGCAAGTAGTTGAGGCACTCTCCCTGGAAAATGTCACTATCGTTTGCGACCGAGCAGAGACCTGGGGCAGAGGAGAGGGTAGGAGCAACTATGACATGGTCACTGCCCGTGCAGTAGCCAGACTCTCTATCCTTTGCGAATACGCTCTGCCACTCCTGAAGACAAGCGGCGTCTTTTGTGCCTTCAAGGGGGCAAAAGCAGAGGAAGAGCTGGCAGAGGCACAAAACGCTATCATAACACTAGGCGGCCGGGTAAAAGGCCAATATCCTTATGCATTATTAGAACCGGGAGAACGGTGCATTACCGTCATAGAGAAAATATCTCCCACTGCAGAAAAGTACCCGCGCCGGGTAGGAGTGCCGGAAAAGAAGCCTTTATAAAATCACACTTTTCTGTCATTCTCTTAGGGAAAAAACACGAAAAATCGTACTTCTGCATAAAATATAGGGTAATGTTTCATGTGAAACATTACCCTTCTCTTGTTTCTCCGTGCAGTATCGTATATAATAAATATAATCGTGAAAATCATCGTAATGATAATGATAACAAAAGCAATGAATAGCGGATGGTGAAAACATGGCAAAAACAATAGCAATTGTGAATCAAAAAGGCGGCGTAGCAAAAACGACCACCGTGGTAAACTTAAGCGCCTATCTGGCAAAAGCAGGGAAGAAGGTATTGGTCATCGACATTGACCCCCAAGGCAATGCTACCAGCGGCTTAGGAGTCGACCGAGACCATTTAGAGCTTTGCATTTATGATGTATTAATCAACGATATTCCCATGGCAGGCGTTATCCAGCCCACTGAGGTAGAGGGTCTTTCCGTGCTGCCGGCAACTATCTCTCTGGCCGGCGCTGAAATCGAATTAGTATCCAGCGCCAATCGAGAACAAAAGCTAAAAAATGCCATGGAAGAAGAAAAGGAACACTTTGATTATATTATCATTGATTGCCCACCATCTCTGGGGCTCCTCACATTAAATGCTCTCACTGCCGCCGATAGTCTCATCATTCCCATCCAGTGCGAATATTACGCTTTAGAAGGATTAGGCCAGCTGATGAATACTTTCCAACTGGTGAAAAAGCACTTAAACCCTGGCTTAGAAATAGAAGGAGTGCTTCTCACCATGTTTGACGCCCGTACCAATCTTGCTATCCAAGTAGTAGATGAGGTAAAGGAATTTTTCAAAGGCAAAGTTTTTGGCGCCATTATTCCGCGGAATGTGCGGCTATCTGAAGCACCCAGCCATGGCAAGCCTATCTCCCTATACGACCCAAAATCCCGCGGTGCAGAAGTATACGAACAACTGGCAATGGAGGTAATGGAACATGAATAAAAAAGGACTAGGCAAGGGACTAGCGGCCCTTATCCCAGAAGATATGGATTTAAGCGCCGCTATCGAACCAAAACAAGAAAAAGAATTAGCAGGTAAACCATTACTCCTGCCAATCTCTCATATTTCACCAAACCCTAATCAACCAAGAAAAGACTTTGATAAAAACGCCCTAGAAGAACTAGCCGCATCTATCAAAACATATGGCATCTTACAGCCTATCGTTGTCACAGAAGCAAAAAAAGACCTCTATCTGATTATTGCCGGGGAACGGCGCTGGCGAGCAGCAACTCTTGCAGGTCTTACTGAAATCCCAGCCTTTGTCCGCAATACAGAAAAAGAAGATATTTTAGAGCTGGCGCTAATCGAAAATATCCAACGGGAAAATTTAAATGGTCTGGAAGAAGCCATCAGTTACCGTGCCCTCATAGATGAATTTGGTTATACCCAAGAACAACTTGCTGGGAAAATGGGGAAGAGTCGCCCTTATATCGCCAACTCTTTACGGCTGCTCTCTCTTGCCCCCCCATATCAAAAGATGATACGAGATGGGGTTTTATCCCCAGGCCACGCAAGAGCCATCCTCAGCCTCACCTCTGCAAAAGAACAAAAACAGCTGGCAGAAGCTATCGTCAAACATCATCTTTCCGTGAGACAAGCGGAACAGTGGGCAAAAGACGCTAAAGAGAAAAAACAAGCAGAAAAGAAAAAGGTAAATAAAAAAACATCCGGTAAATCCAGCTATAGCGCCGTCTTAAAACGGATGGAAGAAAAATACGGCACTAAAATCACCATTGCCGAGAAAGAGCAAGGGGGACAAATCTGCATCAAATATTTTAATACGGAGGATTTGACCCGCCTGGTAGATTTGTTATTACCAGGAGAAGAATTTTAATTCTTTTAGGAGAAGAGAGAAGGGAAGAGGAGAGACAAGCGAAAAAAGATATCAGGGTATGTAGTCTTCTAAAGAAAATGTTTCATGTGAAACAAAAAAAAAGGAGCATACCAATACCATGATATATTTTGATAATGCCGCCACTACCTGGCCAAAGCCCCCTGAAGTATTGGAGGCTATTGCCCGTTCTTTTACAGATTATGGCGCAAACCCTGGCCGCGGCGCATATAAAATGGCAATGGATACTTCTCGTTTGATTTATAAAACCAGGGAGACCATTGCCTCTTTTTTCGGTATTTCCGACTGCCGCAATATTGTTTTCACCCGCAATACCACAGAAAGCGTCAATTTGGCAATCAAAGGAATTTTACGCCCTGGCGACCATGTACTTTATTCCTCTTTGGAGCATAATGCCGTTTGGCGCCCCATCAATGCTTTAAGAAAAAAAGGTGTGTCCTGCGATAGTTTCAAAGTAAGTGCAACGGGGAAAATAGACTTAGATGATTTAAAAACAAAGATTAGAGCAAATACAAAATTAATCGTCTGTATCCACGGCAGCAATGTGCTGGGCTGTATCTTAGATATCGCTGCCATCGGTGCTATTGCTAAAGAACATAATATTTGCTTCTTGGTAGACGCAGCACAAACTGCAGGAGCTTTACCTATCTACCCAGAAAAGATGGGTATCGACCTTCTTGCCTTCCCCGGACATAAGGGGTTATACGGTCCTATGGGGATAGGCGGCCTTTATGTGAGAGAAGGGCTCCCTCTTGCCACCCTGCAGGAGGGCGGCACCGGCAGCAATTCCTTAGAACCAGAACAGCCGGAAATGATGCCGGACCGGCTGGAAAGTGGCACCGTCAATACACCGGGTATAGCAGGGTTAGGCGCCGGCATTGAATTTTTGAATGCCATTGGCTTAGAAGAAATCCTCTGCCATGAACAAATGTTGACCAAATATCTTTATGAAAAACTATCTCAAATACCTAATGTAATATTATATGGTCCAGAAGGTGATGAAAAGAGACTGCCAGTAGTATCTTTTAATATTGTTGGTAAAGATAGTAATGAAGTAGGCTGGGCCCTGGGCCAGGACTATGATATATCTGTCAGAGCAGGATATCATTGTGCGCCCCTTGCCCATAAAACCATGGGAACTCTGGAACAAGGCGCTGTGAGAATAAGCTTTGGTATTTATAATCAACCCTGGGAAGTGGAAAAATGTGTCGCTGCCATCCAGAAATTAGCAAAATAACAAAGAAACCGTCTATACTTTTGACAGAAAGGTTAGACGGTTTTTCTTATTCAGCTTATATAAGTGAAACGATTGAAGTTTAAGAAGTAAAAAATCGATAACAAATAGCAAAGATAAGCAATAATCCCAAGAGACCAGTAAAGGGGTAAAGGAAGGATACCAGACCAGAAAAATCCCAACGGTAAGCAATCAAAAAAGCAACTGTGAGAAAGAGTATCCGTCCTAAAGGCGCAATATTCTGTAGAAGGGTAAAGCTATTAGCAAGAGCAGTGGTAACAATAGCCGCAAAAAGCGCCACACCATAAAATACAATGCCCACGCCTTGCTTCATAGCCAAAGCAAGAAAAGGCATAGGCGACCCCTCTGCAAGAATAGGGTCTGAAAGCAGCGCCAGCGCCCCAAAGAAGAGTAACGCTCCTAATAAAATACCCGCTAAAAAGCCACCATATGCAGGCGTTTTTTTTCTGCTACCTATACCAAAAGGTATTAAAATCGTACTAATACCAAAGAAATTATAAGATACATAAAGCAGCGACCAGAAAAGAGCTACTAGATAGTTGCCGATTGTAAAGCAATCTGCACTTTGCCAACACTGATTAATCACCTGAAAATCTATAGATTTATGCCATAAGGAAAATAACATAACCAATAACACCGGCACAAGAATGGTATTAATCATTACCATGCCCTTCTGCGGGCGAATTAAAAAAAGGTAAAGGCAGCAGCAAAGTAAAATACCGCCTACTCCGGGACGACCCAGAAAGAAAATCTGATACAGACTATCCCCGGCAGCAATCATGACCGTCACCGAAAAAAATAAAAACACCTGTAAAAAGTGGAGCAAAAAGGGACCTAATCTTTTACCTAAACAAAAAATAAAAAATTCAGTAGAAGAGGATAGGTTATGCTTTCTGACAATCTCTATAGCAGCATAAGCAAAAAATGCAAAGAGAAGTCCAGCAAAGAGAAGAGAAGGATAGGCCGCAATAGAAAATCTGCCAAAGAACAACTGGATTTCCTTCCCCGAAGCAAAACCAGCACCAATGAGCGCGCCCAGATAACAAAAACAAACCTGAAAAAAAATAGGCATCGATTTTCTCCTTTCCGCACTCTAATTTATGCAGAAAAAAGAAAAAAAGAAGTAAGAAAAAGAAATAAAAGAAAAAGAGAGATGTTTTTTACATCTCTCTTTTTCTGGGAGAATATTATATGAGGAATGATTTGTAAATATCTATAAAATACTATATAAAAAATCGTATTAAATCTTAGAATAATCCCTTTTATTAAAATTAGCAGTAGCGGATAATCAAATATGCAGAGCAGATGACTAATACCAAAACCGTAGCAGGAATTGCGTATTTACAATATTCGCCCCAAGTTACCTTATATCCTTCTTTTTCCGCAACAGATACCCCTACTACATTGGCAGAAGCGCCAATGGGCGTGCCGTTGCCGCCGATGTCAGTACCAAGTGCCAGCGCCCAAGCCATAGAGTCTAAGTCAAGCCCTGTAGAAAGCGCAATATTCTTGATGACCGGTACCATAGTAGCTGCAAAAGGAATATTATCCACAATAGCACTGCAAATAGCAGAGAGCCATAATACAATCAAGAGAATAGCTGTTAAGTTACCGCCGCTGATTTTTTCGATATAAGAAGCTACGACCTCTAATACATGAGTCTGCTCCAAACCGCCTACAACGATAAAGAGACCTACAAAAAAGCCTAGTGTTTTCCAGTCTACCAGCTTCATAATATGTTTGGCTTCTTTCATAGAGCCAGAAGCAATGAGCGTCAGGATAGCAGCCAACGCTCCAATAGAGGCTACAGAAAGACCCGTCGTCGCATGGGTAATCAAGAGTACTACCGAGAGCAGGAAAATAGCTGTACTTTTTACGAAAAGACTCATGTTAGTAATAGCCGTTTTCGGATGAGGCACATTATCCCTCAGATGAGGATCCTGTTGTTTTTCCACAGCACGGATGCGTTTGGCAAACATGGCCACGAAAAAGAAAACAGAAACAATCATAGCAATCCAAGCCACAACCCCCGTATTGGTAATAAAGTCATGGAAGCTATAGCCTAAAGAAGTACCGATGATAATATTAGGCGGGTCACCGCACATGGTAGCAGAACCCCCTAAATTAGCACAGAAAATTTCCGCTAAGATAACCGGTACCGGGTTAAACTTTAAGAGCCGTGCTAGCTCTACAGTAACCGCAGCCAAGAAAAGAATGACTGTAATACTATCAATAAACATGGCCAAAAAGCCAGACATGAGCATAAAAACAACAAGCAGTGGCACAATGCGATAATGTACCCATTCTGCTACCAAAAGACAAAGCCAACGGAAAAAGCCGGACTTTGCCATGCCTTCTACCATAACCATCATACCAGCAATGAAGAAAATAGTAGTCCAGTTAATCCCCATAAAAGACTCAGACGCCCCAGGCCCCGGATACCAAAAATGTGGTGTAAAAATACTAGCTAAGTTTAAGGTTTCCATAACAGCGTCCACACTGTGGAGCATACCCAAGAATACCACCACAATCATAACAGCGCCGCCAATGAGAGCTGGAATGTGCCGTTCCCATTTATCAGAAATAATCACGATAAACATGATAAGGAAAATAATCCCGGAGACAATTTGACTGGCTAACATATGAAGCACCCCCTAAAAAAATTGTTTATCAATCAAAGCAAAGCTAAAACTGAACAGATGTAGATAAACGCAAATAAACTAAAAAACCTGTGTGGGGTGTGCCCCAAATTAAGTTGTCTTATCGCTGGGTAACGCCTCATTATAAAAATACACCATGTCAACAAAAATTGCAAGTAAAATTTATAAAAAAATAAAAAAATTTTAAATCCTAGAAAAATAATGGTATTTATTGTATATTTTTTGAGAACAGTGCTATAATAATTCTACAGAAATATATTGCTAACCATATTACTGAAAAAGGAAGGAATTGCTATGAAAGACCCAAGAATTACTAAGCTTGCTCATCAGCTTATAGATTATTCAGTCAATCTCCAACCAGGAGAAAAACTGCTCATCGAAACAGACAGTCAAACCAATGAATTAACCAAAGAGTTAGTTCGTTTAGCATATCAAAAGGGCGGTCAACCTTTTGTGTCCATGAATAATAGCCCCGTTCTCAGGGAGCTTTTGATGGATATTACAGACGCTCAGCTCACCGCCATGGCAGAGTGGGACTGTGCTCGCATGGCCCAAATGGACGCTTATATTGGCATTCGCGCTAAAGCCAATGCTTTTGAAATGTCTGGCATACCAGCAGAAAAAATGCAAGCCTATGCCAGCCTTTATCAAAAACCAGTTCATCACGATATCCGCGTAGCAAAAACGAAATGGGTCATTCTCCGTTACCCTAACGATAGCATGGCTCAATCTGCAGAAATGACTACCGATGACTTTGAAGATTTCTTCTTTGACGTTTGTAACCTAGATTATGGCAAGATGGATAAAGCCATGGACGCTTTGCAGCTCTTAATGAATAACACAGATAAAGTCCATATCATAGCGCCGGGTACCGATTTAACCTTCTCTATCAAAGGAATTGGCGCCATTAAATGCGCCGGTAACTGTAATATTCCAGATGGGGAAGTATACACCGCCCCAGTAAAGAATAGCGTCAATGGTACCATTTCTTATAATGTTGCTTCTCCAAACCAAGGCATCGTGTTCCGAGATATCAAGCTGACTTTCAAAGATGGTAAAATCATCGACGCTACAGCTGCAGACCATGTAGAAGAATTAAACGCCATTTTTGACACAGATGAAGGCGCTAGATTTGTAGGGGAATTTGCCATTGGCGTCAACCCTTATGTCTTATCTCCGCTCTATGATATTTTGTTTGATGAAAAGATTTGCGGCAGTATTCACTTTACGCCTGGTGCTTGTTATGACGACGCCTATAATGGCAACCAAAGCGCTGTACATTGGGATTTGGTTGCTATTCATCGTCCGGAATATGGCGGCGGAGAGATTTACTTTGACAATGTGCTTATCCGTAAAGACGGACGATTTGTTTTACCTGAACTAGAACCATTAAATCCTGAAAACTTAAAATAAATAAAAAAAACTGCAACATAAGTTGCAGTTTTTTTTATTTATTTATCTTGGAAATGACGCTTTTTCTTGATAACGACCCGACGGAAAGGTTCTTCCCCTTCGCTGTAGGTTTCTACTCGTTCGTCTCCCTGCAGCGTCATATGAATAATTCTCCGTTCATGGGGGTTCATCGGTTCTAGGCGCAATGGCCCATTCATTTTCAAAGCTTTACCCGCCATTTTTTCCGCTAAATCCCGCAGCGTTTCTTCTCTCGTTTTGCGGTATCCTTCTACATCTAGGATAATTCTTTGTTTTTCTGCCACCTTACGGTTTACCACCAAATTAGTCAGATATTGCAAAGAGTCTAGTGTTTCTCCCCGTCTACCGATGATAACGCCTAGGTTAGCACCTGTCATTGTCAACCACAAGGACTCTTCCTTTCGTTCTATAGCGATATCAGGTGTTACCTTCAAATAATCAAAAATACCTTGTAAGAAGTTTAAAGCGATTTTTTCAACTTCGCCATCATCTGTAGGAACAGCAGCCTTTTTAACAGGAGCTGGTACACTTTCAGTCTCTTTTCGTTGGTCAGCAACAGCAAAGGATAATGGTTCTTCTTTCCCTTTTACAGTTACCCGCACCTTTGCGTCCTTTCCACCTAAGCCAAAAATACCTTTGCTACCAGTTTCTAATATTTCTACATCAGCTTCATCCATAGAAACATTTAATTCGCTTAATGCTTTATCAATGGCTTCATCTACAGTTTTCGCTGTTTTTTCTATTGTAATAGACATCTTTTTCCCTCTTTCTTTACCAATGTCTTACGCTTCATCCTGCTGGTCAGGATGTTCCAGCTCTTCTGGCTGTTGAGCAGGCTCTTCCTGTTTCTCAACAGACTTATTTTGTTTGCCTTGTTTTTTCTCAGTTTTCTTTTGATTGCCAGTCTTATTGGTCTTATCTGCTTTATTAGTTTTGTCAGTTTCAGCGTCTTCCTTTTCTGCTTCTGCATTCCCGTTATTCTTATCCATATAATGCTTTACAGCACCAAATAAGCTGCCATGATTAACTGCCAACTGCTGCAAGGTACCGATAATGCTGTAGGTAATCCAGTAGAGACAAAGACCAGCTGGAAAACGAATTGCCATAAAACCCAACATAATTGGCATTACATAGAGCATCGTGTTTTGCATACGGTCATTTTTATTAGTTATCATGATTTTCTGCTGTGCATAGGTGCTAAGCCCTACTAAAACAGGCAGATATATCCCTGTAGGGTCTGGGTTTCCTATATGTTCAATCCAATAGAAGCTATCAAACCCGCCAGTGTATTCAAAGTTTAATAATGCGCGATATAAACAAACAAAAATAGGCAATTGAATAAGTAAAGGCAAGCATCCTGCCATAGGATTAATATTGTTTTGTTGATAAAGCTTTACTAAAGCTTCATTTTTCTTAGCGGGATTTTTACCATATTTTCTGTCAATAGCAGCAATCTTTGGCTGTAACTTATTCAAAGTAGCCATAGACTGCATTTGCTTCCGCATCAGAGGATATAATAATACCTTTACAATGATGGTAAGCAAAATAATAGCCAGCGCATAGCTGGGAAACCCAAAAGATTGGGTCAAACCAAATAAATATTCAACAAATTGTTGAATTAGATTGATGAAACTACTCAATTATTTTCCGCAAAAAATGCGGTTCACCTCACTTATTTTACAGGGTCATAGCCGCCGCGCGACCATGGATGACAACGGCAAATGCGCTTCACACTCATCCAACCGCCCTTCCATACCCCATATTTTTCCACTGCTTCTAAAGCATATTGAGAACAAGTAGGATAAAATCTGCACCGTGCAGGCAATAAAGGCGAAATGGCTTTTTGATAAAACAAAATCAAACCCATACACAATTTTTTCACAAATATCAAACCCTCTTAAAAAAACATACCCATTTTATCTACTTTATCTACTTTGTTCTATTTTCTTGTTTTCTTTGATTTTCTTTAACAAAGACGCCATTTGTTTTTCTATTTCTAACAAGCTTTGTTCTTTGATGCCATTGCGCGCAATAAAGACATAATCTTTATAAGGAGAAAAGGAGGGAAGCAAATGAAAAGAAGCCTCTCTCATCAATCTTTTTACTCGATTGCGAACAACCGCTTTGCCTATTTTCTTAGAAACAGAAAAACCAATTCGCATAGATTGGTTTCTGCTGGGAGCCACATACAATACCATACTGTAATTCGCCACTGACTTTCCCCGGCCATAGACGCGGCGAAAGTCATTTCTTCTGGTTAAACGGTATGTTTTTTTTAACATAAATAGAACCTTATCATATCATTACTTTTTTATGATTACTTTTTATAGATGTTTCTTTCTATTGGCTTTAAAATATAAATTTATAATAAATAGAAAGAAAGACCGCGGAAGGCGGCCTTCGTCATCTGGCTAAGCAGAAAGAACTTTTCTGCCTTTAGCTCTTCTTCTTTTTAATACGTTTCTACCGGATTTGCTGCTCATTCTGGACAAGAAGCCATGAACTCTTTTATGAACTCTTCTTTTTGGTTGATAAGTGCGTTTCACTTTTCAATCTCTCCTCTCTTTTTTCTTATTTGTTACCACAAGGGCCCTTACAGCTATCCATCTGCCGGCAAGCTGTAGACAACCCCCTGGTCTACTCCCAGTATAACGAAAAAAGTATATCTTTTTTAAGTAGAAATGTCAAGCCATTCCCTGGAAAATATGTAAGATATCTTTTATAGACTTTTTTCCTTTTATTGTTCCATTATCTTTGGATTATCCCTATTATAATCGTAATAGTAGGAAAAAATATCTACTTGAATTTGACAAGTCTCTCTGTTATTATGAAACTGCATTTATAAATTTAAAAATTTATCCACAAATTGTGGATAAATTTTATTTCCAATAAATTTTATTATCTACAAGGTACTTTTCTTACTTTTAGTGGGCAATTTTTTATTTTATACACAACTTATACACATTATCCAAATTATCCAAAAAATCCCATTTTTCTTTTTTTAACAAATTTCTTTAGTTATAACAAAATTTTTTTTCATGTATCTATATCGTCATAAATAAGCATTACATCCTACATTTCAGCAATTATTTCAAAAACTATAAAAAAATAGTCAGTTCAACAATTAGAAAGAGGCGTCCTACCTATGAGCAATATTTGGCAAAAGGCCCAAACCATTATTAGACAACAAATACCAGAAGACCGTTACGAACGGTGGTTTCGTTCTATTCTATCTGTCACACGGCAAAAAAATCAATTTATTATTGCCATGCCTACAGAAGTAGCCCGCGACTGGATGGAAGAAAATATGTCTCATATTGTAAAGAATGCCCTTTGTACTGTATCAGGAGAAGAACTAGACCCCTTATTTATATCCTTTCATCAAAATGAAAATCAATGGGAAGAAACGCCTTCTCCTACTGATTTTACAGGTGGAGAAAGCAATTCTTTTAGCAATCATTTTGCCCAACCAAAAGAAGAGGAAGAGGAAATACAAACTGACTCCTTTATCTCTGCTGGCAATAATTATAAATTAAATCCTAGATATACCTTTGATACTTTCGTAGTAGGCAACTCAAACCGTTTTGCCCATGCTGCAGCCCACGCAGTAGCAGAGCGCCCAGCCAGAGCATATAATCCTCTTTTTATTTATGGTGGCTCCGGCCTTGGTAAAACTCACCTGATGCAAGCCATAGCCTACTATCTTATTCAACATAATCCAGGTTTTAATGTAGTGTTTGTTTCTACCGAAACTTTCACCAATGAATTTATTGCCTCTGTTCGTTTAGGTAAAGCCCATAGTTTTAAAAATAGATATCGGAATGCTGACGCGCTTTTAGTCGACGATATCCAATTTATTTCTGGAAAAGAAAGTACCCAGGAAGAATTTTTCCATACTTTTAACAGCCTTTTTGAGTCTGGCAAACAGATTATTTTAAGCAGCGACCGTCCACCCAAGGATATTCCTACCTTAGAAGAACGGCTGCGTTCCCGTTTTGAAATGGGTCTGATTACCGATATCCAGCCACCGGATGTAGAAACGAGAATTGCTATTTTACAATATAAAGCCCAACGGGAAAATATTATTGTCTCCGATGAAGTGTTATTTTTCATTGCTTCCCGCATTCACTCTAATATTCGAGAATTAGAAGGCGCTTTAAACAAAGTGATTTATTATGCACATATTAATTGTTTGAATACGATTACACCAGCCATTGCTGGTGAAGCTTTAAAAGGCCTTTTACCTGATGAACCCAAAAAGCCCGTTACCATTGATACCATTCAAGAAGTAGTGGCAGACTATTATCATTTAAAAGTAGAAGATTTTAAAAATAAACGTCGGGATAGGGCCATCGCTTATCCTCGTCAGATTGCTATGTATCTTTGTCGGGATATTTTAGAAGAACCTTTGCAAAAAGTAGGACAAGAGTTTGGCGGCAGAGACCACACAACTGTGCTGCATGCTTATGAAAAAATCTCTGCAGAAAAAGTAACCGACGAAAATTTAAACAGAGCTATTAATGAACTTATTGATTTAATTAACAAATAATTTTTCTGTTTTCTTCTATTTTGTTATGATTGTGCATATTATTATATTTATTATTATTTTAAATAGTATTAATAATAAGGGTAGCAATTTTTTGTGGATAACCCCTTTATTATAGTGTGTTGCAGGTCATTTATACATTTTTTTGTCAGTGGATAATCTTAAAATCATCACCAATTTATCCACATTTGTTCACAGTTTTTTTATTAGGTCGCCTACTTATCAAAATATTCCACTATCCACTTGGATTATTCACAAAGATACTGTGGATAACTAATTAAAAGACCATGTTATGACAGTTTTTTTCTGAAAATCATTTTCATGAGAACAAAAAAAATTCTTGGTTTATAAGGGCTTTTAGTTATACACAAAGATTGTGGATAATGTGGATAACATTGTGATTAAGAGGATGATTATATGTTAGAAAAAACCTATGAAAAAAAACAATAAACAGAAAAAATAGAAAAGTATTTTATTTCTTGTTAAAAATAGGTAAAATAGAATATAGAGATATTTGGGTTGTTTTGAGGATCAGAGAGAAAGGATTTTAAGAATATGAAAGTTTCTTGTCAGATGGAAGATTTGCTTTATGGCGTACAGACAGTAAGCCGTGCTGTTTCTGGTAAAAATACTTTGCCAGTGTTATCTGGTATTTTATTGTGGGCAGAGGATGACCGTCTTTTCTTACAATCTACAAATTTAGAGTTAGCTATCGAGTGTTGTATTCCTGCAGAAGTAGAAGCTTCTGGGAAAGTAGTGGTTCCAGGTAAAAACTTTTTAGATTTAGTGCGTTTTTTACCCCAAGGTACTATTGTTTTAGCTCAAACAGGAGAATTTGATTTGACAGTCAGCTATGAAAATTCTGAGACTGTGTTCCGTGGTATGGACCCAGTGGATTTTCCAGCCTTTCCAGAAGTACAGGGGGATATTGAAGGCTCTATTCCGGCACCTCTTTTTAAGAAAATTGTAAGACAAGTTGCTTTTGCTGCTTCTACCAATGAAGCAAGACCTGTTTTTACTGGGGTGTTGTTAGATTTTATAGAAGGTCAGTTGGTCATGGTGGCTACAGATACCCACCGTTTGGCAAAACAAGTCATTCCTTGGCAGGGAAAAGGTGTGGGCAAGGTTATCGTTCCTGCTAAGACTATGCAAGAGATTGCTCGCTTTGCAGCGGAGGATCAACAGATTGATTTGATTATTTCTAAAAATCAGATTTATTTCCGGACAGGACAAGTTGCCTTTATTTCCCGGGTGATTAATGGACAATATCCTGATTATAATCAAGTAATTCCGAAAAAAGAGGCTTTTATTACGAAAAGCGTCATTCAAAGCAGCCGTTTCTTACAAGAAATGGAACGGGCTTCTGTGGTAGCAAGAGAAGGGGCAGGTGTGATTAAGCTTCATTTTGGTCAAGATTTATTGGGTTTCCATGCTAGCGCACCGGATTTAGGTACCATTGATGGTCATATGTCTATCCTTCATCAAGGGGAAGAGATAGAAGTCGTTTATAATAGCAAGTATATTTTAGAAGTATTAAAAAATATAGAAGGCGACTCTCTTTATATGGAGCTGACCGGGCCTGTAACACCGGGGATTATTACCAGCGACGCTGATGAAAACTTTCTTTATTTAATCCTGCCTGTAAGGATTGGATAAGAATTAAATAAAAGTAAAATAAGCTACCTCTTATGCAAAGCAATGGGATAAGAGGTAGTTTTTTTTAAGATAGATATTTGATATAATAGATAACATATGATAAAGATAATTAGAACATAAATTTATGAGATAAAAGAGGCATCATGATGGAAAAAGTATTTATTCATACAGAATATATTCAGCTGCAGCAGTTGTTGAAGTGGTGCGGTATCGCTGAAAATGGCAGCATGGCAAAAGAAATGATTAGAGATGGTATGGTTCTGGTAAATGGCAGTATGGAAACTTCCCCTGGCAAAAAAATATTTGTTGGTGATCAAGTAACAGTAGAAGATATCCAATATGAAGTTGTAACAGAATAATAAAAATAAAAAGAAACTTTTTTAAAAGAGAAAGCGTCTAAGAAAGAGTAGGTGAAAAAGGGTGCGTATTGAGTCTTTATTACTGCGGAATTTTCGTAATTATCAGGAGCAATTCATCCAATGGCACCCAAATATTAACCTAATTACGGGGTTAAACGGACAAGGAAAGTCTAATCTCATAGAGGCTTGCTGTTATTTTTCGTTGGCTAGCTCTTACCGGGATAGCAGCGATGTAGATTTAATTCGCTGGCAGGAACCCTACTTTTTTTTATGTGCCGGGGTCAGGGGCAGAGACCCTTTTTCTGGTGAGGAGACGCCCCTGGAGATGTCTGTGGGATATACTAGGGAAAAAAGAAAATTATGGAAAATCAATGGCAAAGCCCTGAAAAAGACCAGCCAAGTGCTGGGACATTTTCAGACAGTTATTTTTTCTCCAGAGGACTTATCACTGGTAAAGGACGGTCCTGCTATTCGTCGGAAGTTTTTAAATAGGGAACTACTGCAGCTTGATGGGGAGTTTTATCCTGTTTACAGTGCTTACCGGCAAAGTGTGGAACAACGAAATAAATATTTAAAGCAATCCTATGGTGAGACAGATCCCGAGATGCTTGCCGTGTGGGACGAGGAACTTAGCCGTCATGGTAGTGCTATTTTACTGAAAAGACAACAGC
Source organism: Peptococcaceae bacterium (assembly GCA_022791255.1). Taxonomy (GTDB): domain Bacteria; phylum Bacillota; class Dehalobacteriia; order UBA4068; family JAAVYR01; genus JAAVYR01. Next base: position 131,898 of record JAAVYR010000004.1, on the reverse strand, counting down.
TACTAGAAGATATCCTTCCCTTTGCTGAAAAAATTCATCGGTTGTTGAGCGATGGTAAAGAATATATCCATCTTTCTTATGAAGCAGCTCTTTTCCGTCAAAAGGAACAAAACGATGAAGTTTGGCAAACCTTAGCTAGGATGAAAAAAGACCATACTTCTTCCAGTACCCAGCAGGATTTTTTAAAAGAGCAGTTAAAACTGGCATTAGAAAGAAATCGGCGGGAAGATTTGTATAAAGGCACTACAGGTGTAGGACCCCATAGAGATGATATTGCCATTACCATTAATGGTATTTCTGCTCGTCAATTTGGTTCTCAAGGGCAGCAGAGGACAGCGGCCCTTGCTTTGAAGCTAGCAGAGATTGATTTGTTTCATCAGAAGAGCGGTCAATATCCAGTGCTGCTTTTAGATGATGTAGCCTCAGAATTAGATGAGAAGCGGTGCCAACAGCTATTAAAATTGGTAGGGGAGAAAACTCAGACTTTGATTACAGATACAAAGATGAATATTTTTTCTCATTATGGTAAGACCATCATTATAGACGGTGGCATAGTAAAGTAGTATAAAGTAATATAAATTAGTATTTGTGAAGAAGTTGTGAAAACAATTACAAAAATTAGGAAGCAGGTAGCATTATGTTTTTACATATTGGGGATAATATATTATTAGCAAAAAAAGATATTATTGCCATCTTAAATTGGGAGACTGATAAGGAGCGCAATGCCAATATATCTTTTTATAAAAGTTTTCAACAGAGAAAAAAGCCTATTTTTACCTGTAAGGACCAAGATAAAATAAAATCTCTGATACTGACAGAAGAGGCACTGTATTTATCGCCTATTTCCAGCCAAACATTAAAAAAGCGAAGCGACCGACATCCCTTTCATTGGGAATAATGGGAATAATGAAAATAATGGAGATAATCCGACCAAGATAAAGAGAGGTAGTTACATTGGATAAGTTTCATCAAGATAAAAATAAAATTTCAGATACAGACTCCTTCTGGGAACAATTAGATGGTAAAACTCCCACAGAAGAAGAAACTCCTTCTCCTTTAGCTGCAGAAAAAGCAGACGGTAGTATTGCTATCGATAGAAATCAGCTCCTTCGTGCCGTGGGCCAGCTAACGCAAAACCCTCTAGATGAAACTGATTTTTCGTACAGAGAAGAAGCCCCTATCCAACAGCAAAGAAAATCTGAAGAAGATATGTTTGCTCCTCGCAAGCAGGAGCGGACGCCTGCTGCCAAAGACCGTAAAAAATCTTCTCGTAGACAGCAAGAAAGAGAAACAGGCAGCAAACTTGCTGCAGAAAGAACAAAAGATAAATCTGTATCTATGGATAAACATACGGTGATTGCCCTGATAGGGGCAGCTGTTATCTGCATTGGTTCTTTTTTAGGTATTTTTTATAAGCTGAATGCTGATAAGCAGGAGATGATGACCTATATCCAAACAGAGCTGGCAGATATCCGTGCCAAAAACGACGCAGCCATTGCCGAAATGGGAGAGACCCTGGGTCGTATGGAAACTAACTTTGACGAAATCGTCAGCCTCTTAGAAGAAACAGGCGCTGCCATCGGCTCCAGCAGCCAAGAAAGCCGTGCTGCTATTAGCGAACGTATCGAAAAGCTGGATAAGCAATTGCAATCCCTGCAAAAGAGCTTAGCTATCTTACAGGAGGACGCCAATGGGAGAAAGAAATAATCTGCTGCTTGCAGTCAGTCTTGTTGCTGCTATGAGCGTAGGCGCATTGGCTGGAACTTTGTTGCAAAAGCCAATGGTGTTGGCAGAGGAGAGCAAGGAAGTGTGGAACCGGGAGACCTTCCATGGTAATCTGACGAATTTCCAAGGTGGGTTGGATAGGCTTTCTGCTGCGATGACAGGCTTTCAACAGTCTGCCCAAGAAGAAGCCCAGCGGCAAAAGGATATTATTAGTCAGCTGGATCAGCTAGCTCAGAATAGCTCTAAAAATAAAAATTTAACAGACGCCACCTATGAAAAGATGATTGTGGACCGTTTGGGAAAAGCCGTCTATACCCATGACGGCACCAATTCTAAAATCCAGATTTTTACTTTAGCTGAAGAAGATATGCGGGGCTATATGGCGAAAATCAAGCTAAAGACCGATAAAGCTCTGCGGGTAACAGTGAACCCAGATGATAGCCCTAAAGGAGAAACCACTGCTCAGGCTGTCAAGCGAACAAAAGCTATCTTTGGCGTCAATGGAGGCGGTTTTGCTTCTTCTACCCAAGATGGTGTAACCAAACTTGTGCCTCTAGGCAATGCGATGGTAGAAGGAAAACTGATTGGTGATTTTACTCCTTCTTGGAATGACCTAGCCTTTGCTGGCTTTACCAAAAGCGGTAAATTGGTAGGGGGCATTTATGATACAGAAGAGGAGTTAAAGAAAAGTGGCGCTTGGCAGGGCGTTAGCTTTGTGCCGGTGCTTATCCGCGACTGGGAAAAAATTACTATCCCCAGCAAATGGGCAAAATCCAAGCAACCTCGTACGGTTCTAGGGCAATACCCCAATGGTGATGTGTTTTTCATCGTCGTAGACGGACGGCAAAAGGATTGGAGTTCCGGCATTACCTTAGAAGAAATGCAAGTACTGCTGTTAAGGCTAGGCGTTATGGAAGCCTTTACCTTAGATGGTGGCGGCTCCAGTGCTATGGTGTATAATGGTAAGCTGCTCAATAAACCTTCTGACGGCAACCAGCGTAAAGTTGCCACCAATATTGTCGTCATGCCGTAATCTGCCACTTGGTAAATAGCTAAAGGACTGCAAAAATTTGCAGTCCCTTTTTATATCGGTGGTACCATGTGGTTATCTTAAATAATCCTAAGACTCTTCGACTTTGCTCAGAATGACAGAAAATATATATTTTTTGAACCAATTTTTTGAACCAATATAGAAGTTTTGTTCTCTTGATAGATAGGTGCACCGAAAGGAGATTATCATATTGGACCAAGTAACTGCTGTATTACAAGCGCAACGGGGAGATAAAGACAGCTTCCGCTTTTTGGTGGAGACATATCAGAGCCATGCTCTCTCTACGGCTTTCTTTCTCACCCAACATCATTATACGGCTCAGGATGTGGTGCAGGAGGCCTTTGTTCAGTGTTATCTTCATTTATCAGAACTAAGAAATCCCGCCCAATTCAAATGGTGGTTTTACCGTATCTTAACGCGGATAGCTTGGCGGAAGAAGGAAAAAGATGGCAAAGCTATTCCTATTGCAGATATTTTTCCTGCCAAAGAAAAAGAAATAGAGAAAAGCCAAGCCGCAGCTGATGAGGAAACAGCAGAAGATAAAGAGTTATTGCTGGATATGCTTCATCAATTGGAGGATATCCATCGTACAGTCCTCACTTTGTATTATTTTAATGATTTTTCTGTGGGAGAAATTGCTCAGATGTTGGATATCAGAGAAGGCACTGTAAAATCCCGTCTTTATCATGGCAGGCAAAAGTTAAAAGAAAAATTATTACAAAAAGCCAAAACATCTGCCTTTGTTTTTACTCACTCCGGAAAAACCACTGATGAAGAGGAGGTATCCTTATGAATAAAGAAACAGACCGAGCCCAATGCTTTGATGAAATTTTAAAAGATGCGTTTGTAAATACAGCGAAGGACCATATCTTTTTTGCGAATAAGGAGGAAGCCGCTGCTTTTACGGACCGGATTATGGAGGAAGTTATCAAAGCAGAGATGATGGCAGAAGGCCCCGAAAAAAATATGCCGCTGCAGGAAAAAGAACCAGAAGATATCGTTACTCCTCTTTATTGCAGTGCATCTCAAAATCAGAAACTAATAAAGGAGAATAAACCAATGAAATCTAAAAAGTGTTAGTAGCAGCTGTTGCTGCTGCATTATGTCTTACCTCTGCTACCTGCTTTGCTCTTGGTAAAATTGCAAGCTATGAAGGGCATTCTCACCGCGCCGGGGAAACATTCCCTACCGTAACCAAGATGGAATAGGTATTAAATACCCGTCCTGATGTAGTAGAAAGCTTTTCCAACGGCTTCAAATTTACCAGCTATAGCGTAGGAGAAAGCACAACTCATGATGAAAACGGCGCAAAGTTAGAAACTATGCCGGAGTTGTCTTTAGATTATCGTAATGCAGATAATCAATGGATTGTTCTTTCTATTTGTGGCGTCTTTACCGGTCAAGATTTTGGTGATGTTTCCGGTACCATTACCCTGGCTAACGGAGAAAGTATCGATTACCATTATGCAAAGGACCACTATAAATTCGTACCGGTAAACTATGAAGTGACGCCGGAAGACCAGGCTGCAATGGATGCTGGAGAACTTTTTATCAGCTATGGTAGTGACGCTGTAGAAGACTGCTATATGACTAATCTGACTTGGGTAAAAGACGGTATGAAGTATAACTTGTGCGGTCAGGACTTAGCTTTAGACCAAGACGGTATGGTAAAAATGGCAGAAGAAGTAATGAGCCAAAAATAAGATATGGCATTGTCATCCTGAACGGATGTGAAGGATCTAAAAAAATGATTTTTTACAAATTTTATGATGATTTTGTTTTAAAAAAGTCTTTGCACGCGTTGCAAAGACTTTTTTCTTGGTGTAAAATTTTAGTGTATGTTTTTTTGACAACCTTCGACAAATAACGAACTTTTTTTGTTTTTTTCCGTCTTTATAAATAGAATAAGACAGCCAGGGTAACATAATTTTGGTTAATATTACTTCAGAAAGGAGCAGTGGACATGGATATGATAATGGATGATGTAAAAAATCGGGAACAGCAAACAGAAACAAAAGACGCTACCCAAGACCATCCAAATATCAAAAAAGTAGATGTAAAAAAACATCATTTTTTTCGTCCATTGCTTTTTTTTGTTTCGGGCGTACTAGCTGTCATTGGCTGTTATGCTTACCCAGCACCGGCTTTAGATGCGAAAACAGGGAGCAGCTTTTTAGAGTCATTAGGTCAGTTTTTTGGTACCGCAGAAGAGGAGCAACCTGAGACAGCCATAGACCCTGCTATGGGCACGGTAAAGGCCTATGCCGGTGGCGGCGGTGTAGGCAGTGAGTTGCTGGCTAGTCGTACTTTATCTGGGGAACGGAAGATTAGTCTATTGCGTCAGGGCGGGAAGGACATCCCTAATAGTTATTTTAATCATTCTGCTTTTATTGGCGACTCCCGGACAGAAGGTTTTCTCTTGTATAATGGTCTTACTAGAGCAGGCAATTATGGTGTAAAGGCACTCACTGTAGATGGTTTCTTCCAAAAAGAAGCTATCAACAATAGCAGCGGCGGGAAAATCACTGTAGCAGAAGCCATCCAAAATCAGGAGTACGATACTTTTTATATCATGTTTGGCATGAATGAACTTGGCTGGGCTTCCGAAAAGACATTTATTGCCAAATATGGTCAGGTCATCGATACCATTCGCCGTTATCACCCTGATAGTAAAATCGTGGTTCAGTCTATCTTACCAGTGAGCGCGGAGAAGTCTGCTAGCGATCCTATTCATAATAACCCAAAAATTGTCCATTATAATCAATTGATAGAGCAAATGTGCAGGGAAAAATCTGTAGATTATTTTAATGTTGCAGCTCGCTTTATGGATGATGAGGGTGCGCTTTTTGCAGAGGCCAGCACAGATGGCATTCACCTGAATAAGAAATATTGCAACCTATGGATGGACTACCTAAAAGAACAAGTAGCCTTAAATAATGCCACTTAACACAGAGGCAAAGCTAACTACTTTGATCATCAATGTTGTGATAGATGTTGTGATAGATGTTGTGAATGATAAATAGTAAAGGAGTTTTCTAATGGGAAGAAAAAAATATTTTCGCCTATTCCTTACTTTTGGCTTAGTTTTAGGACTGGCAGTGATTGCCTCCGCCTGTGGAGGAGGCCAAGAAGGAAAAAATGACGCTGCTCCTGTTGTCATTGATATGCCGGCCTTTAGTAGCCAGTTGCAGCAGGCCTTAGGCCTGGAGGCGGAGCTTTCTCCAGTAGAGGAGGAAGTATTTTCTTATGTCTATGATGTGACGCGGGAAGACTATGAGCAGGCAGTGTTGCTTCTTTCTACTGGCGCTACTGCCGATGAAATCTGCATCGTCAAGGCAAAAGATGAGGCCAGTAAGAAGCTGCTAAAGGAAAAAATAACGGCTCGTGTAGCGACCCAAAAGGAAAGCTTCTCTTCTTATCTGCCAGAGGAGGCCGCCAAACTAGATAATGCCTTGGTAAAAGAGATAGATGATTATTTAATTTTTGTTGTTTGCGGTAGCCCAGAACAAGCAGAGGATGCTATCTCCCAGGCAATAGAAAAGATAAGCGAATAAAACAAGTATTAATAAAATATGCAGCAAAGAGAAAGAAGGATGTTTTTATGTATTATACGTTCATTATGTTAAAGCCAGACGCAGTAGCCCAAGGCCTGACGGAAGAAATCGTCACCAGACTAAAAAATGCAGGTCTTGCTATTGCCCATGTTCATTGCACCACTGCCACGCCGGAGATTATCTGCCATCACTATGCAGAGCCTATTGCTAAATATGGCGAAGGCTTCCGAGAAAATGCTAAACGGTATTTTGACGGTAAGACAGTGTTGCCCATGCTCCTTGCTGCAGAACGGGCCGACATTGTGCCTTTTGTCCGCACTGTGGTGGGCGCTACCGACCCTAAAAAGGCAGTTCCCGGCACCATCCGCGGCGACTTGGGCCGTGACTCCTTAGAGGCTTCTATGGCAGAAAACAGAATGTGTGAAAACCTCATCCATGCCAGCGATAGTCCCCAAGCTGTGCGGGAGGAAGCAGCTATTTGGTTTACTCCGGAAACTTGTAAAATCTATTTTGATTAAAAAAGAGGTATCTATTTTATGCGGGCAGATTACCATATGCATACAGAGTTTTCCTTTGACTCCACTGCTTCTCTTGGGGTGCAAATCCAGTCTGCTCTGGACCATGGCTTAGAAGAAATCTGTCTGACCGACCACTATGAGCCAGCCTATCCAGGATTGCCTTTGTGGCAGGTGGATTTAGCAGCGCGGAGAGAAGCCCTAAAAAGTCCTGCTCTTGCCTCTCTGCAGGAGAGGATTACGGTTCGTCAGGGGGCAGAAGTGGGACTTCTCAGCTTACCGGGTTATGAGGAGGAAATCCATCAGCTGGTGGCAGAAAACCAGCTGGACTTTGTTATCGCTTCCTGTCATCTTTGCCAGGGGGAAGACCCTTATTATCCAGGCTTCTTTGGGGGGAAGACCAGAGGGGAAGCTTTTTCCCTCTATCTCACAGAGCTTAACCATTTGGTACAGCATACCATTGGTCCGGAGGATTTTTCTGTGGTGGGCCACATAGATTTTCCCAGCAAAGGCTGCCCCTATGAAGATAAGATGCTCCGTTATACAGATGCGCCGGATGTTTTAGATGCCTTGTTTCGTTACCTTATCGACCATGGCAAGGGGCTGGAAATCAATACCTCTATTTTCCGCGCGCTAGGTAAAGATACCCTGGATATGACATGGCTGAAGCGGTATCGCGCTTTAGGCGGTGAGATTGTTACCATTGGCTCTGACGCTCATAAGCCTCAGGATGTGGGCTATGGGCAACAGGCGGCAGTCGCTTTTTTGAAAGAAGCAGGCTTTTCTTATCTGGCTACCTTCCAGCAGATGCAGCCAATTTTTCATAAAATCTTATAACCGGAAAGGTTTATGTAATGTATGAAGAGAGTGTTTACCTCTAACAAGAAAAAGAGTATTTTGGTTCTTTGCTGTGTTTTTCTCGCCTTGTCGGTGTTGTGTTCTGCCTGCGGTATGGATACCGGAGACGGTAATGGTGCTGCAAATAAGGATGGTAAGACTACTTTTACCAGCACTGGCGGAGAGTTTCAGCTAACTGTAGGCCCCGATTGGCAAATGATGACAGGACAGCTGCACCCAGAGGCAGAGTTGGAAATTGGTAGTCTCTCCAAAGATAAATATCTGATTATCATTCCAGAGTTAAAAGCGGACCTATCTATGGAGCTATCTGATTATACGAAAATCGTTGCCGATGTAACCATGGCCAAGCTGCAAAACCCGCTGATGACAGAACCTGTCGCCATTACTGTTGGCGATAGAGCGGCTTACCTGGCCAAAGTTAGCGGTACTGTAGATGGCCTGAATGTGTATTATTGGCTGTATACCATTGATTGTCCGGACCATTTTGTGCAGGTAGTGGCCTGGACCTTAAAGAGCCGCAAGGAGTCTTATGAGGATGATATTGCAGCGATTGTTCAGTCCTTCCAGCTAGCGCCAAAGCAGACAGTGCCTGCAGAAGATGGAGAAGGTGCAGAAGAAGAATAATCTGGATATGAAATACGAACTACTTCCGGCAGTTATTTTGGGCCTAGGGATTAGTTCGTTTTGCTTATACAGGAGACAATTCAACTTTCCTTTCCTATCTCCATCATGGAGAGGGCATAGTCGATACACTGATTTACAAAGGCGCTGCGGCTTAGGTTAAATTTAGCGGCTATTCTATCTATCTTTTCCAGCTTTTGCTCATCTATCCGAATGGTAATTTGCTGTTTGGTATAGCCTTTCGGGATAAAATCTGACATAACTTTTCTCTCTCTTAAAGCAAAAATAGTGTGTTTTTTTCATCCTAGATACTGCCACATTTTACAAAAGAATTACATACAGCTACTAGCAATTACTTTTCCTCTTCTGTTAGAAGCAGTGAGTGTTTCCCTTGTATAAAGTGGTACTATCTGTCATCCTGAGCGAAAGCGAAGGATCTTTTAATTGGCGGGGACCTGCCGCCTAGATATCCCCACTTTTACATATTGGCCTACATTTTACTTTTCCCAGTCTGGAAGTACTAAGCATTGCTTACCTTAAAAGTGGCAGATTATAACCAGGCGGTAGTTTTGCTTCTTTTTCAAAAAGAAGTTAAAGATTTACTCAAAGAAACTTGTAGCAATTGCCTATCTGTCAAAAGTACAATGTATATATTTAAAAGATACTATCTACCTCTAACAGTTGGGCAAGTACGAATTATTTACTTTGGGTCATTTTTCTGTTCTTTGCCTGCAAAGAACCAAACTTGCAATCTGGTTGCCTTTGCCTGGCAGCCTCGTCACCATCTAGTGCTCCCCGCGGCAAACAGATTGCCTTCCCCATATACTAAAAGATCCTTTGTCACTGCGTTCCTCAGGATGACATGGAAAGGTAGTGGGTGTTTCTGATTGTCATCCTGAGCGAAGCGAAGGATCTTAAAGGTTCCCTCAGGGTGACATTGGATAAAAATTTCTCCTAAAAAATATTATTGGAATTAATACATTCCAATAATAACATGAGTGAGTGTTTAAAATCAATAGTGGAATGAAAACATTCCAAAAAAAGATTGGAGAAATTTTTATGTCAAATAACATTAAACAAGATATTTCTATTGGTGATAATTTAAGAAGGTTACGGAAAGCAACAAATTTATCTCAAGAACAGGTTGCTGCTAAGTTGCAATTAGCAGATATTTCTATCAGTCGAGAAGTAATTTCTCAAATGGAACGAGGTTGTTATAGTGTTAAAGTTAGCGTCTTGTTGGCATTAAAGGAACTTTATCATGTAGATAGTTTTGATGAGTTTTTCAGGGATTTATAATAAAAAAATTTGTTAGGAATTATATTTTTATGACAAAACAACCAAAAGATAATTCTGTAAATGTTGGTGAAATCTATTCCATGGAGATTACCGGCCTTACCACCGAGGGCAAGGGTGTGGGCAGAGTAGAGGGCATGGCTGTTTTTGTAGCTGGCGCTTTGCCGGGAGAGCGGGTGCTGGTGCGTGTCTTAGGGAAGAAGCGGCGTTATGCCTGGGGGGAAGCCATAGACATGGTGACTGCTAGCGCTCAGAGAGTCATGCCTCGTTGCCCAGTTGCTATGCAGTGCGGCGGCTGCCAGCTGTCTCATCTGGATGAGGCCGGTCAGTTGGCTGCCAAAGAGGACTTTGTTCGTCAGCAGCTATCTCGCATTGGTGGCGTGACCGGTGTAGAAATCTTACCTATCATCGGCGCTGATACAGTGTGGGGCTACCGCAATCGGGTCTATCTCCACTATGATGAGGTAAGCCACGCTTTAGGGTTCTTTGCCCCGGGGAGCAAAAGAGTAGTTCCCATATCTGCCTGTTCCTTAGCCTCAGTACAGATTAATCAAGTGATTGCTTCTTTGCAGCAGCATATTGGGGACCTTCGGGAGATTGTGGGTCTTCACCATGTGCTGATAAAAGAAAGCAATGTTGACGGCCGTTGCCTAGTCGCCTTTCTTTGTGAGGGGACTTATCAGCCGGATGTCAAAGCACATATTGATTTTCTGCGGCAAGAGGATTTACCCATAGCGAGCCTTTGGTATAATTATGGCCAAAAGACTCCTTGGGATGGGTACTTTTCAGACCAATGGCAGTTGGTTTGGGGTCAGGAAAAGCTCCTCGTATCTCTCTTGGGGAAGCAGTTCCGCTGGGGGGCAAAGGATTTTCTCCAGGTGAATTTCTGTCAGACGGAACGCCTCTATGGTGTGGCCAGAGAGATGTTGGCGCAGCTGCCTGTAGAGGTAGATTACCTTTGGGATATTTATTGCGGCATCGGTACCATCGGTATTTGTCTTGCTTCTCCTGGGCAGACAGTGATAGGTGTCGAGGTGGTGCCAGAGGCCGTAGAGAGTGCCAAAGAAAATGCCCTGCTTAATCAGGTGGAGGGCCATTACTTTGCCGGCCTGTGTGAAGAAGTGCTGCCTTCTTTGCTGCAGGAAGGAGCCTTTGCCCATCAGGCGGTGATTGCAAAAAGCGTGGCAGTGTTAGATCCGCCTCGCAGCGGTTGTGAAGAAGCGGTGCTTGCGGCTATTGCTGCAGCAGGTTTTCCATATTTGGTTTATATTTCTTGCCATGGTGCTTCTCTGGCGCGAGATGTAAAGCGTCTAGAGGAGCTGGGCTATCGGTTGGAAAGCGTGCAGCCGGTGGACTTGTTTCCTCAGACAGCTCATGTAGAAAATGTTTGTCTCTTTTCTCGCAAATAATCAGGAAGGCAGGTGTGGCTTTATGGCTAGTGAACTGACAAAAATCCCTGGTGTTGGCCCAAAGATAGCGGCTGTGTTAGAGGCCATGGGCATTACTTCTATTGCAGATTTGCAAGGGCAAAACCCGGAGGAACTCTATGAAAAAGAGTGCCTTTATAAGGGGTATCGGGACGATCGTTGCGTATTGTATGTATTCTGCTGTGCCGTTTACTTTGCTGAAAATGATGTCTATGAGGAAGAAAAACTCAAGTGGTGGTATTGGAAGGATCATAAATACCCAGAAGTATAATGTATTAAATGTAGTTTACAGTCAAATTATTATTTTGTGCATTTGGCTAATCTAGCTAATCTGGCTAGTAGCATAGGGAAAGGATTGATAATGATGCAAGAAGAACAGTTTCCGGAACTTTATGAGGAAGAAGAATTAGAGGCTATCGATGAGCATATTGCTAGTTGTTTTGGGGATTATGCAAATGTGTTTCATGAAATCGTCTCTCCCGACATTCATGTGGATATTTGTCTTTTGGAGCCTACCCCAGAGCGGAATTATTATACACTGATAACTATGGGGATGGGGGCCCACCGTATGAATGTACCAACAGAGCTTGCCGAGTATAAGCTGGAGCGTGCAGAACTTCTCATTACGCTACCACCAGATTGGCAAGTGATGGATGATGCGGAAGTTTGGTATTGGCCTATCCGTTTGCTGAAGACTTTAGCGCGTATGCCCATTACCTGTGATACTTGGCTGGGCTGGGGCCATAGCGTGGATAATCAGGAACCTTTTGCGGAGAATACAGAGTTGTGTGGTGCTTTACTTATTGACCCGCAAATCTGTGGTGATGAGGGGGATGTGTGCTTGCTACCAAATGGTGAGGAAGTAAACTTTTATCAGGTGCTGCCTTTGTATCGCGGGGAAATGGACTATAAATGTGACCATAATGCCGAAGCGTTATTAGATGCTATGGCTGGTGTTTCTTATGTAGTGGATATTCATCGGCCTAGTGTGGTGGCGGATAAAGATAAATTGCAGTAGCTCAGCATTATCTGCCAGAGAGAAAATCCTGCTTTGATATTGACTTTCCCTGGGAAAAAGGTTACTTTAGAGGCTGAAGAGATATTGATACGAGGATAGCGTCTATGAATATTGTGATTATTGGCGGCGGGAAGCTGGGCTATACCCTGACGCAGCAGCTTGCCCAGGAAGACCATAATATTGTGGTGATTGATAATAAGCCGGAGGCCCTGGCGAAATTTACCAATGCCCTGGATATTATTTCTCTGCAGGGGAATGCTGTCAGTGTAGATGTGTTGCGCGAGGCTGGCATTGCCACTGCAGACTTGGTCATTGCGGTGACTTCTGGAGATGAGACCAATATTATTTGTTGTCTTCTTGCCCGCAAGCTGGGAGCGCAGTATACTGTGGCTAGAATACGTAACCCAGAATACAGCAACAGCCTGTACTTTATCAAAGATGATTTAGGACTAAGCCTTTCGGTAAATCCGGAGCTGGAAGCAGCTACTGCTATGTCCCGGCTTATCCGTTTTCCCTCTGCTATGAAAATCGACTTTTTCGCGAAAGGCCGCGTGGAAATCGTCGAGTTTAAAGTAAATAAAGATAGTCGTCTTATTGATATGCCTCTTTATGAATTGCCAAAGATTTATGGGGTTAAGCTCTTAGTTTGCGCGGTGCAGCGGGGCAATGAAGTGTTTATTCCTGGTGGGGACTTTACCTTAGCAGAAGGGGATAAAGTAAGTATTACTGGGTCTCCCCAAGAGATTGCTTCGTTCTTCCAGCAAATTGGTATTTTAAAGAAGACCATCAAGACTGCCATGCTCATTGGCGGCGGGAAGATTGGCTATTATCTGGCAAAGCTGCTTCTAGGCAGCGGCATTAAAGTAAAGATTATTGAGATGGATCGAGAGCGGTGCTTGTCCCTTTCTGAGTCACTGCCAAAGGCTATTATTATTCATGGTGATGGTTCTGACCAAGATATCCTCATGGAAGAGGGCATCGATGAGGTAGACGCTTTTGTAGCGTTGACAAATTTTGATGAAGAAAATGTCATCATGTCTATGTTTGCTGTGTCTCGCCAGGTAGATAAGGTGATTACCAAGGTTAATCGTCAGTCGTTTAATGATGTGTTAGAGAATATCGGCTTGGATAGTATGATATCCCCTCGACTGGTTTCTGCCAATAAGATTGTCCGTTATGTGCGGGCCTTGCAAAATTCCTGGGGCAGTAGTGTAGAAGCCATGACCAAAATCGTTAATCAACAGGTGGAAGCATTGGAGTTTCGCATTCGTGAAGACTGTGCCTTTTTAGGTGTTCCCTTAAAGGATATCCCTTTAAAGCCCCATGTGCTCATTGCCCGCATTTTGCGGGGTAGTCAGTTGATTATTCCCAATGGGAATGATATCCTTTGCCAGGGGGATAATGTGATTGTGATTACCAAGGAAAGTGGCTTTTTAGAGATTAACGATATTTTAAACGAGAGCTACTTTTAAAATATCCACTAGGTACCAAGGAATAACTAATTACTTCTGATGATTACACCTTGCCTAGGTGGCAGTAAGTTTGCTTTTGTACTAAGTGGTGAATTATGCAGTTTATGAGGAGTTTCCATGAACTATAAGATGATATTTTGGGTGGCTAGCCGCGCTCTTCGCCTAGAGGCTGTGCTGCTCCTAGTGCCGCTGGTTATCGCCCTTGCTTATCAAGACGGCATGACAGCGGCCTTCCTGGAGAGCATTGCAGTGCTGCTCATTGGTAGCAGCTTGTTCTCTTGGATTAAGGTGAAGGACCAAACGATTTATGCTAAAGACGGCTTTATGACGGTAGCCCTTGCCTGGATTTTGATTTCCTTTTTCGGGGCGTTGCCTTTTTGGTTTAGCGGTACCTTTCCTTCTTTTATAGATTGTTTGTTTGAGGCTGTTTCTGGTTTTACTACTACTGGGGCTAGTATTTTACCTACGGTGGAACAGTTGCCGCCTAGTATTTTATTTTGGCGGTGTTTCATTCATTGGATAGGCGGCATGGGCGTGCTGGTGTTTATGCTCAGCATGGTATCCTTGGCAGAGGGCAGGTCTATCCACTTAATCCGGGCGGAGATGACCGGTCCTGATGTGGGGAAAATCGTCCCGAAGATGAAAAACACTGCAAAAATCTTATATGCTATTTATCTGGGAATGACAGTGGTTGAGATTAGTCTTTTAGTGGTAGGGGGAATGCCCCTTTTTGATAGTGTGGTCCATGCCATGTCTACTGCCGGTACGGGTGGTTTTTCTATGAAGAACCTAAGTATTGGCAGCTATGGGGATAATTATTATCTCATTACAGTGATTGGTATTTTCATGATGCTGTTTGCCATGAATTTTAACTTGTATTATTTCCTCCTAGTGGGGCAATGGAAACAAATCTGGAAAAATGAAGAGCTACGTTGGTTTCTCTTGATTATTGGTTTTGCTACTGTTTGTATTACTGTGGATGTAGCGGGCCTATTTCCTGGCTGGCAAGAAGCTCTTGCCCATAGCTATTTTCAGGTGTGCTCGATTATTTCTTCTACTGGCTTTAGCACTACAGATTATAATCAGTGGCCTACCTTTGCAAAAACAGTATTGTTTCTCTTGATGATTATTGGCGCCTGCGGCGGTTCTACTGGCGGTGGTATTAAGGTATCTCGTTTTATCATCTTGATGAAGAAGACTGCAGTAGAAATCATGCGGCTCATCCATCCACGGGTGGTCAATGTTATCAAACTGAATGGGAAACCGGTAGAACGAGAAACCATCCATGGGGTAAATACATTTTTTACCTGTTATATGCTGCTCATTTTTGTAGGTGTGTTTTTTATTTCCTTAAATGGGTTTGATTTTGAAACAAATCTGAGCGCTGTCATTGCTTGCCTGGGCAATGTGGGGCCGGGTTTTGGAGTGGTCGGGCCTATGGGCAGTTTTGCGGAGTTTTCAGGGGCTTCGAAACTGCTCTTAAGCTTTTATATGCTGTTAGGCCGCTTAGAGATTTTCCCCATTTTACTCTTAGTATTGCCCATGTTTTACCGGAAAAAATAAAAGATAAAAAAGAGGAAGCGGTATTTTATCGCTTCCTCTTTTTTATTTGCAGCAGAATATAAATTATAAAGGGAAATATTCTTATAGTTTAAAAATATAAATTATTTATTTTAATTACTTTTTATCATTTATTAAAATAAATTTTATAATAAATTACAATAAATACTGTTAGCATTTCAAATAAAGAGGCAACAGTATGGCAATAGATTATGTAGCGATTGGCTTAAGAATAAAAATAGCACGATTAAAATTAAAAATGACGCAAGAGGCATTGGCCAATCAAGTGAAACTTTCTACTGTTTATATTAGCAATATCGAAACAGGAAATGCCAGAATGAGTTTAGCGGTTATCATTAAGATTGCCAATGCGCTTTCTGTTTCTGTAGACGAACTTCTTTGTGATAATGTACAACATTCTTTCCCTGTTTATAATAAAGAGGCTCAAGAGATTTTTTCCCAATGTTCCAATCATGATATTCGCATTCTTGTAGATGTATTAAAAGCAACAAAAGATACTTTAGAAAGAAACTTAAAACATTCCTAAAAGATTTTTTGTGATACTTAAAATAATACTAAGAAATTTTCTATTTGTATAGGGACTGTTTCCTTTGGATAGATTATAAGTAAGGTTTTTATGACCGGGGACATATTTCCATAATTGTCGAATTATGGTAGAATATAGGGGATAATTTTGATACGACCTAAAGGAGCATTTACATGGAAAAAATCTTAAATGACTTAGTAGATAAATATGCCCAAAAGATTGTAGAGACAACACAAAAGCTTTTGACCATTGAAAGCGTCTATAGTTATGGCAAACTGCCCTATCAGCCTTTTGGCAAAGGTCCGGCAGAAGCGTTAGACTTTATGCTTTCCATAGCAGACCAGATGGGGCTTGTCCATAAGAATATGCAAGGCTATGTGGGGTATGCAGAGTTGGGGGAAGGGGAAGAATTAATTGGTGTGCTGAGCCATTTAGATGTGGTGCCGGCTGGTGCTGGCTGGGATTTACCGCCTTTTGGAGGGCTTATCCAGGGGGATTGTATTTATGGGCGGGGTGCTGTGGATGATAAGGGCCCGACTGTTGCAGCACTTTTTGCTTTGTGGGTCATTAAGCTTAGCGGTCTTCCTATTACCAAGCGGGTTCGTCATATTATGGGTTTAAATGAGGAAGAAGGCTTTGGCTGTATTGATTATTATTTGCGTAATGAAGAAATTCCTGTCATGGGATTTTCTCCCGATGGGGATTTTCCTGTTATCCATGGGGAAAAGGGTATCTTGCAGTTTAGCGCTACTGACCACTATTCTAGCGGCAAAGGCGTCGATTTAATGTTAAAAGAGATTACCGGTGGCACCGCCGCCAATGTAGTACCAGGGGAGGCAAGGGCTACCTTTTTTGTGAGTTCAGAAGGTCGTTATCAGCTAGAACGAGCTTATAAAAAGCTTGCGGATAAACAGGCTATTACCCTTGCAGATGATGGCGTGACCATTACCGTTACTGCAAAAGGCAAATCCTGCCACGGCTCCCGCCCTGATATGGGTGTCAATGCCATTGGTCTATTGCTTTCCTTTCTTTTGACAGTTAGCGGTATGGACCAACACTTAAAACGCATGATGAAAAAATTCCATACCCTGTTTCTAGAGGGTTATGATGGTAAGGGTGCAGGCGTTGCCTGTGCAGATGAGCTTTCTGGTCCTCTTACCATGAATATGGGAGAGTTTCGTGCAAAGGACGGTATTGCTGTTTGTGAAATGGATATCCGTTATCCGATTACAGCAGATTTTGCTATGATTTGGCATGAGTTAGATGAGCATGCAGTGGCAAAAGAGATGGATTTACAAATCAATGAGCACAAACCACCGTTATATGTACCAGCCGACCATCCGCTGGTAGAAAAATTGTGTGGCGTTTATCAGGAGATGACCGGCGACTTTACCAAGCCCCTTGTTATTGGCGGTGGTACCTATTGCCGCGCTGTGAAAAACTTTGTAGCTTTTGGGCCCATGTTTCCTCATCAAGCGGATTGTGTGCATCAAGCTAATGAGCGCATTCCCATTTCAGATTTGATTTTAATGACAAAGATTTATGCCCAGGCTATTTATGAACTGATAAAATAAACGGGAGAATAGTGATGGCAGGTATTGATCAAAGGCAGGAGCTGTACCAGCTAAATATTAAGATAGGTATGCCTCGATGGGAAGAGGCAAAAGTCTGTCTTGCTACTGGCCTAGCTCATGCCCGGGCCTTAGGCTATGATGGCGTCAAAGTCATTCATGGCTATGGCTCTTCTGGGGCTGGGGGGGCTATCCGCGCCGCCGCCAGACGCTGGCTGGATGACCAGCGCTACCAGTGCAAGATTGCAGATTACATACCAGGGGAAGAATGGAATATCTTTAACCCCAATGTGTTATATGCCCTAGATCGTTGCCCTTTTCTCCGCAAAGACCATGACTTGGTCTTCACCAATCCCGGTATCACCATCGTGATGCTTTAAAATAGCCAATCCCTGGAGAAAAAGTGAAATTTTTGCATAAAAAGCTTGCCAAGGAGAGAAAATATAGGTATAATAATAAAGCTGACATGGTTGTGGAGAGATGGCCGAGTTGGTCGAAGGCGCATGATTGGAAATCATGTATACGGGCAACCGTATCAAGGGTTCGAATCCCTTTTTCTCCGCCAGAAAATGCAGTATCTGTCTTTGGGCAGATACTGTATGATTATGTGCTTGTAGCTCAGTTGGATAGAGCGCATGGCTACGAACCATGAGGTCGGGGGTTCGAATCCCTCCAGGCACACCAAAAACTCTGACAGAACATTGTCAGAGTTTTTTTATTATCTTGCTAAGAGAAGGGCGGGGTTCTTTATGAAGAAGTTGTTGGTTGTGGTGGATATGCAAAATGATTTTGTAGACGGTGCCCTAGGTACTGCGGAGGCAAAGGCTATCGTTCCTCTCGTGGTAGAAAAGATAGCTCAAGCCCTTCAAGCAGGGGTGAATGTTGTCTTTACCCGCGATACTCATGAGGAAAACTATCTGGATACGAAAGAGGGGAAAATGCTTCCTGTTCCCCATTGCATTCGGGGAACAACAGGCTGGCAGATTATTCCCCAGCTGGAAGCATATACCATAAACAAGAAGATTTTTGATAAGCCTACCTTTGGCAGTTTAGCGCTGATGGAATATGTCTTAGGGGAACAGTTTGATGATATTGAAGTGATAGGCCTTTGTACGGATATTTGCGTTATCTCTAATGTAATGCTCTTAAAAGCAGCATTGCCAGAAGCAGAAATTACGGTCGATAGTAGCTGTTGTGCTGGTGTTACGCCAGATAGTCATAAAGGTGCCCTTGCGGCCATGTCTATGTGTCATATAACCTGTAAATAAAAAAGACAACCGAACAAATCGGTTGTCTTTTTTATTTATTTGCTTTTAATAAATTGGTCCAAATGCATACAAAGCTTTTGATTGATAGCGAAAAGGGCCCTTTTTTCCTCTTGAGAAAGGACATTGCAGATTTCCTCTACATAGACTTTTGCCGTTGCTAATGTCTCTGCTAGCAGGTCTTGCCCTTCTGAGGTAATGCGTAATTCAATGGTTCGCTTGTCGGTGGGGCTATATGCCTTCTCGATAAGGCCTTTTTTCTCTAAGTCATCCGTCATGGCGGTAACTGCCCCTGGCGTGATGCAGAGTCGTTCTGCCAGCTCCTTTTGGTTAAGAAGTGGCGTGCGGTCTAGCTCCACTAAAGCATGGACTCGATTGGTACCGATGTAGTTTTTATATCGTTTGTGCCAATAGGTATGAGATTTTCCGAAGAATTGTTCATAGCTGTGAATGAGGGCAAAAACATCAAATTCTTCAGAGGGATTGTTTCTCTTATCTGACATAGTGGGCGCCGCCGTCTACTAGGATGGTTTGCCCTGTCACATAGTCGGATTCATGAGAACCTAACCATGCAGCTACTTCACCAATATCGTCCTTGCAATCGCCTACTCGGCGCAGGGGGATACGGCTGATGGTCTTATCATATTCTTCCGGGAAGTTTTGAGACCAGGCTACCATACCGGGAGAATTGGCAAAAGGACAGAGAATGTTTACATTGATATTGTAAACGCCCCATTCGGTAGCGGCTACTTTGGTGATGGCGCCGATGGCTTCTTTGGCAGCGGCATAGGCGCCTTGGTAAGCGTGGCCTAAGATGCTGCTGTTAGAGCCGAAGTTAATGATTTTGCCGGCTTTCTTTTCTTTGAAAATAGGAAATACTGCTTGCATGAAATAGTAGGTGCCCCAGAACCCGGTGTTAAAGGAAAGAGCAAAATCGTCTTCCGTCAAGGTCTCAAAAGGCTTCTGCTTGGACGCATGGGCGTTATTCACCATGATGTCCACGGTACCAAATACTTCTACTGTTTTATCCACGACTTGTTGGATTTGGTCTTTTTGACTAATGTCACAGCCCAGACCGATGGCTTCTCCGCCAGCGGCTACGATTTCAGCAGCAGTTTTTTCTGCACCTTCTTTGTTAATATCTAAGATAACCACCTTTGCACCATGACGGCTCATGGCTTCTGCTACCCCTTTGCCTACCCCTTGGGCAGAACCGGAAATGATGGCTACTTTCCCGTCTAATTTTCCCATGAAAATGCCTCCTATCATATTAATCTATCATATGAGTTATTTGCCTATGATATAAATAGTTTAATGCTAAACTATTATACTGTCAATAGATGATAGACAATGCCACGGATGATGCCACAGATGGTGCTACACTGCACAAAAGGCTACATACTACTTCCAACAGTTACTTTTGCCTAGGAAGTAGTGAGCTTTGCTTCTGTACCAAGTGGAGGGTTTCTGTCATCCTGAGCGAAAGCGAAGGATCTTTTAGTAAATGGGGAAGGCAATCTGTTTGCCGCGGGGAGCACTAGGTAGTGACGAGGCTGCCAGGCAAAGGCAACCAGATTGCGATTTTGGTTCTTTTCTTAAAAGAACAAGCAAAGCAAGCCCAAGGTAAATAATTCGTATTTGCCCAGTTGTCAAAGGTAGATAGTAACTCTTAAATATATACATTGTACTTTTTACAGTTGGGCAAGTGGTGTAAGTTCCTTTTGGTAAGTCTTTAACTTCTTTTTGAAAAAGAAGCAAAACTGCCGCCTGGTTGACCTAGTAACAGCCTCGTCACTACTTGCCGTTCCCCGCGTCAAACAGGCGGCGGCTCCCCGCAATAGTATCAAAGCTTTTCTTCGCTAACGCTCAGAATATTATTCTTCTGTTACTTTTATCTCTCCAAATTTCTTTTCAAAGTCGGCAATTCTCTTCTTAATTAGCTGTTCAATCTCTTTGTTCTTTGTCCTGCCTTCGTATTCAGCCACATAACCTAACTTATCTAACAAAGCTCCTTCTATGCGTAATGAATATCTTACCATATCGTCTTTCATTTTTATCGACTCCTTTTTGGCGATATCTTGACATCATTATGACATTATCTTATACTGAAAAGTAGTTATGGCTCCTAATTGGCTCCACAACTAGAGTAATATTTTAGGAGGAATTTTTATGATATCTACTGATGATTTTACCCTATGGCTCGGCAGACGGGTGGAGACCTTACGAAAAGAGCAACATCTAACGATGTTTCAGCTATCCATCCTCTCTGGTGTGTCTCAAACCACATTAAAGAGAATGCGGCAGGGCATCGGTAACCCTAAAATGCTGACGATTGTCAGACTTTGTCAGATTTTGAATATTTCCTTAAGCGAATTTTTTACAGAGGAGAAAGAAGGCGAGCCCCTATGGCATATCCTCGGCTAGTTACCCTACGGAAAGAACATGGTCTTACGCAACAGCAAATAGCGGATTATTTAGGCATTCATCAGACTACTTATTCTAATTATGAAGTTGGCAGGTTAAATCTTCCTAATTGTCATTTGGTGCAGCTGGCTCTGTTTTTTCATACTACTACAGACCATATTCTGGAAATGGATAAATATAAATAATCCACTCCCGCTTAGGCAAAAGTATGGCGGTCAGAAGTCGTTCGTATTTTTTTCGTACTTTGTGGCACCATCTGTCATCCTGAGCGAAAGCGAAGGATCTAAAAAAACTACCTCTTACACGAAATATATGTAAGAGGTAGTTGGTTTTATTTAATTTATGTAGTTTGTGGTAAGTTTTTATTTGGTTTTCGGACCTGCCGCGATGATTTCCGGTGCCACACCTTTTAATGTTTTGAAGTTTTCTACGAAGAGGGCGGCGAGAGCGTAAGCTGCTTCATCATAGGCTGCTTTGTCATCCCAAGTGTTCCTTGGGTTCAAGATATCAGCTGGTACATCTGGGCAGCTGGTAGGCATAGAGAGTCCAAATACTTCGTCCTTAACAAATTCGATATTATCAAAGGCGCCGGTAAGAGCTGCTGTTACCATGGAGCGAGTGTATTTCAGTGGGATACGATGCCCTACTCCATAAGGGCCGCCAGTCCAACCAGTATTGATTAAGTATACTTTGGTACCGTATTTTTCGATGTTCTTTTTCAAGATGTCAGCATAAACTCCAGCAGGGCGCACGAGGAATGGAGAACCAAAGCCAGCGGAAAAGGTAGCTTGGGACTCAGTGATGCCTCGTTCTAAGCCGGCCATTTTACTGGTGTAGCCAGAAAGATAGTGATAGCAAGCTTGGTTAATGTCTAAGCGAGAGATAGGTGGCAATACACCTCGGGAGTCCGCTGCTAAGAAGAAAATAGCATTTGGTTGGGTGCCTTTACCAGACATGACAGCACCTGGGATGTATTCGATAGGGTAAGCCGCCCGGGTGTTTTTGCTTAATTTATCATCATGGTAATCGGCCACTCTGGTTTCTGGGTCTAAGATAACATTTTCTAAGAGACTGCCAAAACGGATGGCGTCAAAGATTTGCGGTTCTCCTTCCCGGGTCAGGTCTAAACATTTGGCATAGCAGCCGCCTTCAAAGTTGAAGATACCGTCTTGGGACCAGCCGTGTTCATCGTCACCGATGAGATGACGATTAGGGTCTGCGGAGAGGGTAGTTTTCCCTGTGCCGGAAAGACCGAAGAAAAGGGCGGTATCATTATCATCGCCCATATTGGCGGAGCAGTGCATTGGGCATACGCCTTTTTCTGGGAGGAAGTAGTTCATCAAGGTGAAGCAAGATTTTTTGATTTCACCAGGATAGCTGCTGCCGCCGATGATGATTTTCTTTTCGTCGAAGTTTAAGATTACGAATACTTCAGAACGGGTGCCGTCTACTTCCGGTACCCCTTGGAAGCCAGGGCAGGCAATGACGGTGAAGTTTGGTGCGAAAGCTGCCAACTGTTCTGCAGTAGGACGGATAAACATTTGGTGTACGAATAAGTTTTGCCAAGCGTATTCGTTGATAACGCGGATGTTTAAGCGGTGGTTTTCGTCAGCGCCTACAAAGCCATCAAATACGAAAACATCTTTCCCTGCTAAGTATGCTTCTAAGCGGTGGGATAATTTTTCATAGGTTTCTTTGTCGATAGGACGATTGACTTCACCCCAGTCTACCTTGTCATGGATAGCAGGGCTATCTACGATGAAACGGTCCAAAGGAGAACGCCCGGAATATTTCCCTGTTTCTACCCTGAGTGCCCCGGTGCTGGACAGCACTGCGTCTTCATGAGCAAGGGCGTATTCTACCAAAAGGGTAGGAGACAAGTTGCTGTAAATGTTTTTTACATTGACAATGCCGGATTGGGCTAAATTTTCTCTGGTTACCATAACAAATGTTACCTCCAAAACAATTTATTTTTATTGGTGTTTTGATAAAAGAGAAGTATATGAAAAAATCTGTCTCACCGAGAAAAATACTATTCTTTTCACAGTAAGGCAGAAAGTTTCTTACTAATTAAATTATAATCCATTTCCCGGGATTGGCAAGAGAAAATTACATAATTCTTGGTTTTTCCCGTCTTGGCTTTTCCGTTTCCTGTGGGAGGGGGGAGGTCTATCCTTGTTTTTGCTGTAGTTTGGGGAGTTGCATGGTTTCTTCTGGGTAGATAGGGGGCATTTCTCCTAGGTTCCAGATGAAATCTTCCTGACAGAGAGCGGTAGCCTTTTGCTGTCCCGTCTGCAGCGAAATGACTTTTGTTTCTCTTGAGGTCAATTGTTCCAGGGGCAGTAGCGCGCCCTGATTTGCTAATAAATCCAGATATAAGAAAAGAGTGTTGTAGCTGGTTTTCTTTAAATAGTTTTTTGCGGCTACCAGGCGTTCTTCCGGTATTTGATAACTTTTTTCTGTATCATAGATGATTTCCAGCCGCAGCGGGGTGCCGTCTAGAACATGAATAAGTAGGTTTTGCGGCAAAGTAAAATCTTTGCTTAGGAAGATATCTGGTTCTAAGGGGAAAAAAGCGGTAGCCGGTGTCTGCAGGATGTAAGCAATGGCAGGGAAAAAAAGCTTTGTAAGGGTTCGCTGTTTGAGCCAGGTAAAGTAGATATCCTCTACATGCCGTTGACTGTTGCTGCCATGGTAATGCGCAAATATATGTGCGCGGTCAAGGGCCTGATAGACATTGGCAATCTCTTCGGTAATGAAAGTGCCGATAGCGGCTGGACGCAAGAGCGTGGGTAGTTTGTGATATAAATGCCAGACCATTTCTCCCAGGCGGACATGAAGCCGCTGTAAATAAAGATAGTCTATATCCGGGATAATGTCGTCCATGTGCCAGAAGGCGGTGGTGTTTGTTTCTTCTTCGGTGTTTTTTATGATATTCATGCTGTCATCCTCTTTGTTAAAATATGATAAAGTATTACTTTATCTTTATTCTAGCATGGCAAAAGCAGTGGCCAAAGAGTGGAATTTCCATAAAAATTCGACGGATTACGACTTTGCAGTTTGGGGCTGTTCCTGTAAGAGAGAAGGACAAGTAAAATTTAGGGAAATTTTGCAGTTTGGGTAAAAAAACTTTTCCCCTGATTAGATAAATTTTCGACAGACAATCCATAGCTTAACCAGGTATTTTATTGCACGACAAAATTTGACTGCTTTTTTTGTCGAAAAGATATTGTAGTTTTGAAAAGGAAAAAGAGAGAAAAAGTAAAATATATATACTCAGAGGAAAAAGTGGTAAAACGCAAAGAGGAAGTGAGAAGAAAACATGAGTGCATTTGCCTGGAGACTCTTAATCAATGTCATTGGAATAGGCTTAGGTTTTTGTGTGTTGCCGGGGTTAGATACGGCGAATTTTGCCGGTGTGTTTATGGCAGCGCTTCTTTTTGGGGTGATGAATGGATTACTGTTACCATTTTTCCTGCTGGCTAAAAGACAGTTAAATTCCATGGAAAATATCTCTATTTTCTTTGGGCTTTCCTGCCTGTTAGACGGTATCTTGCTCATCGTAGCAAAAATGACCATTAAAGGCTTTACAGTGACAGGGTTTTTCAATATGATTGTGATGATTTTGTTGATGGCTCTGCTCTCTACCTTAAGCTCATGGTTCAAATTTCCTGAAAGAAAAAAGAATGGATAAGGTCGCAAGATAATCTTTTCCCGAAATAAAAACAGGTGCATTTCTAAAATATTTCTTTCGCAAAGATATTTCGGAATATGGGAAAAGCAAGCATTGTTTCTAATCCATCAATAGGTACTTCCTCCCCAAAAGAGAAGGAACTGTCCAGTAGGACAGTTCCTTCTCTTTCTCAAATCTGCTGTTTGTATAAAAAGCAGCAGGTTTTTATGATGTACTTGATATCGGTAGCTTATTGTTTGGTAATGACCAGATTATCGCCGCCTACATTGATGATATATTTCCCAGATTTCCAAAGTTTGATTTCTCCGCTGAATTGATTGCCTTTTACGGTCATAGGGAAGGTTTGTTTTTCGGCATAGGTATTATCTTTACCAGAAACCAAGAGGAAAGCTGTGGCGTTAACGCTATCCTGTGTGGTATATCCTTTGACAGTTAGGGTTTCGTCTGTTATAGATTGGTTGCGATTGGTCATAAAGAAGCTATCGCCTGTGACGATATCAATGGTGACAAAGACATCTTCTGTTTTGCCTTCTGCAACTGGGATGCTATAGGCGCCGGCTCCAAAGAAGGCGCCATTTGGGTTTAAGAGGTTGTTGCGATGGCTGGGAGAAGCCATCAAGGCATTAAAGGTATCTGTAGGACTCATATAGCCGTGGGCGATATTTTCCAGGCATGGGGGGAGCCCTGCTGCTGCCATGCGTTGTTCGGCTGTGCCTTTTGCAGGGGAAGTATGGTCAAAGAAATTATTCACTGCCATATCCCGGCTATGACTGCGGGCAAGTGCTGCAAGGTCGTCAATGGCTACCAGTGCATTGAGTCCCAAGTCCGTCCGTGCTTTATTAACTAAAGTTAACAATTCTTGTTCCCAGGTAGCGGAATTTGCCCAGCTTTGTGGGTAATTGGCGCTATTATTCCCGTTTCCACTGGAATTAGTATTATTACTATTGTTACCGTTGTTGTTGCTGCCAGTAGTAGTAATGGTAACAGTTTGGGTAGCTCCATTCCAATCGACTGTAGCATTGAAAGATTGTCCTACAAAACGCAGCGGCACTAAAGTACGACCATTTACTACCTTAGCCGGTACATCTAAAAGCTGTTCCTGTCCATTGATGTACGCTTGCTTTTGGTTGACCGTTAGGGTGACTGTTTGTCCATTACCACTGATGGTAACTTTTTTGCTTGCGGCATCATAATTTACCGTGCAGCCTAATTGCTCGCCAATGGCGCGCATAGGCACCAAAGTCCTATCTTGACTTAATAGAGGCGGCACATCGGTAACCATTTCTGTGCCGTTAATATATACTTTAATCTCGCCTGTGGCCTGCAAGGGGGGCTCGCTCATATTGAATATGCCAAAAGCGCTGCAAAAAACTGCGCCAGCCAGCAATATCTTTTTACCTGTTTGCATAAGGCCGAAGCTCCTTTCTTTGCTTGGATTTGATTTTTGTAAAAAAACGCATATGCTATTAAATTCTTGATAAAATACAAATATCCTGCCCCATTTGGTTAATAAATTTTTCTGCCAATGTTTTACATCCATTTCCTAGTGTTTACGAGGATTTTCCCCGATGATGAGCAAAAAATTGGTAAGCAAGGCAGAAATCTATGCGTGTTTTACAAAAGAAAAGAGGAAATTTCGAAAAAATTAAGGTTTCTTAAGATTTTACGGGGAAAATAGGTGTATAATAAACTTACTAGAAAAAAGAAAGGCGGGAAGGATCATGCTGAAATGGGATATTAAGTTGTTTAATCTGATTAATGATAATCTAAAAACGCCTTTTTTAGATAGGATTATGCCCTACTTTACTAATTTAGGCGGGGCGATGGCTACCTTTTGTATCTTGGTGGTCTTTTCCTTTTTATATATTTTTCCCTTGCAGCGGACGCTGATTGCTCTTGCTTTGACTCAAATTATTGTGCAGTTTTTAAAGCAGCATGTTTCCCGTACCCGTCCTTATGAAGCCCTGCCTAATGTGAATTTTGATCATAATTTTGCCCTTTCAGATTATTCTTTTCCTTCGGGGCATTCGGCAACTATTTTTTGTATGGCGACCATGGCTTCTTGGGGCGTGCCGTGGCTGGCGCCGGTTTTCTTTGGTATTGCGTTGATGGTAGCGGTATCCCGCATTTATCTGGGACTACATTTTCCCTCGGATGTATTTGTCGGCAGCTTGATTGGCTGGCTGTGCAGTGCCATGGTGCTGCAATAATTCAAATAATAATTCAAATAATGAGAAACAGCAAAAAGGAAGGCTTTTTAGCCTTCCTTTTTTATATTTATTTTTTCTCTTATTTTTTCGCTTTCAACATTTTCTCATAGACGCGAGCGGTATATGCGGCTGTTTTTGCCCAAGAATATTTCTTTACTTGTTTGCGGCCTTTTTCTGCTAATTCTAAGCGAGCTTCCTCATCATTTAAGAGGCGGTAGATATGTTCTGCCATTGATACGGTATCAAAAGGATTAACAAGACATGCGCCATCTCCTACCACTTCTGGAATGGAGGAGGTATTGGAGGCGATGACTGGTGTGCCGCAGGCCATGGCCTCTAGGGGCGGTAGGCCGAACCCTTCATAAAAGGAAGGATAAACAAATAGCTGAGCAGCTCGGTAGAAATAGGGCAAATGGTCTACTGCTACATACCCCGGTAAGATAACTTTATCTGCAATGTTTAAGGCATGGAGCATATGCTCTAGCGGGTCAGACTCTTTTTGCCAGCGGCCAGGCAGCACTAGCCGGCAGGGTTCTTTCATTTCCTTTAAGGCTAGGGCAAAAGCGACGATCAGACCCCGTACATTTTTCCGTGGGCCGAAGCCGCCCAGATAAAGAATGAAGTTACCGCTGATGCCGTATTTTTGCCGTAAAAAATCTTTTGCAGCGTCTAAAGAAAGCATACGGTACATGGGTTCTGGTGCCTCAGGAATGACGGAGATTTTCTCAGCTGGGTAGTCAAAGATGTATTGGATGTCCCGTTTAGAACACTCTGATACCGTAATAATATGGTCGCTAGACTCCATGATACGGGGCATTTCTTCTAGGAAATTTTGCAGGTATTTGCGGCCTACTGTTTCCGGGTAGACATAAGGGATTAGGTCATGGATGGTAACGACCTGAAGGCATTTTTTTTCCCGGGGCAGCCCGATGCCGTTTTGGGGTACATGATAGATGTCGATGGCTTCCCGCTGGATGGCTTTGGGCAGAAACACCTCTTCCCAGTAATTTTCTTTTGCTTCTACTTGACGGAAGTCTTCTTGGTCGGAAATATTTAAGGAGAGATATTCTTCTCCCGGCCAAAAAATACGGTAAGTTTGGCCTTCTTCCCGTTCCTTCAAATGTTTTAATAATTGATAGGTATAGGTGCCAATGCCGGTCCCTCTGTACCACACGGCGCCTCTACCGTCTATCCCTACTAACATATTGTTCCTCCTCTGTTTTTTGGTTGCTGGTTGAGGCTGGCTTTAGCGACAGCCGTATTTGCCATGGAAATAAAACCAGACATCTTTATGGGCTTTCATTTGTCCCATGGCATTAATTAGTTTATAATAAATCCCTTGTTTTAAGGCGTCCTCAGGGGCTGCGAAATAACGGCTGCATAATCGCCAAAATTTCTGGGGAAATAAAAGCATGGCAGAAATGACGCGGTATTCCTCCGAGTCAATCTTTCGTATGGTTTCATAGGCGCCCAGCATTCTATCTAATTGCTGGGGGGTGTAGACCACTGCCTTCATGCCCCGTTCTACAAAGCGGACAATATCGGTCAGGGGCAAGTCATAACGGCAATAGTCGAAATCGATGAGCCAGCCTTCTCCATCTGGGCCGATGATAAAGTTTCTTGCCGCCACATCTCGGTGGACAAAGGCCCGATAATATAAGGCCTCGTCTGCCAGATATCCATAGGCGGACTGGGCCAGTAAGCGCTGGGCTTCTATGCCGTCTGCTATCATTTCCGGAGCGACTTTTAAGTAGAGCTTTTCAAAGGGATTGCGGTGTTTTTTAGCAGCTGTTTGTCGCTGCCAGGTGATGAGGTCTTCTGTCCGCTGGGCAAAGCGTTCTGGCCACTCGTGATAGCCTGCTTTGCCGCCGGGAAGCAGCTCACCGCCTAAGGCGGCACAGCTAAAGGCTGCTAGACATCTACCTGCTGCCAGCAGGTGAAAATCGTTATCCAATGCACAGGCAATGCCGCCTACCCAACGGTTTAAGGTATAAAAGCCACCTGCTGTCTTTACAGCGCTATCTCCAGATAAAGTAGGTATGGGCCGAGAAATGCGGTAAAACCCCTGGTCTAGCAGATAGTTCATAATATCGTGTAAGAAATCAATTTTTTCCTTGTCATACTGGACAAATTTCAAACAAAAGTCACCTTGTATGCAGCTGACTTTGTAGACGCTCTCTTGGATAGGCCAGAGAGCATAGGGTTTTTCTATGCCGAAGGCGGTTAATATATCTGCGTTTGGTGGGGTAGGGGGATTTTGTTCTTTTGTTTTCTCACTCATGGTTTTTTGCCACCTACCCTTCTTTAAGACGCGGGGTCTTCTTTTATGTTTTCTTTGACTGGGGTTTTCTTTGGCTGGTTTTGCTTGGGTGTGGATTGGGGTTGCGGTTTTCCTTTGGTGCTAGTTGCTGCTTGTGTTTGCTGCTGTTTCTTTTTTTGCTTGGCTTTTTTTTCTTGTTTCTTTTTCTTTTCTTTGGCCTTTCGCTCTTTTTCCTTTTTCTCTTTTTCCGCCTTTGCTGCTTTTTCCATTTTTTTGTCTCGATGGTTAGGGGCTGCTTCTCCTTGTAGGGCTGCAAAGCAGGCTAGCTTTCGTTGGTCTATTTCCATAGCCTCTCGGAATAATTTTTCCAGCCGTTTGCCTTTGGGTTTTCTGCCGATGAGGCCTCGTTCTAGTTCTATTGGCAGTAGGAGCGTTTCTCTTAAGAAAGCTTTCTCGCTGTCGCTGAGGGGCAGGATATCTTGATAGCCATTTAAGATAGCCAGATAGTATTCCGGTTGCCATTTGTTTTTGGAGAGGACTTTATAACAGAAGTCTGATAAATCTAATAGCTGTACACCGATAGCGGCTTCTTCCCAGTGGACAATAAAGGCGCTGCGGTGTTCTTTGATTACTTGGCCACAGTGATAATGGCCATGGCGGATGGTTTGGGTTTCCATGGCTGTTGCTTCTAGTTCCTGCAGCTGGTAGCGAGGGAATTTTGCTAATCTATTTTGAACTTGATAGAGGAAATCAGCAGCTTCCAGCCGCACCTGGGTGTTTTCTATTTTATCTACTTCCGGGTGGCAGATTTCTTGGTATTGGGGCAGGCGGCTGCTTAGCTCCTGGAAGTTATCTCCCTGGAAACGAGGGAGATTTAGTGCTTGTGCATAGCGGTGAAACAGAGCCAGCCGTTGTGCCGATAAAGAGACATCAGATAGTTTTTCATTAGAGCATTCCTTGCCGCGGATGAGGGGCATCAGATAATAATAGCCGTCAAACCAGTAAGCAATGGTGTCCCCGTATTTGGTGCGTAACACTGGCGGTGTTAGTTGATATTGGGATAATTGGGTCAGGAGATTGCCGATAAACTCTGCTCGGTCCCGTCCGTCTATGCGCTTGAGGACCCACCATTTTCCATGCTGACACTTGACGCGGCAAAGAGTGCCTTCTATGGCCGCATAGGTAGGGACTAATTCCCAAGCAGCTAATACCTGGGTGAGAGAGGGGTATTTTTGTTGTATCGAGCGGTTTTGCCATTGTTCCCATTCCATTATAAATCGCCCCCTCGCCAGTAATTTCTTGTCCAGGCTGCAATCTCTTCATAGACTTGTTCTTTTTTCAGCTGCAGGTTAAAGATAGGCTGCCATTCTTCTTCCGTGCCGGGACGGTCTTCTTCGCTATAACGGGCTAATAAGTCTAGTGCTGCAAAGGGCATGGCGCTCCAAGCGCAAACCACTGCCGCCATATCCGAACGAAAGATACCCTTTAAGCGATAGCCAGCAAAGAGGGCTTCCATGGCTTTGGCGTCCCAGTTGCGCTGCCAGGCGATTTTGTGGAGTACGGCGCAGAGGTCGGCTAGGGAATTTCCTCCTTGCCATTGTTCCCAACCACCGACCCATACTTCTCCTTGTGGTAAGAGGAAGATTTCTTTGCCGGTAAAGCCATTATGGACAAAGGGCATGACGGCTTCTACTTCCAAAAGCACTGCTTCTTGTTCTCCTAATATTTCTACTAGGTGGCCCAGGGATAAGCATACCCGTTCCCATTGGGGGTGGAGGCTTACGGGGATTTTTTCTTTTCCTGCCAGCCAAGTTTCTGCCATTTCTATGGCACGGGTGAGCCAATTTTTTTCTGGTTGCTCCAGATATGCCTGGTGGAAGCCTGCCATGGCTGTGTGCACTTGGCCCATGGCCTGGCCTAAGCGGAAGATATCTTGGTTGCATTGCCAGTCTATGGGTTTTGCTGCCCAGATATCTGCTAGACCATAGCAGCGTTCCTCATAAACGGTAAGGGGTTTGCCGTTGCGATTTAAGATATGGCGTGGCAGGCTGTAAAAGCCTCGCTCGATGCTGTATTCCATAGCCATGTGGCAACGAAATCCTTGTCTTGCACCTTGGGGATAATATTTTAGCAGTCTGGTACCTGCCTCTGTTGTCACCAGGATATCTTTACCTTTGGCGCCAACGGAGATAGGTACGACGGTCCAGGCTCGTAAAATGTCCTGGGCTTCTGCTAATAATTGGTTTTGTTGTTCCATGACCGACCCTCCTTTTCCCTGTTATGCTCGGTGTTTTTACCTTTTTACATAGGGATGGAGAGTACCATGCCGGTGCGGATGTCTTCTTCGCTGATATTTTTATTGGCGGCTAGGATGCTGTCTGGGCTGACGCTATGCTTTTCGGCGATGGCAGCTAGGTCTTCGCCGCCCTGCACCACATAAAATTTTAAGCGGTAGCCTTTTTTGGGCTCTGCTGGTTTTTCAGCAGGTGTGGCAGAGAAGGGAGGCGTCATATCTGACATATCTGGTATGTCTGATAATGAAAAATCTCCTTTTTTATCCCTTTTACCTTTCCAGAAGTGATGTTTTTCTTTGCCAGGCAAGGGTAGTGGTACCACTTCACAGGCTTCATCGGTGTTGTCTTCTGCTGGGAGCGGGGCCGTTTCTAATACCATTTCTTCATTGATGCAAACTTCTTCTGTTTCATTCGTCGTATCTGTCGTATCTACAGTATCAGTTGGTTTTTCTGCGACAGCATTGTTTTCATTGGTATTGGTTATGATGCGGGTTTCTGTTTCCATTTCTATTATTTTTTCTGTTACTTCTGCTTTTCTTTCTGCAAGACAGGGGGCAGCCTCTTCGTTTTCTTCCAGACAGCAATCTACATGGTCGGTTTTCTTCGGTTCTGTTTTCTTTTCTTTTTCAGGTTCTGCCGGGCAGTTCGCTTGGAAGGCCATGTCTCCTTCTAATACCAGTTCTGCCTCTGGCTTGCAATGGTCTTTCGGTTGCTTCCCCAAAAGATGCTGTCCTTTACTGCCGGTACCTTCTTCTGTGGGGCAAAGTTCTTTTTGGGTGAAATCTACCGGATAATGGCAACTATCAGTTTTTTCTTCTGCTGGTGGAGTCGGACAGAAAACAAGGGTATCTTCATTGCTATCTAGGGTCGTCATGGCGCAGCCTTCTTCATCTGCATAGTAGTAAAGTTCTTCTGGTTCTTGTGCTGTGGCTTTTTTGGTGCGGGAAGGGTCTGCCTTTTTTTCCTCTAGGGAGAAGCTGTCTTGTTCTAACACCATGCAATGGTCTTGGGCTTCAGCCATATCTTGTACGGCCTTTTTTTGCTTTTCTCGTACAGAGAGGGCGATGTCGACGCCGATTTCTAGGGCGTTGCTGGCTATTTGCTGCCAGGTCTTCTTCTGTACATCTGCATCAAATTCACAACCATAGGTAAAGTCTCTGTCGGGTAGTTCCTGAATGAAATCCACGATAATAGAGCAGCTTTCTTTCGTATCTTTTCCCATAGCCAGCAGCTGTTGGGAAACTTGTTTCCATTGTTCTTGGTGTTTTTCCCGTCCTGTCCCCATGGGGGTGTATGTTAAATCTATTAATAGCTTGCCATAGCAGAGCCAGCCTGTTTGTGCCGGTTCGATGGCGTCTATTTTTGCCTTTGTCGTTACTTGTTCCATTTTGCCAATGGGAGCTTTTTCCCGTGGTAGGAACACTGTTTTTTCTATTGGAAAATAAATCTTATCCATACCAATCCCTCCTGTGTGCTTTCTCACATTTACAGTTACATAACCATATGCACCAGGGGAAGGGAATATGCCCGCTGAGAAAAAATCTTTGTCATCTTTCGACCTGTTTCTCAAAATAAAAGAGAACTGTACCTATAACAGTTCTCTTTTATTTTTATAGAGCATGTTTTTTATTATTTTCTCCAGTTATTGACCATTTGCTGGACTTCATTCCAAGACGGCAGGTTTTGCCCTTGGGGCCCGCCGCCATAAGTAGGCATGCCATAGCTGCCAGGCATATTACCGGGGCCTCCGTAGCCCCTGCCGCCCATATTCCCAGAACCATTTGGGCCTCTTTGTCCCATGGCACCCATTTGCCCCATTTGGTTCATCTGCCCCATATTACTGCCTCTGAGGGGTTTGCCTCGGAGCGTTTTCCCCAGATAAGAGCCTAAGCTGCCCAGTAAACCGCCACCGGTGGCTGCACTAGCGGCGCTTGAGGTATTGCCCAGTCCGCCGCCGGCTGCACCTAGCATATTCAGCACAGCGCCGATGCCGCCGTTTTGGTTGATGAAGTTAGTAATGGCCTGGATGGTATTGCCGTTTTGTCCGGCAGCAGCTCCGCCATTATTCATAAAAGATTTGATAACTGGAGCCAGCTGGGTCAGGAGAGATCCAGCACTGGCGCTGGTGTTTCCGTTGCCGTTGTTGTTGCCAGCTGTTGTAGTGTTAGCATTATTGGTATTATTGGTATTGTTGGCGGCAGCAGTTCCGCCGCTGCTGTTTGCATTGCTGTTTTGCTGCAGCGCTTGTAGGATTTGATTGACGATTTGCGTCATAGATGGAGCGCCTTGACCATTTGCCGTCTGCTGCTGGTTTTGGTTTTGTTGATTTTGATTTTGCCCATAGGATTGCTGTTGTTGCTGTTGATATTGGTACTGCTGATACTGCTGGTTTTGTTGGCGTTGCTGGTTTTGATATTGTCTGTTTTGGTTGGTTTGTCTGCCTTGATATTGGTTTTGATATTGATACTGATTTTGGTTTTGTCCTTGGTTTTGCTGGAAATTTGTATTGTGATTGGTGTATTGTTGCCTTTGGCCACCAGAGGGGTTTTGATAGGTTTGGCCTCCTTGTTGGCGCTGTGTATTGGTCCAAGGTTCTGCCTGTTCTGTTCGTTCATATTGTCGGTAATAGCCGCTTCTGGTCTGATAATAGCCAGGACCTTGTTCATAGGTGGGGGGTTCTTTTTCCTCTGTTTCTTCTTTGGGCATGGGATAGGCAGTGTATACTTTATCGTCTTTGACAATCTCATCTTGGGGAGAGGAAGCGGAAGGTTGCTGTTCTACGGTGAAGTCTTGTTGTTCCTGTGTCATTCCCGTCTCTCCTTTCGCTAGGTGCCATAGCTTGTAAACAAAAGGATTAGCTATTGCGCCCTCTTTCTTTTTTCATCATATGCAAAGTGATGGGAAATGTGACATCTGACATGTAATCAAGAAGAAAGTCTTACCTCTTGTAAACAAAAGACCATACTGCTAGCAGTATGGTCTTTTATCTGTCATTACCTGACTTAGATGAATTTCGCCGGTTGAGAAAAAACTGTTGTAACAAGGCTTTACTCTCTGGGGCGCAAATGCCGCTGATAACTTCTGCCTGATAGTTTAAAAGGGGCGACTCTAGCAGCTGGAAAAGGCTGCCGCCGGCGCCCCATTTGCTGTCATCTGCACCAAAGATAACTGTTTTGATTTGGGCTTGGATGATGGCACCTGCACACATAGGGCAGGGCTCTAAGGTAACATAGAGGTCGCAGTCCTTGAGGCGCCAGCTACCCAAAACCTGGCAGGCTTCAGCAATGGCAACCATTTCAGCATGGAGCAGGACAGATTGTTCCTGCTCCCGTAGGTTGTGCCCCCGGGCAATGATTTCCCCTTGGCGCACGATGACGGCACCTACTGGGATATCTCCATGCGCCTGGGCTTTTTCTGCCTCTAATAATGCTTCCTGCATATAAAATTCTAATGATTGCTGCTGCTGATAGATAGTCATTGTTCTTTTGCGGTTCCTTAGCATAATTTTATGGCTATCTATATTTAGGAAAATTATAGAAAAAGCAAAACTGCTCAAAGCAGTTTTGCTTTTTATTTGGTACTCCCGGCGGGAATCGAACCCACAACTGCCCCTTAGGAGGGGGCTGTTATATCCATTTAACTACGGAAGCATAACCGCAAATATAGATAGCCTGTTTATTTTACTCTTAGCCGGGGGCGGCTGTCAATGCCGTCCCCTTAAATGTCATCCTGAACGCTCGTATCATCCTGAATGCTAATGTCATCCTGAACGCTCGTATCATCCTGAATGCTAATGTCATCCTGAACGCTAGTGAAGGATCTTAGCTTATGCTGCTCTTATTTTGTTTAACTAAAATCCTCGACGCATTGTTGGATTTTTTTGCTGTCGCCTAGGAGTACGATATTATCCTCTGCCTGGAATGCTATATCCGGTTCGGGGTTAATCATGATGGTATCTTGCCGCTTGATAACGATGACGGTTACTTTGTATTTTGCCCGCAGGTTTAGCTCTTTTAAGGTTTGTCCGGCAAATTTTGCGGGCAGTGCCGTCTCTACCAGCATATAGCCAGGGGCCAGCTCCATATAGTCGGTCAGACGGGTATTAAGGAGGCTGAGCGCCACCCGTTCTCCCATGTCTCGGACAGGATAGACGATTTTTGTAGCGCCGACCTTTTCCAGTACTTTCCCCTGTTGGTCGTCACTGGTGGTGACGATGACCGTTTCTACCCCCAGTTCCTTTAGGGTGAGGGTGAGAAAGATGGTATCTGCTACTCGGTCGCCAATGGAAACGATAACCGCATCGAAGGTATCAATACCTAAGGCCTTTAATGCTTTTGGGTCCCGGGCGTCAGCCTGGACTACATGGTCAAAGGTATCAGAAAGCTCTTGTACCCGCTGGTGTTTTAAGTCGATGGCGAGGACCTCTTGTCCATGGGAAATAAGGGTTTCGGCCAGGGCCATGCCAAAGGTACCCATACCGATGACTGCATATTGCTTTTTCATAAAAATAACCGCCTTTCTGAGGAGTGGAAGTGACGAAAAATTATCCCACGGATAGCTCCTGTGTGGGGTATCTGAGTAAGTTGTCTGGGTTGTCTCTATCGCTGATGGCATACAGTACCGTCAGGAACCCTACTCTGCCAATGAACATAGAGGCGATAAGTAGTGCCTTGCTAAAGCTGTTTAACTCTGGGGTAATGCCTAGGCTAAGCCCAGTGGTGCTGAAGGCGGACACTGCCTCAAAGAGTAATGCCATAAAGGGCAGCCGTGGCTCACTGATGGTCAACAACAGGGTCGTAAAAAGCACTAAGGAGCCAGCGAGTCCCATAATGGTCAAAGCATTAGAAAGGGTGTTTGTACCGATGGTGCGGTTGCGATAGCGGACCTCACTGTCTCCTTGCAGGGTCGCTTTTAGTTTCAGCCAAAGGACAAAGACCGTGGTGGTCTTGATGCCGCCGCCTGTAGAGGCAGGCGACGCCCCGATAAACATGAAGAGAATGGCTAAGAACTGACTAGCAGTAGATGCTTCTGCTAAATTTACCGTGCTAAAGCCAGCGGTGCGGTAGGTAATAGATTGAAAGAAGGAGGTGGCGATTTTATGCCCCAGGGGTAAATCTCCGATGGTTGTGGGGTTGTGATACTCTAGACACAAGAAAGTAAGCGCGCCGGTGAATACCAGGAAAAGCATTGTTTTTAAGATGATTTTACTTTGCAGTGAAAGGTTTTTCTTGAGGGATAAGGAAAGGGATTTGTAACGTTGCCGCTGCTGAAAGCTAGAAAGCAGCTGGCTATGGGTGAGGAAGCCTAAGCCTCCGCTGATAATGAGAAAATACATGGTGATATTTAAAAGTATATTTTGCTGCTGGGCATAAAGGCTGTTGCCGTTACCCAGCACATCAAAGCCTGCATTGTTAAAAGCAGATACAGAATGGAAGAGGCCAAACCAAGCTGCTTCCTCCAAAGAAGTAGTAGGTAAGAAGGCCAGGAAGAGGAAAAACGCACCAATCAGCTCAAAGGTGAGGGTAAAGAGCAGCACTCGCTTGGTCAGGTTTGTGGCGTCTGTTAAGGCGTCATTACCAAAGGTTTCCTTGAGGAGCATCCTTTGCCGTAGGGAGATACCTTTGCGGCGGAAGGAAATCAGCCCGGTGGCAATGGTCATAAAGCCTAAGCCTCCCGCTTGAATTAAAAGCAGCATGGTAAGCTGGCCCCAGATATTAAAGGTGGTGCCGGTGTCTGCAACAGAAAGGCCCGTCACACACACGCAAGAAGTGGCTGTAAATAGTGCGTCTAGAAAGTTCATGCCCTCACCTGTACGGCTGGTGGCGGAGAGGCATAACAAAAAAGCCCCACATAAAATAATGGCGGCAAAGCTTGCCATAATGGTTAGACTGGGGTTTTGGATGTAGCGTTTTTTATAGGTTAGCTTGATTTTATTAGAAATGGTTTTTTCTGCACCGAAAATCAGTTTCATATAAACTCTCTTTTCTGCTTATCACCCTGAAGAGTGCTATTTCGAGGCGTCTAAGATAATGCTGCGGGTGTTGTGGAATAAAAAAATACAAAAGATGTTTCTTAAGATATTCGCGATGGTTTATCTTTTTCCTGTCTTGCAGAAAGAAATCTGCTGTGATATGATGAACATAACAAAATACAGGGGAGCTTGTCTTGCAGGCTGAGAGGAAGTACTGATACTTCGACCCTTACACCTGATGCGGGTAATGCCGCCGTAGGAAGTCATGGTAATCGTAACAGTAACAGTGACAAAAGATAAAGTATTTGAAAATAGCTGTTAGCAGAAGCTCAAGATTTTTTGATAAGATTACTTTATGTTTTGTTTGACCTGTTTCGTTAAGTATTACGGAGATACCCTCATCAGGCGGGGGTGTCTCCTTGTTTTTTGTTGATACTTTTTTATGAAAGGATGTGAAGAACAGCACTCCTGGTAAGTCCAGGCGGATAGAGGGGGAGCGCCCTGTATCTAGTGTTTACAGCGATGGGAAGCCGTGTTCCGGCGTGAGAGGAAGCCAATAAGCTTCGACCGCTCTTTAAGAACCTTGCTGTAACTGTTGTTCTTGAAGATGTATCTTTTCATAAAAAAGGAGCTGAGATAATGAAATCTTCTCAAACAAAGAAACTATGTTTGGCAGCCATTCTTTGTGCTGTGGCAGTGATTGGCAGTCTTTTTTCTTTCCCGGTGCTGGGGAGTAAGTGTGCGCCGGTGCAGCACACGGTGAATATTTTATGTGCGGTGTTGTTGGGGCCTTGGTATGGTGTGGGGGTTGCTTTTTCGGCGAGCCTCATCCGCAATCTTTTTGGCATTGGCAGTTTGATGGCTTTCCCCGGCAGCATGCTGGGGGCGCTTCTTTGCGGCCTTATCTACCGCTATACGCGGAATATTCCCCTTACCCTACTAGCGGAAGTTTTTGGCACGGCAGTGCTG
The DNA here is from genome assembly GCA_022791255.1 of Peptococcaceae bacterium. GTDB lineage: Bacteria > Bacillota > Dehalobacteriia > UBA4068 > JAAVYR01 > JAAVYR01. The sequence goes on along the minus strand of JAAVYR010000004.1, from coordinate 93,596 downwards.
GGTGGGTTGTGTGCTTATCCTGTTGCCATTTTCTTCCTAGGCAAAAGTGCTGGGGAAATTGCTTTTTATGCTTATATGTTTCCATTCTTGGTGTCGACTGTTGGCGGTGCTGTGCTTTCTACAGTGTTTATCTTGGCATTAGAAAAGGGAGGGCTTCTAGCCCAGGCGGATTGCGACCAGACTATAAAAGAGTGACGGCCTTGACAAAGGCCTGTTCCTGTGCTACCATAAAGCCAAATTTAAGGTTTTTTATATGGGAAACACGATGATAGGGAAATGGAGATAATCGGTCCTTGCAGAGAGAAGCCGGTTGGTGCAAGGCTTTGGGGTTGGTTATTTCTTCTCATCCTTTTAGTGGCAGCAGGGAAGGAGCAAGTTATGCTTTGGGTAGTTGCTGACGGCAGCCTCCGTAATCAGGCATTTGAGATGTGCTTTTTTGTGTGGTGAGATAGCTTTTACTCATCTGCAAAAGAGTGAAGATAGGTGGTACCGCGGAAGGTGATTTCGTCCTATGTCTTTTCATTTTGAAAAGACATAGGACTTTTTTATTGATGAACCAAGAAAGAGAGGTGCGCGTAAATGGAGCAGATTAAGATTTTTGATACGACCTTGCGAGATGGGGAACAAACCCCGGGCATTAATTTAAATATTGCCGAAAAACTGGCTCTTAGTCGTCAGCTGGAACGGTTGGGGGTAGATGTGATAGAGGCCGGCTTTCCTGCTGCCTCTAAGGGGGACCGGGAAGCGGTAACGAAAATCGCTCGGGAACTAAAGGATATTTCTGTGTGTGGCCTTTGTCGAGCCTTGCCAGCAGATATTGACGCTTGTTGGCAAGCGGTAAAAGAGGGGGTGTCTCCTCGTATCCATATCTTCCTGGCTACTTCTCCCCTGCATATGGAATATAAATTAAAGAAACGACCGGAACAGGTATTAGAGGCGGCAGTATCTGCTGTGAAGTATGGGAAACGGTTTTGCTCGGATATTGAGTTTTCGGCAGAGGACGCCTTCCGCAGTGAGCGGGGTTTCCTTTATCAAGTGTTGGAGCAAGTGATAGCAGCAGGGGCTACCACTGTCAATGTGCCGGATACGGTAGGATATGCTACTCCTGAGGAATATGGAGATTTTATTCGCGGCATTCTGGACCATGTGCCCAATATTCATCAAGCGGTGATTTCTGTCCATTGCCATAATGACTTAGGGCTTGCAGTCGCCAACTCGCTAGCCGGCGTTGTGGCCGGTGCACGGCAAGTAGAATGCACCATGAATGGTATCGGGGAGCGGGCAGGCAACGCTAGCCTGGAAGAAGTAGTCATGGGCCTTGCCGTGCGCAAGGACCACTATGGTTTTACTTGTGGCGTGGATACCAAGCAAATCTATCGGACCAGTAAGCTGACGGAGAGTCTGACGGCAGTGGATATGGCAGCTAATAAGCCGGTGGTAGGGCATAATGCTTTTCGTCATGAGTCTGGTATTCATCAGCATGGGGTTTTGGCCCATCCTCAGACCTATGAGATTATGACGCCGGAGTCTATCGGCAAAGTCCAGTCTGACTTTGTGCTGGGAAAATTGAGCGGTCGTCATGCTTTTGCCCTGCGCCTGGAAGAGCTTGGTTTTCGTTTAGATAATGAAACCATTGACGCTGCCTTTGTGAAGTTTAAAGAATTGGCAGACCGTAAGAAAGAAGTCACCGACCGAGACATCAGCGCCCTCATTGAAAAGAAATCTCTGCAGGTACAGGAACACTATAAGCTGCAGTCTTTCCAAATCCAGACAGGGAACAATATTACTTCTATTGCCGGGGTAGACTTAATCCATGAAGATACTGTTCGTTCTGAGGCGGCCGTGGGCAATGGGCCAATCGACGCTATCTTCCGTGCGGTAGATAAAATCGTCGGCGTCAGCTGCACCCTGGAAAACTATAGTATCCGCGCCGTAACAGACGGTAAGGACGCCATGGGGGAAGTAACGGTCAAAGTACGATTTGCCGATAAAATCTATAGCGGGAAGGGTCTTTCTACCGATATTCTGGAGTCTAGTATTCTCGCCTATATCAATACCATTAACCGAGTTATCAGCGACCGGGAAACAGAAAGAGAAGAATAACTTAGCTAACGAAGTAAGACTATGGTACTATCGGTGCTTCCGGCGGTACGACCACATCGCCGCTTTCCGGATTTTCCGGTGTGGCCAGTGGATTGACAATTAGTACAGGATAAGTAGGTCCCTCTGTACCGAAGGCCACCGGAATGGAAAGGCCGGACATGTAGTTAATGGGCAGGCCGAAGATGAGGGTTACTGTCGGATTAGTAAAGTGCGTATAGGTGTCGTTGGGGAAGGCCATGGCAATGATGAGATTGGCATTGATGGTGTAGGCAACGGCAAAAATAGCAGAAATATCAGCGTCTTCCTCGTAATAGTTCAGCGGTAGGGTAATAGAGGCGCTGATTTCTGCATTGAGGGGCATGGTCAGGGTGACAAGGGGTACTGGTGGGCTGGAAAGCAGCAGGGAAACAGATAGGATAATATCTGGAGATGCTGTGTCGCCAGTGCCTGGCGGCACTACAATGATGGTATTATTAACAGGCTGCTGGAACCGGGTAGAAAAACGCTGTCCTCGCGGCAGTGCGGTAAAGGGCGGAATATTTTTGGTGCCGTTATCGGTGGGCGCTGGCAATGTCTGTTGGGCCATATCCATATCTGTTTGTAGACTGCTGCCGAAGAAGCCTTTGGCTGCTTGCTGATATTTATGGCGGGTTTTCTGCTGGAGTTTGGCTTTTTTCTCCTTGGCTAGTCGTTTTTCTTCTAGTGCACCATAGATATGGTGGGCCTCTCTATTTGCAGCGAAGATGGGATAGGTAAAAACACCTCTAGGCGCGTTCCGGAAAAGATAGGGGCGCTTTTTGTTATTATCTTGTGTCATGGCTTGCCCCTTTCTTTATCCTGGCATATTCTTGCTGTTATATTATGTTTTAGGCTGAGAAAAAGAGGCTTGTTTTGTTGACAAACCGCTAGCATTCCGGCATACTAATAAATGTGAAAATTTTATAATATGGAGAGTTGTCCGAGCGGCTGAAGGTGCGAAACTCGAAATTTCGTGTTGGTGATGAGCCAACCCAGGGTTCAAATCCCTGACTCTCCGCCAAAAAATAAAAACAAGGTAAATCAGAATTGATGAGCCTTGTTTTTATTATTCTTATTGTTCTTGTTGGAAGGTTTCTTGTAGCTGTTTTAAAAATAACTCTGCTGCTTTAGAAAACACTTGATATTTTTTCCAGACCATTACCAGCTGAGCTTTGTCAGCACCTTTTAATGGCCGGAAGCATAAAAGGCCGTCTTCCGGTGTTTTGATAAGCTTATCCAGGGTGACGGCATAGCCGAAGCCTTCCTCGACCATGACGGAAGCGTTATAAACAAGATTATGGGTAGAGACAATGGTAAGTTTGGCAATATCTTGGTCTATCCAGGTGCTGAGTCCTTTTTTCTCAGCAAAAACTTGTCTGGAGATAAGCAGGGGTTTATCCCATAAATCTTTTGGCTCGATTGCTTCTTTCGCTGCCAGCGGGCTATCCTTGCGCATGAGGACGCCCCAGGTATCGGTAACGGGTAAAACCAGGCTTTCATATTTCTCGATACCTACCGGGTCAATGAGCAGGCCGAAGTCTAATAACCCCTTTTCTAGCTTTTCCAGGACATCCTCTGCATTGCCACTGGAGATATGGTAACGAATATCCGGGTAATCGGCTTTAATACTCTTTGCGACTGACATGAGGGTGCGGAAACCATCTGTTTCTCCTGCACCGATATAGACATCACCGCTAATAATTTCATCAGAGGAGATGATTTCTGCTTCTGTCCGGTCTACCAAGTCAACGATTTCCTCTGCTCGTTTGCGAAGAAACATGCCTTCTTCTGTTAAGGTAATACGGCGATTGCCGCGGATGAAGAGTTTTTTGCCTAATGTTTCCTCCATATCCATAAGCTGGCGGGAAAGGGTCGGCTGGGATAGGTGCAGCAGTTCTGCTGCTCCAGAAATAGACTGTTCTCTAGCAACGGCTAGAAAATATCTTAGTACTCTTACTTCTATCATCAGCAGAATAACCTCCTCTTACAGTGGATTAGCTGGTTTTAGCTTAACATGAGTTTTCTATAGCCGTCAAGCATAGATGAATATTTACTATAAGTATTAGATAAATAGAGTGAGTAACGCTATAATGAAAACAAGATAGACTGCCCCATAGAAAAAGGAGGAAGCAGAAACAGATATGGGAAGCGCTAGAGAGGAAAAGATAGCTGAGAATTTAAAGGACTCTGGCTGTGATGATTGCTTTATAGCCGAGTTTACAGAGTGCAGTTGCCAGGAAAGGCAGCTGCGGATGCTTTCTCGCCATCGTCGGTGTTTGCTGGATAAAATGCACCAGTGCCAGGGGGAAATCGACTGTCTGGATTATTTAGTATATACCATAGAAAAAGAACAACAAGATAAGGACCAGAAAAAGAAATAGTGTTTAAAAATAAAGTTTGTTGAGAATAATTCCTGATTAGCTGTTGATTTCTTGTCCAATTGTGATAGAATATCGTTAGACAAAATTCGTCGATAAATCCGTCCTGTTTGGTTTTTGTCATTCTTGCGGGAGGGTACGACGAAATATCTTGTAAAATTAAAGGAGTGTATATTGACAATGGATAAAAAAGTAGCAGCTTTAATCAATGACCAAATTAACAAAGAATTATATTCTGCTTATCTCTACTTAGACTTTGCTAATTATTATGGTGAAGTAGGTTTGGATGGCTTTGAAAATTGGTATAAAATCCAAGCCCAAGAAGAACAAGCTCATGCCATGCTCTTCTATCAATATTTGCAAAACAACGGTGAAAAAATCACCTTGGAAGCCATTGCCAAACCAGATAAGAAATTCAAAAACAACATGGACCCACTAAAGGCTGGTCTGGAACATGAACAATATGTAACTTCTCTCATTCACGACATTTATGCCGCAGCTTTTAAGGTAAAAGACTTCCGGGCTATGCAGATGTTGGATTGGTTTGTCAAAGAACAAGGGGAAGAAGAAAAGAACGCTTCTGACTTAATCACTAAAATGGAATTATTTGGCAGTGACGCCAAAGGCCTCTATATGCTCAACAGTGAGCTTGCTGGCCGCACCTATAACCCACCTTCTTTAACATTCTAACTTTAATATTCTAAGTGAATGGATAAAGTCAGAATAGATAAAAAGCAGAAAAGTAAAACGGACTGTTGATGCAGTCCGTTTTTTATTTGTGGTATAATAAATTATATATTTCCTTTGAAAGTGAAAGGACTTTTTCATATGAATATACAGGATTTTCAAAAAGAAATAGAAGCCTTTCAGCCTGCATCCTCTGACCAACGCAAGGCAAAAAAGCAATTGTTGGCAGCGCTAGGGGAAAGCGGCGAGGTTCTTTTTTCTCGAGACCGAGAGGATATCCACCTTACAGTGAGCGCTTTGGTGCTTTCCCCTGATTTACAGAAAACCTTGATGGTCCATCATCTGATTTATGACGCCTTCTCTTGGACAGGGGGACATGCTGATGGGGCAATGGACCTGCTTACCAAAGCTATGGAGGAGACCAAAGAGGAAACAGGAATAAAGACTTTATGGTGCTATACGCCGGATATCTTAGGCATTTATGTGTTACCGGTACCTGCTCATGAAAAAAGGGGGCAGCTTATTCCTGCTCATTACCATTTTGTTATTGCTTATGGACTGATAGCCCCAGAGAAGCAAAAACTTACTGTGAAGCCGGATGAAAACAAAGCAGTGGCCTGGTTACCTGTAGACCAGCTGGAAACTCATTGCAAAGAGGCCCATATGCTCCCCATTTATCAGGAGCTGTATGACAAAATCCTTGCCATAGAAAAAGAACGGCAATGGCTCTATGGGAAATTACCAGAGGCGCTCTTACCCTGGTATGAGCAGCACCAGCGGGAGCTTCCTTGGCGTAAGACAAAAGACCCCTATCATGTCTGGGTGTCAGAGATTATGCTGCAGCAGACCCGGGTAGAGGCAGTAAAAGCATACTATACTCGTTTCATGGCAGCGTTACCCACCATAGAGGATTTGGCTGTTGTCCCGGAGCAGCAATTACTGAAGCTTTGGGAGGGCTTGGGCTATTATAGTCGGGCGCGAAACTTGCAGAAAGCAGCCCAAGTCATTATGAATGAGTATGGTGGTGTGTTTCCCTCTGATTATAAGGCTATCCGAGCGCTACCAGGCATTGGGGACTATACGGCGGGAGCCATTGCTTCTATCTGTTTTGAGGAGGTACAGGCTGCTGTAGACGGCAATGTGTTGCGAGTGGCAGCCCGGCTTACTCGGGACTTTGCGCCTATTCACTTGCCGGTAGTCAAGGCTAAGCGACAAGCTGATTTAGCGGCGGTTTACCCGAAAGGACATTGTGGGGATTTCACCCAAAGCCTTATGGAGCTGGGGGCTACCGTCTGTGTGCCAGGCGGCACGCCTAAATGCGAGATTTGCCCTTTGGCCGACTTTTGTCTAGTGGCTGGACAGGAAGTGGCGTTATCTTTGCCGGTGAAGGCAGAAAAGCCGCTGCGAAAGGTAGTGCAGCTCACCGTGTGGGTGCTTTGCTGTCAAGATAAAATCGCTCTTACCCAGCGGCAGGAGCCAGGGCTTCTATCTGGTTATTGGCAGTTTCCAAATGAGGCAGGTGTGTATCGCGAACAGCAAGCGCTAAATCAGGCGACAGCTTGGGGGGTGCTCCCTCGTAATCTATGGTATGCCACAGAGAAGAAGCATATTTTCACCCATATCGAGTGGCATATGCAGGCATACTATATGACCTGTGAGCGAGAGGCAGAGGCCTTTACTTGGGTAAGTTTGGCAGAACTAGAGGAGCGGGTACCATTACCGGGAGCCTTCCGGATTTTCCTGCCGGCGTTATACAAAAAAGCCCAAGCGTAAAGAAAATCTTTATGAAAAATTAAGGAAAAAAATTGCTTCTTTCAGGTAAATTCAGCAAGTATCTTGGAGAATATGATAAAATAACAATAAACACAAAAAAGGAGTAACAAAACCAAATGTCTTTTCAAACAGTTTTATTTGATTTAGACGGCACGTTGATAGACTCTTTGCCGTTAATCATAGAGTGTTCTCGTTTGGCTGGGGCGGAGATTGGTCTGCCGTGGGACGAGGAACATATTCGTTCCATGATAGGCATTCCTCTCATAGAAACCGGTGAAATCTTACTGGGGAAAGGCCAGGGAGAGTTTTATCGCAGCATTTATTTAAAATATTTTCATCAGCTTCATGATGAGAAAATCAAAATCTTTCCTGACATCTTGCCAATGTTGAAGACCTTAAAACAACAACAAATCACCATGGCAGTGGTGACCTCGAAAATCCATGACTCTGCCATGATGTCTCTTTCAGAGACGGGCATTGAAGATTATTTTTCGGTGATTATCACGGCCTCTGAACCTTGCTCTCATAAGCCTTCCCCGGAACCAGCCCTTTTAGCACTGGAAAGATTGGGGAAACCGGCAGACCATGCACTTTTTGTCGGTGATAGCCCTTATGATATCCAATGCGGCAAAGGCGCTGCCCTTGCTACTTGCGGCGTTACCTGGGGCATGGCTACAAAAGACCAGTTAATGGCGTATCAGCCTACATATTTTGCTGATACTATTGACCAATTGCAAGAAATTATTTTAAAATAATAAACAGCATATTTCCAGATATTGCTGGATATTATCAGATATTGCTAAGCAGGATTTTTATCCAGGGAACCAGAATGTTTTACAGTAAGTCTAATATTAGATTTAATAGTAGGACTAATAAACATTGGTTTCATAAATATATCTATAAAAAGAAAGGGGCATGTAGATGAAGCCCTTCCTAATAACGACAAAGCAAACAAAATTAAAAGGTTCTGCTCCGTGCCAAGTATATAAGTCTGCCAGAGGCATGGCGCTTACTCTTTGCTTAGGATTGTGTTTAGCTCTTACCGGCTGTGATAATGCACCAGAGGACCCGGCGCTGCGGCCTTCTCCAGAGCCTAGCACGAAAGTGCTGACGGTCTCCCCTAGTCAGACAGTGGTTGCTTATTTCTTAGACACTCAAGAAAAAAACTTAGTGCCTCTTACCATGCAAACCAATGAAACAAGAGAGGTTGCTTTTGTTGCCTTGCAAAAGCTTTTAGCTGGCGCACCAAATGACTTTGTAAAAAGTCCTTTGCCGGCAGGGATTAAAGCTAAGGACTTGTATGTAGAAAAAGGGATCCTTTGTGTAGAACTGACAGAAGAGTTTTTGCAGACGGCGCCGGAACAAGTCGATAACAGCCTGCGCTGTATCGTGGCTACTGTAGGCTGGGCTGCCCCTGAAAAACAGGTAAACATATTGGTTAATCATCAATTAGTAGAAAAAATCGGTGAAAGAGAAATCAGCCAGCCGCTAACCTATACCCCCATTAATCCAGCTGACGCTAATGTAACGGCGGATAGCCAAAGGGTACAGGTGTATTTCAGCGATGACCAGGCCATGTATCTGACGCCTGTCAGCTTCGTAAGACCAGAGGAAGACGCCTATACTTTTGTCATGAAAAAGCTGGTAGAAGGCCCACCAAAAGCGACTGGTCTAGTGGCTACTGTTTATCAGGGAACGAAACTTAATGGTGTGACGGTAGCCGATGGCAAGGCAATGGTAGACTTGTCCAAAGAAGCAGTGGCTTATGGGGGCGGTACCGCTTTTGAATATTTATTTGTCCAATCGGTGCTAGCTACTTTTGCACAGTTTCCAGAAGTAGAAACCGTCCAATTTTTAATCGACGGGGAGCCCTATGACCTCTTACCAGAGGGCACCGATATCGAAATGCCTCTCTCTGTCAACAAAACGGTCAATTATATTCTCAACAAAGAATAAATATGAAATATTGAATATTGCCACTCAGTACATTACAACAGCTTACTACTTCTGAGAATTAGTTATTAGAAAGGAATTTTGTTAGATGAAATTAGGAAAAACCATGGGAAAACACCACATGTTCTCTTTATTACTGATGGTGTTGCTTCTTTTATTGTCCTGCACTGTTTCTGCCTGGGCAGACGATACCATTAAAATCATCGTTAACGGCAGTGAAGTAAATGCAGACGCTGTTCCTTATCTGAAAAACGACCGCACCATGGTGCCTATTCGCTTTATTACGGAGCCATTAGGCGCTGTGCTTTCTTGGCAGCCTGGTGAGAATGGTGCTGGCGGCAAAGCCTCGCTGACCCTAGATGGGAAAACAGTAGATCTGGTCATTGGCAGCAAAGAAGGCATGGTCAATGGACAAGTTGTTGTTATGGATGTAGCAGCAGAAATCGTTCAAGGTCGGACTTTCGTTCCACTGCGCTTTGCTGGGGAAAATTTAGGCGCCACTGTCAACTGGGATGGTGCCGCAAAGGAAGTCACCGTCATTTATCAAAAGCCGACGACTGATGTAGCTCTTAGCAGTAAAAAGATTATGGGTTTTTATTATGACTATTATTCTTTAGATGATATTACAGGGGACGCTGCTGATTTCTCAGATGTTATCCATTTTGGCTATTTACTGAAGGCAGATGGTACTGTCCGGGAAAAAGATAACTTTGCCGGTGATAAATTTGCTGCAGAAGGAAAACAACTGGCAGAGCGAAAAGGCATGAAAACACAAATGTTGGTAACAGCCTTTGACCGGACTATCTCCGATGCGGTGCTGGGTGATGAGGCCCTGCGCACCAATACGATTAACAGTATTGTTCAGTTTGTCAAAGAGGAAGATTTTGATGGGGTAAACTTAGACTATGAAGTGGTGTCTGTCTCTATGCGGGATAACTTCACCGCCTTTGTAAGAGACTTAAAGGCAGCACTTCCTAGGGATGTGGTCCTTTCTCTTTCTCTGCGCTGCCGCACTTATGATAGTCAAACTTGGCTGGACGGCTATGACTATGCAGGTCTTGCCAAATATGCTGACCAATGCATCGTCATGATGTATGACCAGCATTATAATGGTGGCGAGGCCGGTCCTATTGCTGGCATTGACTGGATGGAAACCAGTATCAAATACCTAAGTCAATACATTCCAAAAGAGAAATTTATTGTCGGTATTGGTGCTTATGGCAGATATTGGCCAGAAAATGGCAAAGGCAGTGCTATTTTCATCCAGCCTGCCTTTGACCTGGCGAAGGAACAAGGGGTAGAAGTGCTGTGCGATGAGGCCAGCGGCGTGCCTCATTTTGATTATGAAAGTCCTGATAAAGGTAAAGTATCTGTATGGTTTGAAGACGCTGTCAGCATCGGACAAAAAATGGACTTAGTGAAAAAATATGACCTGGCCGGTGTTGCCGTATGGCGTATGGGTCGTGTGCCAAGCGATGTATGGGCGGCCATTAACAGTCTGACCAAATAGATTTTCCTAAAGCAAAATAAAAAGAGGCTCTATGGAGTCTCTTTTTTATTTTGGAAATACTGTTCATTTTGCAAATAACTAGGGTGGTTCGGGTTAATTTTCCCTACTAACTGGTGATAATGCAGCGCTTTTTCTCGGTCGCCTAGTCGGTCATAGCAGACGCAGAGCTGTAGATAGGGGATAAGCCCATAGCAGTCCCCCAGTATAAAGCCGCCTTTGGTGTCGTCCCGAGAGGTATCTGCCGCTAAGGTGTACCAGAAAATACTCTGTTCATAAGATTGCTTTCCTAAGAAATAGGCGCCAATATCACAGCAGATTTCTGCTCGCGGCTTATCCCAGAGGAAGGAACGGAATAAAGTCGTAATGCCCAGCTCTTCCAGGCCCTGATGAAAATAACAAGCTGCCAGCTGGCGGGTGCATTCGATTTTATTTTCGCTCCAGCCATTAGGATTTGCTAAAAACTCTTCGAAAATCGTAGCGGCTTTTTCCTCCTGGCCATGATAGAATAACTCTCTGCCATAGTAAAACTGGTGCCGGGGAGAGAGGGTTTTGCCTTCTGCCAGCATCTTTTCGAAAATACGCAGGTTTCGCTCTGGATCTGCTACCTTTATCTTTTGGTGCGTAATAGGCGCGTTCCCATAGATGATATTACCTCTCGGGGTGATGACTTCATGAATTTCTCCTTCCCAGCGGAAGCCGGCATGGTTTTTGATGAGCCGTTCCCGGAAATAGGAAAAGGTCGGATTTCCTTGTTCATCAAAGGCTGTTTCATATGGTAGCATCACCACATCTACCATAGGAGAAAGGGTCTTTTTTAGTTGCAAGAATTTTTCTTTTGCTTTGGGTAAGATGACATCGTCGGCGTCCAGCCAGAGCAGATAGTCTTTTGTGCCGTGGGAAAAAGCATAATTCCGTGCAGCAGCGAAATCCTCCTGCCATGGAAAATCATAAACATGAGGGGTAAACTCTCTGGCGATTTCTTTCGTGCGGTCTGTGGACCCTGTATCGACGATGATGATTTCATCTACCAGGTCTGTTACTCCGCTTAAGAGTCTTTTTAGTACGGCTTCTTCATTTTTTACAATCATACATAAGCTAATGGTAACCATAAAATAATAGTACCTCCTTAATGTAGCTAAGGATGTACTATTATTTTATGTATTCATAACCGGGCTTGTGCCTTGGACCTATTGGCTAGTTTTGCATATTCTGTTTGTTTTCTGGCTGCAATAAGGGTGGGTAGTAGATGTTGCGATAATGATAAAAGCAGATAAGTGTAATCATCAGGGTGCAGAAGTCGGCAAAAGGAACTGTTAGCCAGATACCTTTGACGCCCAAGGGCGTTCGCGGTAACAGATAAAGGCCCAGGATGACGAAAACCAGAGAACGCAGTAAAGAAATTAACGCTGAGATTTTCCCGTTGCAGACGGCTGTAAAGAGGCTGCCGGCAAATGTATTGATACCCATAAACAAGAACCCATAAGAAAACAACCTTAATGCCGGCGCTGCAATGGCGATAACCTCTGCTTCCTTGCTAAAGAGATGGATGAGCCAGTCGTTACCAAAATGGGAGATGAGGAAGATGATAACAGAGGCTCCTAAAATGGTTCCCATGCTATAGCGGAAATATTCCCGCATTTTCCGAGGGTTGCCGGCGCCGTAATTATAGCTGATAACAGGGGCGGCTCCCACTGATACGCCAAAATAAAAAGCAATAAAGAAGTAATAAGCATAGGTAATCAGGGAATAAGCAGAAACGCCTGCTTCTCCATAAACTTGTAATACTGCCAAATTAAAAAGAAAGGTGGCAATGCCGGTGGAAAACTCTGTAAACATTTCAGAACTGCCATTATAACAGCAATAGCCCAGCAGGTGCCAGTTGGCTTTCGGTTTGCCTAGCTTCAGCCGTTTACTGCGGCAGAGAAAATAATGGACGCCGATGGCTGCGGAAATGGTAATGGCAATAGCTGTGCCGAGGGCTGCTCCTAAAATGCCCATATCAAAAACGATGATAAACAATGCGTCTAATAAGACATTGCCGATAAGGCCAGTAGCTGACATGGCTAAAGCTACACCTGGTGCGTCATCTACTCGGACAAAATATTCTAAAAACAGCTTTAACATCATAGGTAAGATAAAGATAATGGAAACCAAAGCGTAAGGAATGGTATAGGGCAGTAAGATTTCTGTAGAGCCCAATGCTACTAATATGGGTTTCAAAAAAATAATGCCTCCTACCGTAAGTAGCAGTGCCACGCCTACCAAAACCTGCAGGGTAAAGGAAAAAAAGCTACTTGCCTCACTATCTCTGCCTTCTCCTAGCTTCATACTGATAACAGCGCTAGCCCCTGTAGCCAGCATGACAGCTAGACCAAAATAAATACAAGTAATGGGTAATACGATATTAATGGCGGCAAGGGCTTCCTTATTGATGAAACGAGAAGCGAAAAAACCGTCAATGGTGGTATAAAAGGAAAGGAATATCATGGTTACCATGGACGGAAAAATATAGGAAAGAAACTGGATATAGCTTTGTGGATTGGTAAATCCGTCGTGCTGCTGCAAATTTTCTTGTCTTTGTTCCGTCATGATTGTTTTAATGTTCCTTTCTATGGTTTTGTTTATGTTGGGGGAGAGGAGGAGAAATGGCAAAAATAAAAAAGGGAAAGCGAAGAACGCTTTCCCTTTTGTGTACTGAGTAAATAACCGAAATTATTTGTAGAGTACAACTGGTTCTGGAGTGATTTTTTTGCCAGCCATGTCTTTGCGGATTTCGTCGATCAAAGTGGTAGCTGGGCCGCCTTCTTTCAAGGCTTTGCAATATTCATCAGTGGTCATCATTTTGATACCGATGTTCTTCATGTCGAAGAGGTTTGCTTGGTGAACTTCAGGAGTTTTAGCACCAGTAGCATCGGTCAATACGATTACTTCATAGTCTAAGGAGTTTGCATCCCAAACGGTACCACGTACGCAGTTAGGAGTTTGAACACCAGAAACGATGATTTGGGTAACGCCTAAACGTCTGAGCAACATATCGCATTCAGTTTGGAAGAAAGCGCTCCAACGTTGTTTAACTACCAAATATTCGCCTTCGATAGGTTTGATTTCGTCGCATTCTTCAGCGCCTTCGGTGCCAGGTACGCAACCGCCACCTACTTGATGGAAACCAAAATATCTGGTTAATTCAACATCAGAACCATCAGCTCTGTAATACCGGAAAACGTGAACTACTGGAATACCAGCTTCTCTGGATGCTTCCAAAGCTTTTTTGATGTAAGGCAATGCTTCTAAACCGCAGTCTACGCGATAAGGAGCCCCTTCTAAGTTAAAGTCTTTTTGTTGGTCAATGATCATGAAACAATTTTTACCCATTGGAAAATACCTCCTCAAATTTTATAATATCTCAATTCCCAAGATGTCAAGTAACGGTGTCATAAAATTGGATGCAAAGTAAATCATGTAAGTCACCATGAGATGTAAACCCGAGGTATTAAGCTAAAAAGTGTTTAGCTCCTGTACAAACCATATGTAGTTGTGAAAAAGTATATGTGTATCCCTGTCCAAAAACAGGGGCATCAATGCAATAAAAACTTTAGGGCTAAAACGCCCGCTTCTTACTATAACCACTCTAACACACTTTTTTGAAAAATTCAACTCTTTTTTCTTAATTCCTAAAAAACTTTCCTTTGGGGAAGAAGAAATCCCTGCTTGGCTATGAAAAAATTTTTTGTCCATGGCTGGGTTATCGTTTTATATGGTTAGGGTTGCAGCACGAATTTTTCTGGACGGATTTTTTCTCGTTTCATCATTTGTGTTAGCGGCTCTTTTTGTTCTGGCGTCGTTTTCCAGGCGAGACCGCAGGACGCTTTGATGTCCCTGGGTACGGGGACCAATTGCCCCGGCAGACCATATCTGCTGCAGCATTCTTCCATATTCATGGCTTGTGTGGTGTTACTGAATGTGATAAACAGGGCTTTTTCAGATGGATGGGTGGGTGACATAGTATTCCTCCTTACATGCCTTCTTGCCGCTGTCAATATTAGAATACGGTGCAAGACCTGTATTTCCTGCCCAAATATTCTTACAAATCCCGACAGGCTTGATTGGGTTCATTCTGATTTGGGCCGCTTTTGACAGGAGATGGTTTTGGTTTCTTTTGTTTTATGGTATGTAGTGGCAGCGGTAAATATGAAATCATTTTCTGATGTTTTTAGTTTCACTAGTTTCAGAGAGGAGTTGCCTTTTTCCTAGGGGATAAGCTAAAATAATTTATATAAGAAATAATTATAAAAAATAATCGGAAATTTATAAAAATGGTAAGGGGCCGTGGCTATGGAAAGTCGTCTTTTTACATGGTTAAAGGAATATGGTGCAGCTGCAGTAGAATTGCTGTTTCCAGGAGAAAAATGTCTTCTTTGCGGTAAATCTACTCCTCAAGGATATCTTTGTTCCAGTTGTGCTGCAAAATGGGACCATCATAGCTGGGGTAGGTCTTGTGATTGTTGCGGGGTGTTTATTCGTTCGGAGCATAGTTTGTGTCATTGGTGTCAGATAGAACGGCCGCTTTTTATTGAGAGTGCACGGGCGGTAGCAGTGTACCAGGGATATCTTAGGGACCAGCTGCTTGCTTTCAAGTATGAAGGACAAAAATCTTTGGCCAAGGGGTTTGGTGTGTTGCTAACCGAATTAGTGAGACGGGAATACCCCTATATTTCTTTTGATTTTGTTTCTTCAGTGCCGGTGACGGAGAAAACCATGGCAAAACGGGGTTATAACCAAAGTTTACTTTTGGCCCAGGCGGTAAGCCGTGGCATCGATGTGCCCTGGGCCGACCATCTGCTGGCGAAACGGGCAGATGTAGTATCTCAGACGACTTTAGGCAGAGAGGCGCGTATTGCCAATATGCGAGACGCCATTGTACCGCTTGATGTGGATTTAACGGGAAAGCGGATTTTGCTGGTAGATGATATCTTTACCACTGGTGCTACAGCTTATGCTTGCGGCAGAGCGTTGAAGCAGATGGGCGCGGCAGGCGTCTGGGTGATTACGGTGGCTGCCGGCAGAGATTTTCAATAAGTTGTTTTTCCAAATACAAAAATTGTATTTTTCGACAAAAAGAAACAAATTGTGAATGGATTTTGGATGGGATTGGGATAACTTTCTTAAAATTTAACAGGTTATTAACAATGTTATCCACATTATCCACAAAAAATTTTGTGGATAAACAAGATGTTTCTGGGGATAGTTTTACCAAAAAATCACGAAAAAGGAAACTTTTTTGACCAGGGAAAATAGAAATTTCGCCAAAAGAAAAAAATATGACGAGGGGATAGCGCTCGATTTTGTGCTGGAAATACATTTTGAGGGTAATATGTATCTCTTTATGTGGGAAGCTGGTTAAATAGAAATATGGTTGCTGATTAGTTTCGGGGGAAAGTGTAAGATAAAGCAGAGTGAGAAATTTTCTCTTTGGTGTTGTACTATAGGAAGGCTGGGAAAAAGGGGCTCTAAAAAGGTAATGATTGGGAACTATAACTCGCTCTTTTCTGTCTATGTAAGAGAGTAAGGGAAAAGAATGTGAAAATTAGGTGAAGGAAAAAGGAAAAGAAAAAAATGTGTCGAAAGGATAAAAGTTAATAGAATATGCCACTGAGCAGGAAAGCAGGATTTAAATAGTGGGATAAGGGGGGAATGGCCTGTTGATTATCCAAATGGTCAATGTGGACCGTATCTATAAAAAGCAAAATGTAGTGGCGCTAAAGAATATTAATCTTGCCATCGATAAAGGCGAGTTTGTCTTTTTGACTGGTGCTAGTGGTGCAGGGAAATCCACTATGATCCGTCTTTTGTTTCGGGAGGAGTTGGCTACTTCTGGGCAGGTAATCGTAGCAGGAAGAAGTCTTTCTCGCCTATCCTCTAAGGAAACAGTGATTTTCCGTCGTAATGTGGGCATGGTCTTTCAGGACTCTCGTCTTTTAGAGGATAAGACCGTGGAGGAAAATGTGGCTTTTGCTATGCGCGTCATTGAACGGCCGAAAAAGGAAATTGATAAAAAGGTTCCAGAAATCTTAGAACGGGTGGGGCTAAAAAACAGACTGAAGCATTTTCCCCATCAGCTTTCTGGTGGGGAGAAGCAACGGGTGGCTGTAGCGAGAGCGATTATCAACGACCCGATCATTCTCTTTGCTGACGAACCAACAGGGAACTTAGACCCAGATACTTCCGAAGAACTGATGGAGTTGTTGCGGGAAATTAACGATAGTGGCACCACCATTATCATGGCGACTCACGACCGTAACTTGGTAGATACTATGCAAAAGCGGGTATTAGTGTTAGAAAAGGGCAGACTTATCTCAGACCGTATCGGAGGGTGGTCCTTATGAAGCTAGAAAGTATGCGTTATATTGTGCCGGACGCCTTCCACTCTTTGCAGCGGAATGGCTGGATGTCTTTTGCTGCCATTACGACCATGGCCATTACACTGCTTTTGTGTGGGGTATTTGGCATTCTTTTATTTAATGTAAACTATGCGGCGGGAAACTTGGAGTCTGATGTAGAAATCGCCGTATTCTTAGAAGATACTGTGACAGAGGAAGCCTTAGCGGGGATGAAGACTACTTTAGAGGGGTTACCGGGCGTCGCTGAAGTAACGGCTATTACCAAAGACGACGCCATGGATTTTATGGTGGAACGCTATGGTGAGACTTTGTTTACGGCGCTTGGCGGGGTGAACCCTTTCCCGGATTGCTATAGTGTGAAGGCAGAGACGCCAGAGCAAATCGATGGCTTAGCCTCTAAAATTGCCACATTACCTGGGGTGCTCAAGGTGAACTATGGGAAAGAAACGGTGGACAAGCTCTTTGCTTTTACCGATGTGGTGCGCAGTATTGGCCTATGGGTCATGGTGCTCCTTGCTGTAGGGGCAGTCGTTCTGGTGGGGATGACCATTCGTCTTACGGTGTATGCTCGCCGCAAGGAAGTGCAGCTGATGAAATATGTAGGGGCGACAGACTGGTTTATTCGCTGGCCGTTTATTATTGAAGGTGCTCTTTTAGGGATGTTTGGCGCGATCATTGCGGTGGCGGTGTTGTTTTTCTCTTATGGGAAGGTGGCTGACTATATTAATTCTGCTATTGGCTTTTTCCCTATGGCGGCCATGTCGGGAGTCTTGCCCATGTTATCTTTGTATTTGATTGCAGGAGGCGCGCTTTTAGGCATTGTGGGCAGCGTCTTTTCCCTGATACGGTTCTTAAAAGTGTGAGGACAGGAGGTGTGTAAATCCATGCAGATAGATGAAAAAGATGAAAAAAATGCAGTGAATGAAAATATGATGGATTTTTGGCGGGACCGTCATGCTGGGGAAAAGGTGCCATTTTCCTGGTCGGAGCTGGCCTTTAGCAAAATGCGAAACCGGTCTAAAGTCGGTCTTACCCTTTGTGCGGTGATGATGGCGGCGTCTATGTTTATCTTCCCGGTGTATGGGGATAATGAGGACTTGCTGGCCCAATATAAAGCGGAACAAGCCCAACTGCAAAAAGAATTGGCTGCTCAAAAAAAAGAACTCCAGGCGGCTAAAACCAAAGAAAAAGAACTGCGTACTCGTGTAGCAGAACTAGACGCTGAACTGGTTACCATGGAAAAGGAAATGAATAGCGTCGAAAAGAAACTTTCCCAAGCGGTAGACCAAATCTCTGTGACGACCAAAGAATTGGAAAAGACCCAAGGGGAGTTAGATGAACGGATGGCTCTTTTCCAAAACCGTATGCGGGAAATCTATATGAATGGTGAAGTTTCTATGATGGATGTGGTTTTTGACTCCACCAGCTTTAGCGACTTCCTCATTCGCTATGAATTATGGGGTCGCGTCATGGAAGTAGATAAGAAAATGCTCCAGCAAATCGAGGCAGATTTACAAGTTATCGAAGAGAAAAAAGCTGCTCTAGAAGAGAAAAAAGCGACACTAGAAGCATTAAAAAAAGAAAAAGAAACCTCCATGGAAAACCTGGAAAATATGAAAGACCAAAAGGCAAAATTCTTAGAAGCGGCAGAAAACAACCGGGAACAAGCCCAACAGCTTTATAATGAAATGGAAGCGGCAGACGCTGACATCGCTAAAAAAATCCAAGCGCTGCAGCCAAAAGGCAGCGGGAAATATAACGGTATCTTTACTTGGCCGCTGCCGGGACATACCCGAGTTTCTTCTGAATATGCCCAACGGTTGCATCCTGTGCTGAAAGTCTATAAGTGGCATACCGGCATCGACTTGCCGGCGCCCAAAGGTACCCAGATTATTGCGGCAGCTGATGGCAAAGTCATCTTCTCTGGCTGGAACAATGCTTATGGCAATATGGTTATCATTGACCATGGTAATGGGCTCTCTAGCCTCTATGGTCATATGAGTGCCATCACCATGAAGACCACGGGGCAACAAGTAAAGGCTGGGGACGAAGTAGGGAAGGTTGGTACTACCGGCTATAGCACTGGCAATCACCTCCACTTTGAAACCAGAATTAATGGGAAACATACCAGCCCATGGCCGTACCTCAAATAAAAATCTAACAGAAGGGGAAATACCCCTTCTGTTTTTTCTAGATGACTTGTGGTATACTTAATAAAATTACAGGATATAAATATAGATATAGCCACAAAATGCAAAAAAGTAAGATGCTGCCTCTGTTGTTTGAGGGAGTGCTAAGTGGTAGTTAATCATATTTTTGATTTTAATTATAGAAGGAGAATGTTTATGGAAATGGAACAACGCCCTATCCGCTGGTGGCAAATGGTTGCTGCAGTGTGTTTGATACTAGTGGGTAGTTTTGGCTTTTTTTATTGGCAGTCGACCGTAAATAGTAGCTTCCTGGGGGACAATGGTGCCATAGATGGGTCCCAGCGAGCTGAAGCTGTAACGACAGCGATGAATGCTTTTGTGGAGCGGAACCATGATGATTATTTTGCTTATTTCACAGCAGAGGAATATGATGATGTGATTAGTAAGCTTTCTGGTACTTATGGCGGCATCGGTATTTATGTGACGACGCGGCCAGAGGATAAAGCTGTCATGTTGATGATGCCTTTTCGTCATTCTCCGGCGGAGCGGGCCGGTTTACAATATGGCGATATTGTAGTGGGCGTTGATGGGGAAGATGTCCGTGGTAAGGACCTAGACTATGTGACCGGTAAGATGAAGGGTGAGATAGGCACCAAGGTCCGCATTGAAATCCAGCGGGATGGTAAGGTTTTGCCCATAAAAACACTGACAAGGGAAGAAGTCTCTGCCCAAGCTGTTACTGGCAAACGGCTGGAGAAGGAAAATGCTAATCTAGGCTATATCAGCATTAGCAGCTTTAATATGAATATCTCTGAAGAATTTCAAACTGTTTATGAAGATTTATTGGCAGAGAAGGAAGATGGGGACTTAGACGGTATCATTATTGATTTACGTTATAATCCAGGCGGTGTGTTGGATGGTGCTCTTTGGCTTTTAGACTATTTCCTGCCCAAAGAAGATACGCTGCTTTTGATGAATGATAATACTGGGAAAAAGCGCTATGTAGGGGATATGGAAGGGATTGATATCCCTATTGTCATCCTGCAAAACGATGGCAGTGCTAGTGCTTCAGAGGTATTTATCGGCACTATGCAGGACTATCATCGGGCGGATACGGTGGGCACCAATAGCTATGGCAAAGGCATTGCCCAATATGTCATCGGTCTTCCTAGCGGCGCCGGCGTCCGTTATACCTATGCGCAGTACTTCACTGCCCAGGGACGGGAAGTCCATAAGAAGGGCTTAGCTGCTGACTATGAAGTGCCTTGGCCAGAAAATTTACCTCTTTCTGACTCCCTTTCTGGTCTGGTAGAAAAAGACCCTCAGTTGGCAAAGGCTGTAGAAGTATTACAAGCGAAAATTGTTGCTGCCGAGCAAGAAGAGGCGGCATAAAGAAAAAAGAACCCTTATCTTTGTTATTGATAGATAAGGGTTCTTTTTTTGGAGGAAGCATAATGAAAAAATAAAAAATTGAAAATAATAAAATAATGAAGAAATAAAATGTAAGGAAGATTAGTAGTTACATCTTATCATATGTCGAAATGTGGCAATAGTTGCCTATTTTTATTTTCTCTTGACAAGAAATGATGACAGAGTTATATTGTATATATAGTATATATACAATATTAAAATAAATGGAGTATGTTTATGGATATCCTTATTCGCAATACTGGTGATACGCCTATTTATGAGCAGATTGTACAACAAATCAAACAGCTTATCTTAAGAGGGGAGCTGGCAGAGGGGACGCCCCTGCCTTCTATGCGCCTACTGGCAAAAGAGCTGCGTATCAGTGTGATTACTACGAAACGTGCCTATGAAGAATTAGAGCGGGAAGGGTTTATCACCACCGTCACTGGCAAAGGCAGCTTTGTGGCGGGGAAAGATATGGAGCTGGTGAGAGAGGAATATTTGCGCCGCATTGAGGACCTTTTGGGGCAAAGTGTGGATTTGGCCAAAGAAGGGAATATTTCTTTTGAACAGATATTAGAGATGTTGCAGCTGCTTTATGAAGGGGTTTAACCGTCTTTTTGTTTAAGGAGGGACTTTTATGTTTGCGGTAGACTTTATGACATCCGTATCTAGTGAAGTAGCGGCTATTTCTGTCGCTCATTTAAATAAACAATATGAAGCACCTAAAAAAAGCAGAGGCTTTGCACTGCGGGATGTGTCCTTTACATTACCGGCGGGGACCATTTTAGGATTGATAGGGGAAAATGGTGCTGGGAAAACGACCCTAATTAAGCTGTTGTTAAATGCCATCTCTCGGGATAGCGGCACCATTCGCTTCTGGGGAAAGGACTTGGAGCACCATGAAAAAGAAATAAAAAGCCAGATTGGTGTTGTCTTGGATGAGGGATTTTTCTATGAAGGCATGACCCCTCGTCAGATAGGAAAAGTGTTAAGTAATGTTTTTGGGAATTGGGACGAACCGTTATTTTATGATTACTTGAAGCGGTTTTCCTTGCCAACAGACCAGCCGGTGAAAGAATTTTCCAAAGGGATGAAAATGAAATTATCCCTTGTCTCGGCTTTGGCCCATCATCCTAAATTA
This sequence comes from Peptococcaceae bacterium, assembly GCA_022791255.1. GTDB lineage: Bacteria > Bacillota > Dehalobacteriia > UBA4068 > JAAVYR01 > JAAVYR01. The sequence continues at coordinate 72,072 of JAAVYR010000004.1, read as the reverse complement.
TTGCTGTTGGATGAGCCCACAGGCGGCATCGACCCTGTTTGCCGTAATGAGATTTTAGATTTGTTTTTAGAGTTTGTCCAGTCGGAAGAAAATAGCATTTTATTCTCTTCTCACATTACTAGCGATATGGAAAAAGTAGCAGATTATTTGCTCTATCTTCATGAGGGTGAGCAGATGCTCTATGGCGAGCGGGAAGACATCTTATTCGGCTATGCTCTCCTTAAATGCAGTAAAGAGGATTTTGCTCAGATGGCGGATAGTGATGTAGTCTCCTACCGGGAAAATCAATTTGGTGTGGAAGTGCTGGTGCGAGAGCGGAAAACTATGGCAGCAAAGTATCCTCAGGCAGTAATGGAAAATATCAGCATAGAACAGCTTATGGTCTTTTTGCAGAAAAAAGAGCAAAACCATAGGGAAAAGGAGGAAGCATAATGAAAGGACTAATCTTAAAAGATTTCTATACTATGGCGCGGTATGGTAAGACCATGCTGGCGTTAATAGGATTTTATATGGTGCTGGCTTTTTTAGGGCAGCCGGCCAGCTTCGTCAGCGCGATGATGTCTTTTCTCTGCGCCATGCTGGTCCTCTCCTCTTTTTCTTATGATGAATACGGTAAATGGAATAAATATTGTCTTTCTCTGCCTGTTTCTCGCCGACAAATTGTTGGTGGTAAATATCTCTTTGCTCTGATTATGTTGGTCATTGGATTGGCGTTGGGAATATTGGGTGGATATTTCTTGAGCTTGACGCAAGATATTTCTTTTGCAGAGGAAGTTTTACCCAGCTGCCTGGGCGGGGCGGTAGCGGCTCTCTTCATGTTAGCGGTGCTTTTACCGCTGATGTATCGCTTTGGTGTAGAAAAGGGCCGTATCCTGATGTTGGCAGTTTGCTTGCTTCCTGTTATACTCATGTTAGGTGCTGTAAAATTTATGGAAGCGCAGGGTATCCCTATGCCAGATGAGGCTACTGTTCTTGTGTGGCTGAAAATCTTACCTTGTCTTGTATTAGCAGGATTTATCGGGTCCTATCTTGTGTCTGTTGCTGTCTTTATGAAAAAGGAATTATAAAAGGAGAAGCAAAATGGAACCTCAAGCAAAGAAACAGATTGCCTTAGTAACCGGAGCGTCTGGCGGTATTGGTAGCGCGATTGCCCGGCAGCTGGCGGCAGACGGCTATCGGGTAGTATTGCAATATTATAAGAGCCGGGAAGCTTGCGAGGCATCGTGCGATGCAATCATTGCCGACGGCGGGGAGGCGCTCTCTCTTGCCTGTGATATCCGTTCTGCCTCTCAAGTCGCCGCAATGTTTGACCAGGTAGAAAAGCAATGGGGGCCTGTACATGTCTTAGTGAATAATGCCGGCATTGCCCGGCAGGAGCTTTTTACCGATATGACGGAAGACCAGTGGCAGGAAATATGGCAGACCAATGTGTCTGGTGCTATTTGGTGCAGCAAGCGGGCCTTGCCTAGCATGATCCATGCAAAAGCAGGGAAGATTATTAATATTTCCTCTATCTGGGGGATGGTAGGCGCCTCTTGTGAGGTGGCCTACAGCACTACCAAAGGGGCCCTGATTAGCTTTACCAAAGCGTTAGCCAAAGAAGTTGGTCCTTCTGGCATTACGGTAAACTGTGTAGCGCCGGGGGTCATTGATACGCCGATGAATAGCCATTTATCGGCAGCAGATATGGTAGTGCTAAAAGAAGAAACGCCGCTGGGTATGATTGGAACACCTCAGGATGTAGCAGGATTGGTTAGCTTTTTGGTGTCCTCTCAGGGGGCTTTTATCACGGGACAGATTATCAGCCCTAACGGCGGCTTTATAATCTAACTACATTTTACTAAGGCAATACTTACTATCCCAGACAATATAAAATTGTTAGAGGTAGTAAGTATTTTTATATTTTGTGTTATGGTATAAGCACCTAAAGGAGTTGCCCCTGCATAACATAAATCACAAAAGAAGAAAAGAGGAAAATATCTGTACAAGATGATGTTTTTCTTAAAAAAGGAGTGACGGTTATGCGGCAAGGGAAAATCAAATATGCCTTTCCTGGCAGCAATACAGCAGAAGGGTTCCAATCTTTTTACCGGGAAAATTTGGCAGATTTAGAACAGGTGATTACACTGAAAGGCGGTCCAGGCAGCGGAAAATCTACGATTATTAAAAAAATCTCTATGGCCATGATAGAACGGGGCTATGATGTAGAGCTATGGCAGTGTTCTTCTGATAACGACTCTTTGGATGGGGTTATGGTGCCAGCCCTCAAAGTGGCAGTGGTAGACGGTACTTATCCTCATGTGTTAGACCCTATTTATCCTGGAGCTGCCGGAGAGTGGATTAACCTAGGAGAATTTTGGGACGACGCTTATCTCTGGACCCGCAAGAAGGAAATCATCGCTGTGAATAAAGAGGTCTCTGGTTATTTTGCAGCGGCCTATGGGGAACTAGCCAAAGCTTTCACAGTGCTCAAGGAAATAGAAGCAGCAAAAACAGCTCTAGAGGATGAGGGGAAAATCGCAAGTCTTGCGGAACAATGGCTGGGGCTTATCTTTGCACCAGAAAAGACAGCACCGCGGCATCTCTTTGCCAGTGCCATTACACCTGGCGGTGTGGTGAATATGGTGCAAAATATTACGGAAAATTGCCGAGAACGCTACATTTTGCAAGGGGGGTCCTTGGCTGCAAAGACCAAAGTCCTTTCTCGTCTGGTAGAGCAGGCTACCTTGAGAGGTCACCGGGTGACTGTCTATCATATGCCCCTAGACCCTAATCAGCTGGAAATGGTAGTCTTACCTGACCTAGGTGTTGCCATGCTGACAGAGGAGTTATTTGGTAAAAATGCTACGCTGCAGGAGCGGGATATCCCCTTATCCTTAGTGGAAATAAAAAGGATAGAGCCAGGCGAACTTGGTGCGGTTGATGCTGCTACTAGTGGTAGTCATGTGAATATTTCTGACCAGGAGACACAGTATGAAGGCTTTATCCAAAATGCAGTAGATAACTTGAAGCGTGCTAAAAGCCGTCATGACGATTTAGAAGCTTTTTATTGCCAGGCTATGGATTATGAACGCATTGATACCGCAAGAAATAAAATCTTTAACCGTATCCTGGCCCTTGCCGCCGAAAAAGAAAAGTAATTTTCCCTCCAACTAAACAGGCGTTACCTACTACCTCTTACAAAACGATATGGTGTAAGAGGTAGTATTTTTTGTCTTATGGAAGGAGCGGGCATTTGCTTCTAAGAGTCTTTCTTTCTCGGGAAAAGTATGATAAAATCTTATCTTAAGAAGTTGATGAGAATGTAAGTTTGGAGGACAGTATGAGCATTTTAACGGTAGAACATGTGAGCCATAGTTTCGGCGGCAGACAAATCTTAGACGACGCCTCCTTCCGCCTGTTAAAGGGAGAGCATATCGGCCTGGTAGGGGCTAATGGCGAAGGAAAATCTACCTTTTTGAATATTATTACCGGCAAACTCATGCCAGACGAAGGAAAAATCAGCTGGTGCAAACGGATTACCACTGGCTTTTTAGACCAGTACAGCACCCTTTCTCAAGGGAAAACTATCCGGGAAGTGCTGCGGGAAGCCTTCCAGTATATGTATGACCTGGAAGCGGAAATGCTGGCGGATTATGATAAAATGGCGGATTGCTCGGAAGAAGAGATGAACCGTCTTCTAGAAGATGTGGGCGATATCCAGGAAAGCTTGGAAAACAATGGCTTCTATATGATTGATGCGAAAATCGAAGAATATGCCAATGGCCTGGGCTTAGGGGAAATCGGCCTGGATAGAGATGTGACAGACCTTTCCGGTGGGCAGCGGGCAAAAGTTCTTTTAGCCAAGGTATTGCTGCAGAACCCGATGATTTTGATATTAGACGAACCTACTAACTTCCTGGATGAAAACCATATCCGTTGGCTGACAAACTTCCTGAAAAACTATAAAAATGCCTTTATCCTGGTCTCCCACGATGTGCCGTTCCTGAATGAAGTAACCAATGTGATTTACCATGTAGAGGACGCAACGCTGACGCGTTACACAGGAAATTATTATCAATTCATGGAAATGCATGCCCTCAAGAAACAGCAGCAGGACCAGGCATACGAGCGGCAGCAGAAGGAAATCGCAAATCTGGAAACCTTTATCGCCAAAAACAAGGCTCGGGCTGCCACGGCAAACCTAGCCCGCAGCCGTCAGAAACGCCTGGACAAGCTGGATATTATTGAAAAATCCAGAGAGAAGATCAAGCCTTCTTTCCGGTTCCGGGAAGGCCGCACGCCAGATAGAGAGGTACTTGTGGTAAAAGATTTGGTCATCGGCTATGATATGCCCCTGACTCGTCCTTTAAATTTACTAGTGGAACGCAATCAGAAAATCGCTATCCGCGGCGTTAATGGTCTGGGAAAATCTACTTTATTGAAAACTTTATTGGGGATTATCCCGCCGGTATCTGGGCAAGTGACCCATGGGCAGTTTGTAGAGGTAGGCTATTTCCAGCAGGAGGAGGAAAACTCTGATAAGACGGCTCTGGAAGAAGTATGGAGTGAGTTTCCTCACCTTTCTAATAGTGAAGTCCGTGGGGAGTTGGCTCGTTGTGGACTGACAGCCAACCATATCTCCAGCCTGATGAAGGTGCTTTCCGGTGGAGAAAATGCGAAAGTTCGTTTGTGTAAGTTGATGCAAAAGGAAGTCAATCTCCTGGTCTTGGACGAACCGACCAATCACTTGGATGTAGACGCCAAAGAGTCTCTCCATGACGCCATTGCTGCCTTTAAGGGCACGGTCCTCTTGGTTAGTCACGAGCCGGAGTTTTATCAGGACTTGGTGACAGACATCTGGAGTGTGGAAGACTGGACTACCAAAATTATATAGCCACATCCTGCTGGGAAGTGACTGACTGTCTCTCGCGCAGGATTTGGGAGGTAGAAAGAGGTAGAAAAGGGAATTAATTTTGGATATATGGAGGATTTATAGTATGTTAGAAGTAGGTATGCAGGCACCGGATTTTGCGCTGCCCAATGAAAAGGGTGAATTAGTGCGGTTATCAGATTTTCGTGGTAAAAAGGTGGTAGTGTATTTTTATCCGAAAGATAATACGCCAGGCTGTACCAGACAGGCTTGTGCCTTCAAAGAACGCTATGCAGACTTTCAAGCCAAAGATATTGTTGTCATCGGCATCAGTAAAGACAGTGAGGCTTCCCACGAGAAATTTATTACCAAATACGAGTTGCCGTTTATCCTCCTTGCGGATGTGGAAAAAGAAGCTATCCAGGCTTATGGCGTATGGCAGGAAAAGAAAATGTATGGCAAAGTCAGCTTTGGTGTAGTTCGTTCTACTTTTGTTATAGATGAAGCAGGAACCATTATCAAGATTTACCCTAAAGCAAAGCCTGATGATAATGCGGGAGAAATTTTAAATTTCTTAGCAAAAGAATGAGCAGGGTAAATGTTGCAAGTGGGATAACGATAGTGTATAAATTTTCTCGCAAGCGGTATGCTAACAGGAAAAGGGAAAGAGAGGAGTGTTTTGATTGGATCAGTCTAAAATAGAGCGGATCAATGAACTAGCGAGAAAGGCCAAAGGTGAAGGATTAACCGACGGGGAGAAAATAGAGCAGCAGGCGCTGCGCCGAGAATATATCGACGCTATGAAGGCAAGCCTTATTTCTCAGCTAGATAATGTAGTCATGGTGGATGAAGCAGGTAATGAACAACGGTTGGTAAAAAAAGAGGATGGTTGCTGCAATCATTCTCATCATCACCATAACGGCCATTGCTGCGATGACCCAAACTGTAACTGCTAAATAAAAAGGACTGCCAAAGATGGCAGTCTTTTTCGATGTTAGCTTTCTCTCGTTTGAAAAAGCATTATTTATTTTCTCATTATGATACTGATTTTAGGACCCTTCGGCTAGGCTCAGGGTGACTTACTATGCTGCTATCTACGAGCCCATACGAATTTTTTCCCGTGTCTCATGTAATTGTCGGAAGCAGTTTGTTGTTTTTTCGTACTTTGTGGTTATCATCCAAAGTTTTCTTCAGAGTGGTAGTGCCCAAAGACGCAAAGCCAAATGCAGGGCGGTGTGGTGCTGGTGTATTCCACTCGATGTCTTTTGTGGGCAGGGATGAGTAGGGAGTCGCCGGCTTTGAGTTGGACTTGCTCATTCTCAAAGGCGATGTGCGCTTCTCCAGATAAAAGAACAATCCACTCGTCTTCTACTTGGTCATACCAAAAGCCAGCTGGAGAGATTTGGCCGGTAGAGACTAGGCGTTCAATCCGACCTGTTTTGCCGGCACACAGTAGATTGGATCGTTCCTCTTCATGAGGATTGGTAGGGATATCCGTTACATCTAATACATTAAAAATTGTCATGTTCTACCTCCCACTTTTACAAAACTTAAATTTTATTATATACTTTTTGTAGAAAATAGCAAATAAAATTAGTGGAGCTTATCTATTGCAATAAAGCAATATCATTGATGAACTGATAAGGAGGTCTTTTTATGTATATAACTAGCAGTGGATTAGATGAGCGAGGGCACTGGAAGGATATTTACGGCAAGCGAGGTACACAGTTTGGAAAAGATGCTATGCCCACTTATTCTATTCCTCTGGAAATCCACGACGCGCCGGTAGGAACAAAATCCTATGTAATTGTTTTTGACGATATGGACGCTGTGCCGGTGTGTGGTTTTGTGTGGCTCCACTGGTTGGTGGCCAATCTGACTCATACCAGCTTAGCGGAAAATGAAAGTATTACGGCGACAGGTTTTATCCAAGGGGTAAATAGTCGCTATAGCCATGGGAATATGACGAGAGAAGAGGCTGCTGTCTATGGCGGTATGGCACCGCCGGATCAACCTCATATCTATGATTTAAAGGTCTATGCGCTGGATACCTTATTGCCACTGAAAAATGGTTTCTTCTATAATGAGCTATGTCGGGCTATGCAGGGCCACATATTGGCAGAGGCAGTATTAAGCGGTATTTATGAAGCATAGCGGCTTGTTTTCTGTCCTCTATGCAAAAAACTCTTTGCACTGCCTTTTGGGGTAATTGCAAAGAGTTTATTTACGGCCGCTAATAAATAATTAGAAAAACTGGGTTTTATATTGGGCGTTTTCCTAGTTATTTACACCGGCGAAAGAAAATGTTAATCTTTGGATTTTGGGGGTCCTTTTCTAGTGTGCCGCAATCTTTCTTTTTTAACCAAAAAGGGGGAGGAACTTTTTGGTAAAATCCTGCAAGAAATTTTTATTTTTTTTCTGCTAGGCGGCCATTGGGTGATTGAATGTTAAAAATTTTTCTGATATAATAGTAAAAAGCATATCATCATGACTATGTGATGCAGAATGATTGGTTGTATCAATAGCGCATGTGAAATAATTAAGGAGTTGATTTGATATGACAGATATGCATAAAGTAATTACCATGAACCGTGAATATGGTTGCTGTGGTTCTGAAATTGCTTCTGAAACAGCAAAACGGTTGGGTATTGACTACTATGACCGTAACCTGGTAAATATGGCAATCGAACACGGTGGCATCGAACCAGGCGTTTTAGAACGTGTAGATGAAAAATCTCCTAACTTAGCCTTTTATAAACGGGTTTCTATCGGCAATGAACATGCACCAAAAGCTACTACTGTCAGCGATGTTCTTTATTCCTTGCAAAAAGATGTATTGGTAAAAGCTGCCCAAGAAAAGGACTATATCGTAGTAGGCCGTTGTGGGAATTTTGCCTTAAAAGATGAACCAATTAAGCTTTTGCGGGTAAAGCTGATTGGGTCTATGGATTTTAAAATCGATTATGTGATGAAGACAGAAGGCTTAAGCGAGTTTGCTGCTATCCGTGCCATTAAGAAGAAAGAACAAAAGAGAAAAGACTCTTATTATTATCATACCAAACAAAGTTGGTCTGACCCACTGAACTATGATATCTGCTTAAATGTAGATAAGCTAGGTGTAGAAGGTTGTATCAATGCTTTGTGTGGTCTTTACAGCACATTATAAGAATAAAAAAAGAGAACGGCAAAGCCGTTCTCTTTTTTTATTCTTATTTATTTTATAATTCTTTTAAGAGTTCGCCTAATCTGCGAATGCCTTCCCGGATGGTGTCGCTGTCGGCATTGGTATAGTTCAGCCGCATGGTATTGACATTTTTCTGGTTAATGTAGAAGGGGTCCCCTGGCACGAAGGCTACTTTCTTTTCTAGTGCTTTGGGGAACAGTTCTAGAGCGCTAACGCCTTCTGGTAGGGTTGCCCAGATAAACATACCGCCGTCTGGCTTGGTATAGGATACGGTATCAGGGAAGTATTCTGCCATTGCATCCAACATGGCTTGGGCCTGGCTTTGGTATAAATTTTTGATATCGTTAATGTGTGCGTCTACATCATTGTTGCTGAGATAATCATAAATTAAATATTGAGAGAACACATTGGTGTGCAGGTCGCTGGCTTCTTTGGAAATAGAGATGTTTTTTAACAGGTCTTTATTTTCGGATACGATGAAACCGATGCGCATACCAGGGGTCACAGTCTTTGAGAAGGTACCCAGGACAATGCTGTTGGGGTGTTTACCCAGGCCAATGTATGGTAGGCGTTCTCCAGTGAAGCGTAAGTCGCCGTATGGGTCGTCTTCGATTAAGACAATATTATGCTTTTGTAAGATTTCGCAGACTTTCTTTCTGTTTTCAGCAGAATAGGTAAGACCAGTTGGATTTTGGAAGTCTGGGATCGCATAGACAAATTTGATATTTTCATGGGTTAATGCTTCTTCTAATTGATTTAAATCTAGTCCTTCTTCTGTCAGATTTACTGGGTAAAAGGTAGGATGATATTGGGAGAAGGCTTGGATGGCGCCTAGATAACTTGGTTTTTCTACGATAACGCCATCGTTGTCATTGAGGAGCACTTTGCCGATTAAGTCCAGAGCCTGCTGAGAACCAGTGGTGATGAGGATGTTGTCTTCGGTCAAGTTTACTCCATAGCGTTTGTTGTAGCGCTCAGCGAGAAGTCCTCGTAATTCTGAAATGCCAGCAGTTACAGAGTATTGGAATACTTTGTCTCCATAGGTTTTTACAATCCGTTCCATAGATTTGAGCAAGTCTTCCTGAGGAAAAGAAACAGGATTTGGCAGACCTCCGGCGAAAGAAATGATTTCTGGGTCAACAGCAACTTTTAAAATACTTCTTACAAAAGATGGCGGAGTGGATTTAATTCTCTCAGATAATAATTGGTCGATTGCAGATGAATTGTTTTTTTCAGTCATAATAGTGGATGCCTCTTTTCTTTATAAGATTAGATATATCAGAATGTATATGGGTGTAGCCTAGCTCTTTTGTAGAGGATAGCACTACTTGCGGATTTGTCCATTGCCGCGGAGGATATATTTCCAACTGGTGAGCTGGTCTAGCCCCATAGGACCTCGGGCGTGGAGCTTCTGGGTAGAGATGCCGATTTCCGCACCAAAGCCAAACTCCCCGCCATCTGTAAAGCGGGTGGAAGCATTGACATAGACGGCAGCGGCGTCTACTTTTCTGGTAAATTCCTGGCTTCGTTCATAGTCGTTGGTAATAATGGCTTCCGAATGGCGGGTGGAATAGCGGTCGATATGGGCTAAAGCCTCTGTCATATCCTGCACGATTTTGCAGCAAATGATGTAGTCGTTATATTCGGTGGTGTAGTCCTCTTCGGTAGCCGGTTGGATGGCCATGCCCAGGATTTCCTCGGTCTTGGGACAGCCGCGCCAGGTTACTTGGTGCTTATCCAGCTGTTCTTTTAGCAGGGGCAAGAGCTGTGGTGCTATTGCTTCGTGGATGAGGATGGTCTCTACTGCATTGCACACGCTGGGACGAGATGTTTTCGCATTGTCGATGATGTTTACTGCCATGGCAAGGTCCGCTGTTTCATCTACATAGATGTGACAGTTGCCTACGCCAGTTTCGATAACTGGGACGGTGGCATTGGCTACTACTGCGCGGATAAGACCTGCCCCACCTCTGGGAATGAGCACATCCAGATAGCCATTGAGCCGCATCATCTGGGTGGTCGTTTCTCTGGCGGTGTCTTCTACCAGTGCGATACAATGGGTAGGAAGACCTGCTTCCTCTAGGGATTGCTGCATAATATCCCGCAATATCATATTTGAGTGGAGGGCTTCCTTGCCCCCTTTTAAGAGGCAAGCGTTACCAGACTTCAGGCAAAGAACAGCGGCGTCTACCGTTACATTGGGGCGAGCCTCATAAATGATACCGATGACGCCAAGGGGTACTTTTACCCGCACCATTTCCAGGCCGTTTGGTAAGGTGGTGCCAAAGTCCGCCTTTCCCAGTGGGTCTGGTAGGCTTATCACTTGTTTGCAGGCAGCAGAGATGGCTTTGATGCGGTCTTCTGTCAGAGAAAGACGGTCTATCATTGCAGCAGCAATGCCGTTTTCTTTTGCAGCGGCAATATCTTTTGCGTTAGCAGCTAAGATTTCTGCTTGCCGTGCCAGCAGGTTCTTGGCGATACGGCTGATGGCCTCATTGCGCTTTGCAGAGGGGGCGATATTTAATGTTTTAGCGCTGTTTTTGACAGAGGCTGCTAAGGTTTCTAAGGGGGAAAGTTTTGCGTTTGCCATGGATACACCTTCTTCCTAATAGAAATAATTGAAATAATTATTTTTGAGCGACGAAATGGGTGCCGAGTGGTTCTCCGTCAAAAAGACGGTAGAGATTTTCCGGGTGGTCGCCGCTGATGATGGCCATATCGATACCCGCCTGCATGGCAATATCTGCTGCATGAAGCTTGGTAATCATGCCGCCAGTGGCGAAAGCGGTGCCAGCCCCTTGGGCGATAGCAAGTATGCGGTCGTCAATTTCGGTGACGGTAGGGATAAGCTTGGCGCCTACTGGATTTTTCCGAGGGTTTTCCGTATAAAGGCCGTCTACATCACTCATAATAATCAGAGCGTCTGCCTCTACTAGGGTGGCAACCAGGGCTGATAAAGTATCGTTATCGCCAAACTCGATTTCTTCCGTGTTGACGGTATCGTTTTCGTTGACGATAGGGATAGCCCCCATCTCTAAGAGACGGCAAAAAGTATTTTTAATATTTTGTTTCCAGTGGTCGTTTTCCATCATATCTCTGGTCAAGAGCAGCTGAGATACGGTGTGATTGTATTCGGAAAATGCCTTGTCATAAAGATACATGAGCTCGCACTGGCCCACGGCAGCAGCAGCCTGTTTCGAGGGCATGTCTTTTGGCTTTTCGCTTAGACCTAGTTTCCCTACACCTACGCTAATAGCAGCAGAGGTTACCACTACTAATTCTCTGCCAGAGTTTTTAATATCAGCTAGAACCTTTACCAGGTGCTCCATGCGGCGGATATTGATAATGCCAGTAGCATGGGTCAGGGTAGATGTGCCTACTTTTACCACGATACGCTTTGCTTCTTGAAAACAATTCATGCTTGCGCCCCCATCATCGTTTTTAACAGTTTTTTTAATAGTTCCTATTATTTCTATTATAGCAATTTTTCGCCAAAAGACAATTTTATTTTTTATCCAGCAAATTGGCAAGATAGTGGGAGCGGATTTGCTCCTTGGCTAGCAATTGCTTGGCTGGCGGTAGCTTTAAGATGGCGCCAAGGATGGCGGCCATAGCCCGGTGGCTGGCGAAAGCTTGATTATCAAAGATGAGATTAGCCAGCCTGCCCTTGTCGATAGCGGCAAGAACGATGCGGTGTGAGGCAGTAACCGGGGTGATGATAGTGTTTTCCCGCTGCCGCAGGGTAATGGCCTGGGTAGGACAGGCCTGCACGCATAAGCCGCAGCCCAGGCAGACGGACTCGTCTATGGTGAGGCGGATACGGTATTTTCCTTGCTTTTTGCTGATGGTGCGCTTGCTTTCCTGTTTCGTGACGGTGAAGTCATTGGGCTCTGAGAGTTCTGTTTCTGTCAGAGGGATTTTCTCCAGCTGGATACAGTCTACCGGACAGATTTTCGCACACTTGCCACAGCCGATACAGTTATCTGATACTTGCGGCAGGAAAGAAGTAGTATTAATAGAATTGAGTGTGCCAAAGCGCTTGATAGCTAGGAGCGCTTCACAGCAGCAGCCGCAACAGTTGCAGATGAAGGGCATGTCCTTTTGCTCGTTTTCGCCGATTTGCACCAGGTGGTGCTCCTGGGAAAGTTCGATGGCGTCCATAGCTTCAGACAAGGTTAATTCTCTGGCATGTCCATATTTGATTAACGATTTGGCGGTATTGCCTAGGGTGAGACACACATCCAGCGGCGCGTCGCAGTTTTTGCCCATATGGAGCATTTTATGCCGACAATAGCAGGTGCCCACGGCGATGGTGCCGGCGCTCTTTAAAATATGACTGGTCCGTTCATAGTCTAAGATGTGCAGTTCGTGGGGGATGTTTTCGTCTTGTTCCTTGTCTTTACTTTGTTCGTAAGCTTTTTCGTTGACCAATATGCGGCCTAGTTTGGTATTGGTGACGAATAATTCTCGGACGAAATCTTCTTCTACATTGAGATATTCATAAAGAAGGGCAGAGATTTGCTTTTGGTCCCTTTGTCCTCCCATGCGCATAAGGGAAAACTCAAAGAAGCCTGCCATGGGTGGTGGCAGAATGAATTGCCTGTTGCCTGCGGGGTCTGTTACATCCAGGAGCATGGCTTTGGATGCTAAATCGGTGAGGATTTTTTCTGTTTCGGTGACTGGTTTTTTCAGAGCCTTGGCCGCTTTTTCCACGGAAAAAGGACGAACGGGCAAGAGGGAGAGGATCTCGGCCTCTTTCTCGCTGACCAGAGCACGCAAAAGGGGAAAGAGGGCCTCGGTCTGCGGAGCTCCCTGAGGTAAGAGATTAAGCCGATCGGCAAAACTTTGATAGCCATTTTTAATCGTATGGTGACCCATAATTAGATGCTCCTTTATGTTAAATAATAGTTTGAAAATAAAACTATTATTTCGGTTTCTTCTTATTATAATCATTTTTTCATTTTTTACCAGAGAAAAATTTAAGTTTTTTATTTTAAATCTTATGCCTGGCAGCAGTCGTAGCCCAGGTTAAAGAAAATCCATAGGTTCTTTTCAAAAGGAGCATAAAGCCGCTTATAGAGCTGGTCAATACCCTTCTTTGTGGTATCGCTTAGTTTCATATGGGCAAGCATAGTATGCATGGTTTTCAACTCCTTAAAAAAATTAATATTAAGCGACTTTCGTATATTGCAACACATCGCAATATGGTGGTTTTTTAATTGCTATAATGGAGTTGAAAAGCAGAAGGAAAATAGAAAGGGGAAAATAGGATGAAAAGTATTTTATATCAACTGTATAAAGGAGAAATAGACCCGCGAGCAAGATATGAACCAATTTTAGAGGAACATAAGGATTTATTACATGAACAAAAAATCCGTTATGATTGGATAGGAGAAGCTTTAGAGAAAATGGACCCAAAGTATGGGAAGGCGTTTAATGAAATGTCAGACGCGAGATATCTGGAAACAGAATGGGATATCGCCTATATGTTTTTGGATGGACTTCGTTTGGGAATGAAAATTATGGCAGAAGTGTATCAAACAGATTTAGTGGCAGAAGATTATGATTGAGGAATTAAATAATTATTCTTTTGATGAGTAGGGGGATAAGATCCTTCGTCACTGTGTTCCTCAGGATGACATATAGAGGCAGTGTGTACTTCTGATTGTCATCCTGAGCAGAGCGTTAGCGAATGCGAAGGATCTTAAAGCGCCTCAGGATGACCTGTCATGCCACGCGGTACAAAAAACTACGGACTACTTCTGACAGTTACTTTTGCCTAAGAAGTAGTAGGTTTCGTTTTTGCACAAAGTGGCGTCATCCGTGGCCTATTTTCGGTATTCGAGGATTTCTGTAAGAGGCTTCCGGGGGCGAGGGGCGGGGCTCTCGGCGGCGTAGCCTATAGCGATAGCGCCGATAAGCTGGTGCTCGGTGCCGATGTATTCCACTAGCTCTGGGTAGGCAAAACAGGTATTGGCAATCCAGAGGGTGGCGACGCCTTCTCGTTCTGCTTGGAGCAGCATGTTTTCGATGGCAGCACCGATGGAGAGGCTATCCACGATTTCTGTGACCCGTTGGTCCCTGGTAAGAGGCGTCAATATAGACCTGCCGCAAGTGTTGAGCACAGCAATGAGGATAGGCGCTTCTTCCATAATGCGCAAGGTGTTCTTCGCGTCGGGCAGTCCCCAGCGAGAGTCCTTTAAGACCATATCCTCTCCTAGCTCTTCTCGGGCTAGGCCTGCTGCCATTTTTGCGGTTAGCTGCACCTTTGCTTCCCCTCGGTAGATGATGAATTTCCAAGGCTGCTTATTGGTGCCGGAGGGGGCAAGCCGTGCGGCGGCAATAAGCTGTTCTATGGTTTCTTGGGGCACTTCCTGGGGTTGGAATTTGCGGATACTGCGGCGCGTTTCGATTTCTGGAATAATCATAATAAAACTCCCTTTGTTATCATTTATTGCTCTGGGGCCTCTTGAACGAATGTGTCAAAATCATAGAAATACTAGAAAGGAGATTTTTGTAATCGTTTATTACGGTTGTTTTAGTGATTGCCTATGTTTGTTCTTCAGACAAAAGCGACAGAGATAGATGGCTAGCAACACCAGCCAAGAAAAGGCCTCTGCATAGCCGATGACCAGGTTACCAAACCTGTCGGCAAATCCATAGGACGCACCAATGCGGACAGCAAGGGCGGTGATACCGGCAAGGCCTGAAAAAAGCATATCTCCTAGGCCCTCTAGATAACCCCGCACTGCCATGGCCAGTCCATAGACGATGTAGCAGACAGCGATAGATTGGAAGAAGGCTTTGCCAATGGCAACGGACTCTGCTGTGAGCCCAAAGAGGGCGATGAGGGGTCCGCCGGCAAATAATACGATGGCTGTAAGACAAAGGGCGATGATGCCAATCATTATGGTGCCTGTTTTTAGTGTTTCTTGGGCTCGTTTCTCATTGCCGGCGCCGATGTTTTGGGCGACAATGGTGGCGATGCCGGAGCCGAAATTAATAATGGGCAGAATAATGACACAATCGACGCGGTAGGCTGTGGTGATGGCAGCGACTGTTTGTTCACCGAACCCATTCATAAAGCGCTGCAGGAAAATATTTCCCAGTGAGGTGGTGCCTGCTTGTACCGCCGGCGGCAAGCTAAACATGGTGCCGCTGGATAAAATAAGTCCATTGGGAGAGCTTCTTCTGAAAGGGAAGCGTAATAGAGGATATTTCCGGAGGGTGTAACCAATGACGAAGAGCGTCATGGCGGCCTGGGAAATGACAGTAGCTGCCGCTGCACCTGTGGCGCCATAAGGCAGTACCACGACGAAGAGGATATCTAAAAGGACATTAAGTCCAGAGCAAACCAAGACAGATAAAAAGGGGGCTCTGCTATCCCCTAGGCCTCTGAGTACGGCTGCATACACATTATAAATGGCAAGGCAGGGGATGCCTAGGAACATGATTTGCATGTAGCTTTTGCCAATGGAAAAAATATCTGCTGGAGTATCCAAAAGCGTAAGGATGGGTGCTGTCAGCGGGATGCCGATGGCTGTGATAGCTAGAAACGCGGCGCCTAGCAGGAAAACAAAAGAGGATAAAATGTCTTTTAGCTGTTCTCGTTCCCCCATGCCATAGCGTTGGGCGGTGAGCACCGAGATGCCTGAGGTGAAACCGACAATGACTGTCACAAATAAATTATAGAGAGAGGTGGTGGCGCCGATGCCGGCAAGGGCACTTTCTCCTTCTACATTGCCCACGATGAAGGCGTCCACCCAGTTGAAAAGCTGCTGCAAAAGGCCGCTTAAGATGAGGGGAATGGTAAACAGTGCTAAAGTTTTGGCAATGCTGCCTTTTGTCAAATCCTGTTTCACTGGTCGTCCGCCTTTCTAATTTTCTCGGGTAGTTTCAAAAAAGAGGCGGACGGAAAGCTACCATGCAGCGATTGCTGCACCACAGGGGTAACTTCCGAACGCCTCAACAAATCAGATGGATGAATTGCGCTTATTATAACAAAAGATATTTTAGAAGTCAAATAACTTGCTTCTTATGGTAATGGGCAGACTAAGGGCAACGCTACCCGTTTGCCATCATGATAAATATCTCGCTGCTTTCTGAGATTTCTTAAATCGTCTAAGGGGTTTGCCTCTAAGATGAGAAAATCTGCCCGTAAGCCTGGTCGCAAGGTGCCTAGCTCATCTTTTAAGCCAATGGCCTCTGCTGCATTGGCAGTAGAAGTTTTAATAACTTCCATTCTGGTCATGCCGGCTTCTTCATAACATAGGAGTTCTTCAAAGTATCGTTCTGGTGGGAAACCAGGAGAGCAAGAGTCGGTGCCGGTGGCAATCTTTACCCCAGCTTTGATGGCTTTTTCTAGCACGGGGAAGTGGACGGCGGCAATCTTTTTGGCTTTTTCTACTACTTGGGCAGGAAGACCTAGGTCTTCTTCTGCAACAATGCGGATGGCTTTAATCGTAGGTATCATGTAAGTACCTTGTTTAACAAATTTTGCAATGCAGTCATCGTCTGCACAGCAACAGTGCTCAATGGTATCGGCACCGGCGACTAAGGCATTGCGGATACCTTCTAAGCCTTCTGCGTGGATAGAAGCGATGCGGCCTTTGGCATGGGCTACTTCTACAGCTGCTCGCATTTCTTCTACAGTAAGCTCTGGGGAGCCGGGCTCTTCGCCTTTTGGAGAATTAATACCGCCGCTGGCTAGCATTTTAATAAAGTCTGCGCCGTTTTTCAGGTGGAGACGAGCTTCTTTTCTAGCTTCGTCTGCGCCGTCTATTTCTACGCCGCCAGTCTTAAAGTGTCCGCCGGTCATGATGATAGGAGCGCCTGCTGCTAGCATATGTGGACCTACGAAAAGCCCCATATCAAAGGCCTTCTTGGCAGAGATAGCGGAAAGTCCCGGGGAGCCGTTATCTTTGATCGTGGTGATGCCTACTTCCAAGTGTCGTTGGGCATTGCGGATGCAGCGAATGGCGATGATTTCTGGTCGTTCGGTGCGGAGGATGGTATCTGGGCTATGGCTACCGTCTCGCATGGTGTGGACATGACAGTCAATAAGGCCGGGAACGATGTAGGCCCCCTGCACATCTACGATATCTTCCGGGGCGAGATTTGCTTTTTCTTTGCTGCAATCCCCTGTGCCTACTGCTGTGATGGTACCGGATTTTTCATCTACAAGCAGCCAGGCGTCTGTTATCGGTTGGTCTTGAACACCGTCGATGAGATTGGCATGATAAAATAATTTAGACATAGGAAAAAACCTCCTTTAGATAGGTATGATAGTATTGCGCAAAAATCTATGATTTCTTGTAAAAAGGACAGGAAATTACTCTTTTCCTGCCCTCCATGTTTTGTGTGTTATTTTACTTTCGGTTGATTTTGTAAAATTGGTGGTGCTGTTAGGTCATATTCATTTTTATATTGTTTGTATTGGATGACCGTAAGCGCCACAAAAGCGGCAATCCCTGCAATAGAAGTGAGAGCGCCTGGGTCGATGGTTAGTGCTAAAATAACCAGGAGCACAGCTGCCTGCCAAAGGCGCAGCTTGGTGAGATAAAACCGTTCTAAGAGCACTGCTACACATGCGCAAGCAATAAGAGCGCTTAAAAAAGCAAGGGTTGCACTGACAAAACCTGCATCTATCCAGAGAATTTCTGGACGGTAGATGAAGAATACCGGCAGGGCAAAACCAGGAAGGGCTAACCGGGTAGCTTCGATAGCGGTTTTCATATAGTTACCATTAGAGATACCGCTGGCGACAATTGCCCCTACCCCTACTGGTGGGGTAACAGAGGCCATGAGGCCGTAATAGAACACGAAGAAGTGAGCCGCAGCCAGGGGAATGCCATAGGTAACCAATGCTGGTGCTGCTAAAATAGATACTACCAGATATGCTCCAGTAGTGGGCATGCCCATACCAAACAAGATACAGGTAAGCGCTACATAGAAGAGAAGTAATGGTAAAATGCCGCCAGAAAGTTCAATCATCTGGAAGGACATTTTCTGAGCGAAACCGGTAATAACGAAAATTTCTACCATAATGCCAAGGCAAGCTAAAATCAAACCAATTTTGGTCCCTTGGATCGCACCGTCTTTAAAGCCCAAATATAAAAATTCTTTCATTTCTACAAAGAAGCGGTGCATATCACCTTTGCAAGTAACTAGCTTTTTGGCTGCTACCAGGCCAATAAGAGCAACGCAAGTCCAGAAGGCGGCAATGGCTGGCGGTGTGCTGATGGATAAGAGATAAATCAGTACCGGCAAGAACAACAGCAAATGACCGTTTTCCTTGAAGGCTTGTTTGGTTTCGGATACCTTTTCACCTTTTGGCAGATGGAGCTTTAAGGCTTTAATCTGAATGCTGAAGCAAAGGTATAAGAAATAAACCAGAGCCGGGTACAGTGCCATCTTACAAATGGTGATGTAAGGAAGGCTGGTAGAGGAGGCAATCAGGAACGCTGCTACCCCCATAACAGGCGGCATGAGCTGTCCGCCGGTGGAGGCGCAGGTTTCTACGGCTCCTGCAAATTCTTTGGAATAACCGGTCTTAATCATCATGGGAATGGTGATGCTACCAGTGGTAACAACATTGGCAGCAATAGAACCAGAGATGGTACCCATGCAACCGCTGGCGATAACGGCTGTTTGTGCTGGGCCGGAACGGAACCGGCTACCGATGCCTTTGGAGATTTTCATAAAGAAGTCGATGCCGCCAGAGGCTTCCAAAAGGCAGCCCAAAAGGACAAACATGAATACTTCCATAGCACCAGAGCTGGAAAGAGAACCGTAAATACCGGTGAAATTGGTGCAAATATAAGCGATGATACGAGAGAGTCTGAGTCCCCCGTGATAGAATATCCCCGGTAAATAATTACCAAAAGCTGCATAAGCAATAGCAAGCAGTACGATAGCTGGGATAATAGGCCCCCAAGAACGCCGAGTGCCTTCTAACACCAAGAGCACTGTGAGAATGCCTAAAATCAAGTCTGCGTCGTTAGGTGTGATACGGGCTTGGATGGCATAATAATTCATGGCTGTGTAAATCGCCACACCAGCTGAGAGCGCTGCTAGTGCATAAGAAATGATTTTATAAAACTTAGATTTATTTTTAGTGGAGAGTAAGAATACCAAAACAAGGCCAGTGCCTAAGTGAATGGCTTTGTGTTGGTCTAGGGCCCAGAACATAAAGCGGGCGTTTAAGAAGTGGTAAACAGCTACCACTAGCGCGAAAATGGAAATAAACTTCATCAAGAAAGAAGTATCAAAGCTGCTTTTAGGTGCGGCTTGTACTTCTGGTTGTTCTGTTGTGGAGGCAGGTTTTTCCTGGTCTGTCACGGGGAAAACCACCTTTCTTTTCAGGATTTTTATTACCAATATTTTAAGAAAGGTTGTCCATTTCATTCTTTCTAAAACGAACAACCCTTACTAGTTTTCTGATTTAATTTAAAGTATTACTGTCATGCTGAGAATGGTATGGCTGCTTCGCTATGGCTCAGAATGACAATCGTTCATATCTGGTAAGAATTCGCTGGGAGAGATTACTCTCCCAGCGTTTCTTATATAAACTATAAAACTATGGAGCTATAAATTATTCAGCCATTACCATATCGTCAGTCCAGAGACCAGCTTCTTTGAAGTATTTTGCAGCACCTGGGTGGATAGGATACCCTGGTACTAAAGTATTGATTGCCATTTCTTTGCTGAAGCCATCTAATTGGGTAGGAGCCATTTCAGTTACTTTGTCAACATTTTCCAAAATGATTTTGGTAACAGTGTAAACAACATCTTCCGGCACATCAGCCCGGCAGCAGAGAACTGCAGTGGTACCTACGCAAGGTTGTTCGCCTTTATATGCAGGATAAGCGCCGTCTAAGATTTTAGAAACGAATAAGCCTTCGTGTTTTTCAACTAAGCTTTCGATAACAGCAGGGTCAACACCGATAGCCCGCATTGGTTTTGTTTCGTATAATTCTTGGAATACAGAAGTTACATATTTACCATTGATGTGGTAGTTGACAGCAGCGTCAGCTTGACCTACTTTCAAAGCGTCAGCGCATTCTTGCCAAGAGCCATAAACAAAGGTAACATCATCAGACATGCCTAATTCTTCAAAGAGAATTTTTGCAACGAAAGCTGCACCGCCATTAGCAGGACCTACAGCGATTTTTGCACCTTTCAGGTCTTCTGGTTTTTGATAAGCGGAGTCTTCGAATACAACGATAGGCAAGTCAGAGTTTTGATAGCCTAAAATTTGGTTGAATTCGATTACTTTGCCGTATGGTTCCAAGCCGTTTTTGGCATTAGCCATATCAGAGCTCATGCCTTGACCGAATTGGATTTCGTTGTCATCCAAAAGCTGCATGTTTTCAGCACCGCCACCAGTAGCTACAGAAGAGTTTTGGAAGGGAACAGCTTCTTTGTTTTTGTTAATCGTAGTAACAAAGGACTCAATAATAACATAACCGTTAGAGCCTAAGGAAGCAGAGCCCCATACATAGCTGGAAGCAGCTTCTTGTTTACCATCGTCCTGTTTTTGGTCGTCGTTATCTTTATTGCCGCAGCCAGTGAAAGCAAAAGCAACGAGCCCTAAAGATAACAAGAGCGCAAGAGATTTTTTCATCTTCATCTGGAAAGTCCTCCTTAAATTTATGATATAGACATATGTTAAGCCTATACTAGTATCTCTATTTTACCAAATGCTGCCTGAGAAAGCAATAACTTATCTTAAAGAACGATTGTCGTTGCCTAGTTGAAAGGTGGGGATTTTTTTAGTAAAATAAAGCCAGGTGAAAAAGATCCTTCGCTAAAGCTCAGGATGACAGATCGTGTCACCATGTACGAGAAAGATACTTACTGCTTCTATATCTTATAAGGAAAGGATGAAATAGATATGAATTTGGACGCCATGTATTATCCCTATACCTCTAAGCGGTTTGCAACCTTTGCGAAAAACGGTATGGTTGCTACTTCGCAAAACCTTGCGGCTCAAGCTGGTCTTTCCATCTTGCAAAAAGGTGGTAACGCTATCGACGCCGCTATTGCAACGGCAGCATGTCTCACAGTAGTAGAGCCTACCTCTAATGGTATTGGCGGCGACAACTTTGCTCTTATCTGGACAGGGGGCAAGCTCCATGGAATGAATTCTAGTGGCTTTGCGCCAGGACTTGCTTCTATTGAAGCTTTGCAGGAACGAGGCATTACGGAAATGCCGTCCGAGGGGTTCCTTTCCGTAACGGTGCCAGGAGCGCCTGCTGGCTGGGCAGCTCTTGCGAAGAAGTTTGGCCGTTTACCGCTCATTGAAACTTTAGCGCCGGCTATCCGTTATGCAGAAGAAGGGTTTCCTGTTTCCCCCATCGTGGCGAAGTACTGGCGCAATGAAATTGCCTATTATCGCAGTAAAGACTGGGGAGAAGTATTAGAACCTTTCTTTGACACCTTTACCAACAGTGAGGGCAAGGCTCCCGTTGCAGGGGAATATTGGCGTTGTCCTGCCCAAGGTGCAACGCTTCGGCTCATTGCTGAAACTGATGGGGAAGCTTTTTACCGTGGAGAATTAGCAGAAAAAATCGACGCTTTCTCTCGGAAACATAACGCATTTATTCGTAAAGAGGATTTAGCTGCTTTTGCTACGGAATGGGTTGACCCGATTAGCGTTAATTATCGGGGCTATGATGTATGGGAAATCCCACCCAACGGACAAGGTCTCGTTGCCCTGATGGCCCTGAACACTTTAAATGGTATGGACATTGCAGCCAAGGATACAGCCGCTGCCTATCACCAACAAATCGAAGCATTAAAATTAGCCTTTAGCGACGGCAAAGCATATATTAGCGACCCTCGTTTTATGCAGGCCAAGGTGGCGGATTTACTCTCTGAGGAGTTTGCAGCGGGGAGACGGGCTCAATTTAATCCCGCAGAAGCCATCTTACCGCAACCGGGAACTTTGCCTAGCGGCGGCACAGTATATCTGGCAGCAGCTGATGGCGAAGGCAATATGATTTCTATGATACAGAGTAACTATCGGAAGTTTGGTTCTGGTATCGTTGTGCCGGGGACTGGCATTTCCCTGCAAAATAGAGGTGCTGGCTTTACCATGGATGAAACCCATCCCAATGCGTTAGCGCCAGGGAAAAAGCCTTATCATACCATTATCCCAGGTTTCCTTACCAAGGATGGCGAAGCAGTAGGGCCTTTCGGTGTTATGGGCGGCTTTATGCAGCCCCAGGGGCACCTGCAAGTAGTCATGAATACCATTGATTGGCACCTGAACCCACAAGCTGCCTTAGACGCGCCAAGATGGATGTGGACCGAAGGAAGGACCGTCAAAGTAGAGCCGGAATTTCCAAAGCATATTGCAGAAGCTTTAGCCCGGATGGGACACGACATTGTGCCATCTGTAGATGAAAACGGTTTTGGACGTGGGCAAATTATCTGGCGGGACCCGAAAACCGGCGTACTCATGGGTGGTACCGACCGCCGTTGCGACTCTCAAATCGCTTGTTATTAATCACTTGATACCTAAAAAATACTTACTGCTGCTGACACGAGACAGAGGTCGGCTGGCAGTAAGTATTTTTTTATTGTATAGGATAGTCGGCTAGCTGGGCATTCTACTATCCGTGGATAGGTATCCACATTGCGTTTCTTGCCTTTTTGTTGGTCTTGTATTATGCTGAGGCAGAAAGAACATCATAGGGAATAGGGGGATAGCTTAGATGAAAGTGATTGGGCATATTCATACTGATTTTTCAGATAAATTTGGCATTCCACGGCAAAGCGGACTGGTACCGGCGTTACAAGGGCGGATTGTCTTTGCGCCGGAATTTCGCACACCGGAGGCTGTCCGGGGATTGGAGCAGTTTTCTCATATTTGGTTACTTTGGCAGTTCTCGGAAAATGAAAAGGAACACTGGTCGGCCACTGTCCGTCCGCCTCGGCTCGATGGCAATACCCGTGTGGGCGTCTTTGCTACCCGTTCGCCTTTTCGTCCTAATCCCATTGGGCTTTCTTCTGTACGGTTAGAACGCATCACCTATGATGAAAACCTTGGTCCTATTCTCTGGGTGTCTGGAGCAGATTTATTAGATGGCACACCCATTTATGATGTCAAACCTTATATTCCCTATACGGACTGTCATCCTGATGCCACAGAAGGATATACCAAGGAGACGAAAGGATATGGGCTGCAAGTGGATTTTCCCGCTCATCTTTTGCAGAAATTACCTGCAGAGAAACAAGGGGCTGTCTTAGGCATTCTGGCTCAAGATCCGCGGCCTGCTTATCACCATGACCCAGAACGGATTTATGGGGTATCCTTTGCTGGTTTTGATGTGAGATTTACTGTTGATGGGGATAAGCTTACGGTGTGTGATGTGATAGACCAGGCAGCTAAATAAACATGAGAAATAAATATAATGGAACAGAAAGGCGGGATGGGGTATGGTTGATAGTCAGAAAATCGGTCAATTTATCTTAGAAAAGCGAAAGGCCTTGGGCTATACCCAACAGCAGCTGGCGGAACTATTAGGGGTAACCAATAAAGCCGTCTCCAAATGGGAAACGGGGGAGGGACTGCCTGATATTAGTCTATTTCCTGTTATTAGCGAGGTATTAGGGGTATCAGTCGACGAGCTATTGCGAGGGAGCATGGCAGTAGCGGACTGTGCAGAACTAGGCGGCAGCCTACCTGAAGCGGATGGCGTTACCCTTCATCGGTATCAATTGGCGCGGCAAATAGAAAAATTTAAAAAACACTGCCTTGTAGCGCTCTTTATCAGTTTGTTGGGTACCATTTGCTTTGGCATTGTTTGGCTGGAACAGCAGGATTATTATAGCTTTGGCATTGGACTTATTGCCCAGGCATTAAGCGTCTGTCTCTTTATGGGGGCTTGTTGGTCATTGCAGTTTGAAGTCAAAGCCTATCAGGCACTTTACCCGGAGGAGCGGGTGGATGGTAAATCTTTGCAATTAAAATTTTTCTGTTTGCTGCTGATATTCTGGAGTGTTGTGCCGCTTATCCTTTTAGATATGTGGGCTATGTGGCTGGTGCCTTGGGTTCGCAGCAGTTTGGTTGATATTCTTTTCTTTGTGGCAGGTTTTGGCCTTATTGCCTTGTTTCTTTTATGGCGCTTTCATAAGGCATAAAAAGGGAATTGCCTCGAGGACATGCTCCTGTTTGTATCTTTTGCATATATTATCAATATGATTTGCAAAGAAAAACAGGAGGATATTTGTTCTATGGCAATTCCTTTTTTGACAGAAGAAAATGCTGCAGCATTTTTAAAAGGGCAGGAGAAACCAGTGCTGGTAGATTTTTTCGCGCCTTGGTGCGGGCCGTGTAAGATGTTGGCGCCGATGCTGGAACAGCTGGCAGAGACAGAAAAGGATCGGGTTGTTGTGGCAAAAGTGAATGTAGAGGAAGCGAAGAATTTAGCAAGAGCTTATCATGTCTATTCTATTCCGACGGTTATCTGTTTTGTTGCCGGTAAAGATTTAGCGCGCCATGTAGGCTTTGGTTCCAAACAGCAGATTTTAGATTTGTTGCCAAAACAGGTATAGGTAAATTCCCCTTTTTCTTTTGTCGGCATATATTGTAATCAGAACGCTGTCAGGAAAGAGGGGGATTTTTCTTTTATGGCGCAATATAACGGCAGAAACCGCAAGAAAATAGACAATAAAACCCAGCGCCAAAATGAAAGAGCAAGCCGTCATGAGGACCCTTGTGAAAATCCCTTTGCCGGCTTTGACCTACCGCCTTGCGCGAGATTTTTAAACAATTACAATCCCATGGTTAATGCAGAAGGACAATGCATTTTTATTAACTATAATCGGGTTTATTGTTTTGTTAATCTGTTCTGTCAGCAAGGCGATGAAAACCCGTTTATTAAAAATAATCTGGCTCCTTTTGCCTGTCAGTCTACTATTAACTATCAAATATCCTTTGCGAATTTTCTCTTAGCGGTGCTCATCCACCAAATCCAATTGGGAGAAGTAAAAAAAACAAAGGATATGGTCTTTCATCAGGATAAGGTGGTCAATGATATGATTAACAGTTTATTGGATGATGAACCTAAAATGGATTGTGACTGTGTGCCGTCCATTACTCTCTATTGCAGCAATTCTAATGCGGTGTCTCCTTTGTATACGGTGACGACCAATATTAGTCCCATTAATTTTTACATTATTATTTTTTTGATTTTATGGGAGCGGGACGCCGGGCTTTACCTGGGAAATAATGCTTATGTAACATCAGATCCTATTAATCTTGGTTTAGCCTCGTTATATTTTCCTTGTCCTGACGCTAGTTATGCCCACTGTGGTATGCCTTGTGATTTTTGCGGTAATCCTTGGCAGAAAAAGGAAGCTGATAAAAAAGAAGATGATTGTCATCAAAGACGAGAGAATGGACAAACTAAAACTCAGAGGGGAAAAAAGAAAGGAAAAAACAAAAGAAATTTTTAAGATTTACTTGCATATAGAAAAAGGTTGTGGTAAAATAGCTCTTGCAGTTGTGGCTGTGTGCCGCAGTAGCTCAGTAGGTAGAGCGCTACCTTGGTAAGGTAGAGGTCACCGGTTCGACTCCGGTCTGTGGCTCCAAAGAAATCCCTGATGTCGATTTAGGCATCAGGGATTATTTTATTTTAAAATGTAAACAATTAAAAGAAAAAGGAAAGGATTAATATCCTTTCCTTTTTGTATTTTCCTATTTTTCTATGGTTGTCGTATTTACTTTTTGTCATTAGAACCGTTTGGGTTTGGTTGCCGCTTTGCTTTGCAAGCGGTCTAGGGCTTCACCAAACCGTTGGAAGTGAACCACTTCCCGTTCTCGTAAGTACCGAATGACTTTATTCACATCCGGGTCGTCAGAAACTCGCAAAATATTTTCATAGGTAACACGAGCTTTTTGTTCTGCAGCCAAATCCTCTACTAAATCGGCAATAGGGTCGCCTTTTACGGCGATGGCCATGGCGTCAAATGCTTGGCCGGCAGCAGCTGCAGGATAAACGCCTTTACCATGATCGATGTAATAAGGGGCGAGTGGTGTTCCCTCAATATCTGAGTCTTTTAAGTTCTTGGTTAATTGGTGCACGATGGTGCCAACCATTTCCAGGTGGGCTAGTTCTTCTGTACCTATAGAAGAGGCAAAATGGGCAACAATGGGTGGACAGCTGTTAGCAGCAGATAAATTTGTCTTATTTTTCAGGGCAACCCCTCGCACCTTGGGGACAAACTTTTCATATAATACATTGATGAAGAAAACTAGTACTATTTCTCTTTCATCTCTATTTATCTTCCCGTTCCGGATAATAATTTGATTGGAGGGAAAAGATTGAAAGAATATCCAACTCAACAAGGTAGAATGCGTTTTTATGCAGGCGATCCTCGTGCTGATTTTTATGCCAACAGCGCTCGGAAAATCTATCCTAATGAAACAGCTGCTGCCACTGTTTCCTATACCGTAAGCAATGCAGCCTATTCTCGCAATTATGATTGGTGCGACTGCGATACAAATACTGATTGTGATGATACTTGTGGTTGCCATAATTGCGGTTGTAATTCTTGCGGTGGACAGGTGGGGCCTACTGGTCCTATAGGTCCCCAAGGTCCCATGGGGCCCCAAGGCCCACAGGGTAATCAAGGGCCAATCGGTCCTAGAGGCTGCCCTGGGGCAGAAGGGCCTGCCGGTCCTACTGGGCCTCAAGGACCTCAAGGTGAACCTGGTCCCAAAGGTGATGTAGGTTGTCCTGGTATCCAGGGATTAAGAGGTAATACTGGACCCCAAGGGGTAGCTGGCCCTGCTGGTCCTGTAGGACCAATCGGTCCCCAAGGACCTCAAGGTGCGCCAGGCGCTACAGGTGCCACTGGGGCTACCGGACTGCAAGGTGCTACTGGTCCGGTAGGTCCCCAAGGTCCTCAAGGTCCACAAGGTTTGCCAGGAGCTACTGGTCCTATGGGCGCAACAGGTGCCACTGGTGCTACAGGTGCTACAGGCGCAACCGGTGCTACGGGCGCAACAGGTGCTACAGGTGCCACTGGTACGATACCGACGCCATCAGTAGCAAACTTTACATCTTTTGCAACGCAAACTATCGACTCTGATGGGGCATATGCACCCATTACATTAACAGCCAATACCAACACTGGTATTACACTGGAACCAGACAATACAACGATTACTTTTCAGCAGGGTGGATTATATGTAATCATGTATTCTGTGATGCCTAGTAGTGGTGCTAGTGCAGACGCTGCCATGGGTATCGTCTCAGTGGGCAGTGGCACAAAGACCGCAATGGCAGGTGCGAGGGCTCCCTTCCTTAGCAATGAAACTGTTATTAGTGGTAGCTTTACAGCGCCTTTTCAAGCTGGGGAACAAATCTTTTTAGGGGTGAAATCTCCTTATACTGTTGCATTAAGCGATAATGGAAGCGGTGGTGCTAATGTGACTCTGACCATCTTCCAAATCGGTCCCAGCATTGCGTAAGAAGGGGCGAAGAATAGCAAAGAAAGGTGATGCACATGATGAATAATCGATATTGTGGCTGCGGCTGTAATGGTTGTGGTGGAGACAGAGGCCCTACTGGTCCTGCAGGTCCTACTGGTCCGATGGGACCTCGTGGGTGCAGAGGGGAAATGGGCTGTCCTGGGCCTAAGGGTGACCAGGGTGATGTTGGTCCTATGGGGCCACAAGGCCCTGTTGGTGCCCAAGGACCTCAGGGTATTCCCGGGGTAACAGGTGCCACTGGTGCGCGAGGTGCCACTGGTGCTACTGGCCCTGCCGGCCCTACAGGTGCTACTGGTGCCCAAGGACTTCCTGGGGTGACAGGTGCCACAGGTATCACGGGACCAACCGGTCCTACAGGTGCAACTGGCGCTACTGGTGCTACGGGGGTGACTGGTGCTACCGGTGCCACGGGGCCTACCGGGCTTACCGGTACAGGTGTGACCGGCCCTACCGGACCGACAGGTCCTACTGGGCTTAACGGTGTAACAGGGCCTACAGGTGCCACTGGTGCTACGGGGATACAAGGACTTCCTGGGGTAACCGGTGCAACTGGACTCACTGGTCCGACAGGCCCAACTGGGCCAACTGGACCGACAGGTCCTACTGGACCCACAGGGGAGGATGGTACTGCTGCTACCCTTGCTGTTGGAACAGTGACAACAGGAGATCCTGGCACGCCGGCTACTGTTACCAATGATGGTACAACCGAAAATGCTATTTTTAGCTTTTCTATTCCTCGAGGTGCTACGGGGGCTACTGGAGCTGCCGGTGCTACCGGTGCAGATGGAGTAACTGGACCGACTGGCCCCACTGGTGCAACGGGCGCTGACGGAGCCACTGGTGCGACTGGTGCGACTGGTGCTACTGGTCCAACTGGTCCTACAGGTCCTACAGGTCCTGCGGGTGCTGCCGGTGCTGCAGGTGCTGATGGTGCAACAGGTGCCACCGGTGCAACAGGTGCTACCGGTGCAACAGGTGCAACAGGTGCCACCGGGGCAGGCCTAGATGCATATGGCGGTCGTTATTCTACTGTAGATCAGGTATTTACTACTACAACTGGAACCCCAACACAAGTAACGTTGCCTACTGTTATGGCAACATTAGATGTTGATACTGCAACCAATCCGAATGCACTTACTATAACGGAAGCCGGGAACTATGAATTAACTTATAATGTCTTAGCAGAAGTAGATAATGCTGGAAATCTTACGCTGGCCATTCGGAACAATGGCGCAAATATTCCTGGAACTGTTCAAGCTTTAACGCTAACAGCTAATGAAAGCGAGTCTTTTGGTGGTAGTGTAATCTTGCCATTGGCGGTTGGTGATGTTATTGATATTGCCTTAACCTCTACAGTAAACAACACTGATGGAACAGTTAACCAAGCTTCATTGACGGCTAAAAGATTAAGCTAAGGATTTGGATAAAGGATTGGTTAAACTGTAAATCGGTAAAGATTTTTGGTTTTGAGATAAAAAGAAGCAGGCTGTTCAGAAGTAGAGCAGCTTGCTTTTTTTATGGTCATAGAAAATAGCTCGCTTCATAAAATAAAACCAGGATAATCAGTGAAAAATGAGGTAAGCATGATGTTTACATTTATTCAAACGCAGACAGAACCCGGTATCTGTCAATTTCTTACGAAGGAAAACAGCTCCTTTTGGCCCATGATACAAAAGGCTTTGCTCATATCCTTATACCATGAAAAGCTGATTTCTGGTGAGGTATATCAACAATGTTTGCTTCATCTGGAAGAAGGTATGGGGTGTGATTAAGGCGGCGGCTTATTGTCGGGTATCTACAGAAAGGGATGAACAGCTTAATTCTTTAGCCAATCAGCAACAATTTTTTCGCCAATACATTCAGCAGCAACCTGATTGGGAGCTAACAGATATCTATGTGGATGAGGGGGCTTCTGGGACTGCTGTAAACCATCGGCGGGGTTTTTTAAAAATGTTGGCAGACGGCAAAGCTGGCAAATTTCAGATTTTACTTACCAAAGAAATTAGCCGTTTTGCTCGTAACACGCTAGATAGCATTTACTATACCCGTAAGCTGAAGGAATGGGGTATTGGGGTGATTTTTCTTAATGATAATATTAACACGCTGGATGCAGACGCAGAACTTCGTCTGACCATTATGGCCTCTATTGCTCAAGAGGAAAGCCGCAAAACCTCTGAGCGAGTCAAGTGGGGACAAAAACGACAAATGGAAAAAGGCATTGTCTTTGGACACAGCCTCTTAGGCTATCAGCTCCGACAAGGGGCGTTAGAAGTTGAAGAAACTGGTGCTGCTGTTGTCCGGCAGATTTTTGATAAATTTGTCCGAGAAGGTAAGGGTGCTTCTTTGATTGCGCGGGAATTAACAGCGGCAGGTATCCCTACGCCTAGTGGTGGGCAAGAATGGTCTCATAATGTAGTATTGAAAATCCTCAAAAACCAAAAATATATGGGGGATTTAGTACAAAAGAAAACTTATACGCCTAGCTATCTGACTCATAAAAAGAAAGTAAACCGAGGGGAAGAACCATTCATCGTTTTAAAGCAGCACCATCCTGCAATTATCTCTCCAGCACTTTTTGCCAAGGCGGCAGCCATCTTACAAGAGCGGGGCAGGCGGCAACGAGAGGGCAGTCGTTATTCTCAAAGTTATGGTCTCTCTGGAAAGCTTTATTGCAGCCAGTGCGGTAATCGGCTGGTAGCGAGAACCAAAAAACGGGGGGAGAAAACATATCTTTACTGGCAGTGTTATGGGAAAATCAAAAAGGGAGCGGCTGCTTGCGCTTGTCCTACAATCAGTCAAGTTTACCTGGAGCAAATCCTTTTGCAGGCTATGGCCGTGCAGCTGAGGCCAATCATAGCAGCAGAGGAGAGACGGCAAAGGATGGCTGCTTTTTATGGGGGAATACAACAGGTGTTACAGCAGGATGGTAATGATAAGCGGCAGCAGGAACAGTGGGCGGACCGCTTATCCCAGCTAGAGCGGGAACAAGAGAAATTGCTCCATATCTATTTGCAGGGGCAGATAGGAGAGGACCTGTTTACTAGAAAGAATGGGAGCTACCAAGAGATGATAAGAAAACTACAAGAGCAAATAAGAAGCCATCAGCTTGCTGGGAAAGTATTAGATACAGAGAAAAGTCGACGGGATAAAATGGAGCAAATTATGGGTTGTTGTGAAGAGATATTAGCTGGTGCGGTATATCGGGAAGATTTTTATCGGGAGATAGTGGAAAAGATTATCATTGAAGGCAAGGAACAAATGACAATCTTTTTTAAGGGGGTGTCTCATGCAGTCCAATATCAAGGCTAATCGCAAGGCATACTTGATGCGGGATTGCTAGAGATTTTTATTTTCTCCATTTTAGGAACACGGTACCGATATCGGTCAGTAACCCCTTGCAAACATCGTCTGTCATAGAATACCGCTGGGATAAATAACGGAGAGAGGCTGCCAGTTCCCCGTCTGGTCCCCCGTATTGACTAATGATATAGCTTGCTAAGGCGGGGTTAGGGTTTTTAATGTTAATGGGAAACTGCAATTTTTTTTCATATTGCCACATAACGAGATACCTCCTTTAGTTTTCCCAGGGCCAAGGGCCACGCGTCCAGGTCCATTGGTCTGTATCTTTTACTTTGCTTGGGCATAGAGCACCGAAATATTGTTCATAGCGTGCCTTTGCTTGTTCGCATTTTGCCTGGATGTCATGGTACATATCCAGGGCGGCGCAATCATTTGGATGGGTGTCTAAAAATAAGATTAACTCTTGCAAGGTAAAGTCGTATTCCATGAGTTCCTTTAACAGCTTTTTTCTGTCTGGTGTATTAGCCACGGCGTCCATCCCCCTTCATGGTGCCCATAGGGTCTGCATAAACAGACATGGGCAGGTATAGGATAGGGAATAAGGTTCCCTTTTCTAATGCTTCATCTGGTTTGTATGTGGTCTCGAATTTTTGCGGCGGCACATAGGTATAGCCGGGACGCATGACCACCACTCTGCGTGCTTCTTCCATTGGTCCAGTCTCCTTTCCTTTTTGGTTTTTATTTTTTTTTGTTTTGTCTGCTTCGGACAATGATAGTATATGTAAACCAATAAGCTGAGGTGCGGCAGATTAGATTTTAAGAAAATTTAAAAAAGATGGTGAAACGAGGCACTAAATTTCTGGTAAAATTAGTATGTGTGGAAGTGTAAGTACCACTAAAAATTGATAAAAGAAAAGCACTCTGGCTTCAAGCCGGTGTGCTTTTTCTTTTGGCTAAAAGGAGGTAAGGCAGATGGAAACTTAACGGTGTAATTGGCGAATAAATAAAAGCTAATAAAATTGGAGGTAAAAATTATGAAGCATTATAGAGCAAAGGATATTACAGAGTTTTCCAGAATTATCAGTCCGGCAAGTTATCAGGCTGCACTAACTATGCACCAGGAAAATGAGGTAAAACAATGGATAGATTACCATAGCCATTATTGGTGGCCTGGCGTTAGTGATAAAATGGTAAATGATTATAATTTGGATTTAGCCGGAAGAGAATGGCAAAAAGAATTAATTGCTAGAATGTTTGCCTGTTATCCGGATTATTACTGGCAGTTTTTAGTAGATAGTGGAACATTGGAGCCACCGGAACCCCTTCTTGTTTGTCGTACATTAGAACAGGTGCAGCAGCGGTTAAAGCCAATCCCGCCGGCACCTTATCTTGTAATTAGTTTGGATGGTAGTTATAATAATAAAGAATATAGTAACGCTATTGGTTTGCTGCAAGAGAAGCTAAATGTGCCGATAACAGGTTTTTATGATTGGGATACGGCGGAAGCGGTTTCTAAGCAGATAAGTAATATGGTCCCGGCAGGAATGGGGTACTTCTTGCACGAAGTGTACCCGCTGGCAATGTTTCGTTATGATGAAATTTGGGTGCTTTATGGCATAGACAGAGACTTGTGGAGAAAGTTAGGCATGGATGAAAACGACCTGGTGCCGGATGATACTGAACATTGGGGATATCCATCTGTTTCTAAAGAGATGGAATTGGTATCATCTGTTGCTAGTACAGCGTTTAATGAACGGCGAAATACATTAAAGGCTAAGAGTAAAGAGGGGCATTGGATAGATAAAAAAGTTATGAATAGTTTGGGGGAATTGGGAAAAGTATTGAAACGCTTTAATACGATTTTTCAATTTGCCGAGCCCATTGAAGCAAACCTTACTGCTGATGAAGTGGATATGGGTAAAATGGTTAGGGAATTAGGGCTTGTTGGGGGCACCATTGCGATTGCCGGGCCTATTTCAGTAGGGTTAATTGCCTGGATGGAGGTAGAGTTTAAATTAAATGATGGCACTAGTTGGTTTCATACATTTCGAAATGCTGGAGTGAAAGTGGGAACAGAAACAGGTATTTTTTCGATTGTGGGTAAATCCATTGAATGTGTTTTTACTCAAGAGTTTTGGGATAATGTCAGTGCTTATTTGCAAAAGGAGCATTGTAAAGATTTGGACGCTGGTATTCGCATGGATTGATATGGTGATAGCAGTTGTGTTGAGGAAGGAGATGCTGTAAAATGTCTGTTCTTAAAAGACCTTGGCAGGAAGCAAAATTGAAAAAGCAAAGCCAACATCGATTATGGATAGATGAAAATCAAGCTGAAATAGCAGAAATGCTGCCTTCTGAAGAATGTATTTGCAGAGTTCCTATTTATTGTCATACTTATGGGGTTCCTTGTATTGCAATATTTGCATCTTGTTTCGTTATGGGGCATAGTGGTTTTCTATTTCCTTTTGATATTGTGTTGCGTTATTGGTTGTTTCTTCTTGTGCTTGTTGCTATATTATGGCCTTTAGAAGCTTTTATTTTTCGCAAAGCATGGGGATATATTGAAATTTATTCTGAGATGATGGTTATATATGAATATGATAAAAGACAGAAAAAACATTACCTATCTGAATGCTACGATTGGAAGGATGTAACGAGATATGACCACGGTATAGATGGTATTCGAATTGACTTTATATCCGGAGATTACATTTGTTTTAAGGCGAAAAGAAAAGAATTCTACCCATATTTGCTACGATATGTACCACAAGCGAAGAAGCTAACCTATGAGGAACGAAAGATGCGAGCGAAAGCTGCCAAAAAAGCGGAAAAAGAACAAGATAAAAATATTGATTAAAAAAGGTTCTTCCCTGCTGCTCAAGAAAGCAACAGTGGTAGAGAGCCTTTTTATATGGAAAAATCAAATTAAAATAAAAAGAGGAACAAAAAATGAATAATAACAATCATAATAAAAAGAAGCTGTCCCATTATGTAGACAGCTCCTTTTTTGTTTTATTCTAGTGGTTCAAAATTCTTTAACTGGTCGTAGCTGGTAAGATAAATCCAATTGATAACATCATTTGCCTCTGGGATATATTGGTCGGCGCTGACAGAAGGCATTTTGCCATTGACAAGATACAGCCAGCCACTCTCTGCTCCCTGGGCAAACTGGGCAACACCGTCAATGCTTTCCACATAGCCGTTGGCTGTAATCACAGGGAAACCTACTGCTTTTCCCATATCCTTTAACAAGGTGAGGGCATCTTTTCCTTCTGTCGGGACGGGGGCGTTATATTGATGTTCTTCTACATTTTCTGTGGCTGGTACGGTTACGACGATAATAATACTGTCTTCTGGCGGCGTTTGTTCTCCACCATTGGTGGTGATCATGGTTACGGAAAAATTATCACTGTTACAGCTAACTAGGAGAATGCCGCATAGAAGAATAGCGACTGTCAGCAACCAAGTGAATAAATAGTTTTTTCTTATTTGCTGCATGAAATAACGATGCCTTCTTTCTGAATGTTTTATCATACATTAAAGCGGAACAGGATAATATCGCCGTCATTCACTACATAGTCTTTGCCTTCGGAGCGGACTAAGCCTTTTTCCTTGGCTTTGACCATAGAGCCACAAGCCATTAAATCATCATAAGAAACGGTCTCTGCTCGGATAAATCCTCGTTCAAAGTCGCTATGAATTTTCCCGGCGGCGCCTGGTGCCTTGGTACCTTTTTTAATAGTCCAGGCTTTTACTTCCATCGGGCCGGCCGTTAAGAAACTGATTAACCCCAATAAGCTGTAACTTACTTGCACTAAACGGTCTAAACCGGATTGTTCGATGCCCATTTCTGCAAGGAACATGGTTTTTTCTTCTGGTTCTAGCTCGGCAATATCCTGTTCTAATTGGGCACAGATAGGCAATACTTGTGCATTTTCTTTATCCGCCTGCGCTTTTAAGGCAGCAAAAAATGGATTGTCTTTGGCATAGTTTTTAAATCCTGCTTCATCCATATTAGCAGCATAGAGCATAGGTTTAATGGTAAGAAGTGAGATAGGAGCTAGGAGTGCTTTTTCTTCTTCGCTATAGTCTAAGCTGCGAGCGGGCAGTCCTTGTTCTAATGTTTCCTTAACTCGTTTTAATAATTCAATTTCGCCAGCGAGAGATTTATCGCCTTTTAACATCTTAGTAGCTTTATCCAGGCGTTTTTCTACGGTTTCCATATCGGCGAAAACTAGTTCTAAGTTGATGGTTTCCATGTCCCGAACAGGGTCGATGCTGCCTTCTACATGGACGATATTATCATCTTGGAAGCAGCGCACCACATGAACGATGGCGTCTACTTCACGAATGTGAGATAAGAATTTATTGCCTAAGCCCTCGCCACGGCTGGCGCCTTTTACTAGGCCTGCAATATCCACAAACTCGATAACAGCCGGAACAATCTTTTCAGGGTTATATAGTTCTGCTAATTTATCTAGTCGTTCATCTGGCACAGATACCATACCTACATTGGGGTCGATGGTGCAAAAAGGATAATTGGCAGACTCCGCGCCTGCATTAGTAATGGCATTAAACAGGGTGCTTTTGCCTACATTTGGCAGGCCTACAATACCTAATTTCATATAACTTCTCCTTATATTGACGCGTAATCAAGATAGAATGATAAATACTTATTCTAATTATTTATTATACGGCAAATAAAATTTTTTTACAATACAAGCGATACAAGCAACACAAGCAGAGCAAGAAGAGATAGTGGAAAAACGCTATTTTATAGAAGGCCAAACATAAAAAGGCCAATGGTATTAATAGCCAGATTGGCACAGCCATGAACCAGCCAAGAACCAAGGATGGTCTGGTATCGCTCATCTAGCCAAAGAAAAAAGAGCCCTGCTATAAATAGGCCTGCTAACACCAAAAGAAACATCCAAAGGGGGAACCAGCCGAATAGGATAGCCACATGATAAAGAGAAAACGCACTAGCAGAAAATAGAGCTGCCCGTCTTTTTCCCCAAATGCTAGTCAAGGGAAAATAGGCTATACCGCGGAAGAAAAACTCTTCTAGAAAAGAGTTCATCATTGCAATATAACCTGCTACAAAAATGAAATTTTCTTTGTTGACTGCTAAATTATCTTGTAATAGGGTTGCAATATGTGGTAAATCTATAAAAGCGGCAAAAAGAAAATAGGCGATGATGATAAAAGCATAGACGCCACCTCCCCAAAGCAAACAATGGATGAGGGACTTTCCTTGGGGAATTTTACAAAAGGACAGAGAAATTCGCGGTCTTTTTAAGTTACAGTAGACCAATGGCAGTAAGGCAAATAGACACAGCTTCATAATAGATTTACCAAAATAACCAGGTTGTAAAACCAGCTCTACCCAAAACATCATCAAGCAGCCTATGAAAATGAGTATTGGAATAGAGGTAGCTGTTTTTATTTGTTCTGTTGTTTTCATAAAATAGATTTTCCTTTTTAATGGTTGTTGGTAAGCAACTATTTTTAGTATAGCAAAAATTTTCTGTAAAAGACAGAAACGAAACATGAATTTTTGAAGTCAAACGGAAATGCAGTTCGTTATATCAGTGTAAGAGAAAAGGGGGGTGAGTATGAGCGCATATGACAAATGAAGATTTCCAACAATTGGTTGGTACTTATCAAAAGCTTGTATTCACCGTATGTTATCAGCTGGTTCAGGATTATCAAGAGGCCCAAAATCTTACCCAGGAAACTTTTCTCTCAGCCTACCAGCATATTGACCGTTGCCAGGTGGCATACCTAAAGCCTTGGCTGGCGCGGATTGCTGCTAATAAGGCAAAAGATTATTTAAAAAGCGCTTATATACGGCGTGTGCAGCTCAGTGAGGATATTGATGTAGATATCGGTAGCAGCAAAGCCTCGCGTGGCGGGGGGCCATCGCCAGATGATATCTTTCTGGAAAAAGAAGAAATCAGGCAGGTAACAGACCTAATTTATCAACTGAAAGAACCTTATTTAAAAGTCTCGGTACTTTATTTCTTACAGGAGAAAAGTACCACCGAAATCGCAGAGCAGCTAAACAGACCGGTAAAAACAGTAAAAACCCAGCTTTACCGAGCAAAAAATATATTAAAAGATGCATTGAAAAAATCTATACAGGAGGAGGGGGTATAAGATGGCTCATATTTGGCAAGGAGATTTATTTGATGAAGAAGGACACTTAACAGACCAGGCCCTATCTGCCTTTATCCAGTCTACAGATGCAAATCATCCTATCGAGTTTGATGAATTGCAGCGGCTGGAAATTGCGGAGCATCTAGCTTTTTGTGATACTTGTGTTTTACGTTACACGGAGCTGCTGTCTGACGCAGATATGCTGCCTCCCTCTGACCTAACGACAGCTGCAGTAATGCGGGACTTGGAGAAGAAGCAGCGACAGGGTTATGCCGGCAAGTGGTTATCTATGGCGGTAGCGGCAAGTTTAGCTATTTTCTTTTGGGTAGCGGGGGTATTTTCCCCAAACTTTGCGGACCTGGACGCGGGATTTTTAACGGATATGGTGGAGGGGGCTGTGGCCTTTAGCCAACAAACGGTAGAAATCTCCACGGAAATCACTGATAGTATGGGAAATTGGGTGGAAAAGTTAAATTGGAGAGGGGAACAATCTTATGGAAAAGAATAGATTATTATTATTTTTATTTTCCTTTATGCCTGGGGCAGGACAAATGTATCTGAATATGATGAAAAAAGGGTTAGTGCTGATGACGCTCTTTTGCGGGGTGGCATTTTGCGCTGGGTTTTTCTACTTTGAATTATTGTTATTTTTATTACCAGTGATTTGGTTTTATAGCTTCTTTGATGCCATTAATAGCGGCCATCTTACTTATGAAGAACGTATTGCGGCAGATAGTGATTTTATGATGGGCTTATATCAGATGTCCTCTGGTGATGCTAAGAGCGTACTAAAGAAGGGGCACGCTTTCTTAGGGGTTATTTGTGTTTTATTAGGACTTTATATCCTCTTTGATAATGTTTTCCGGGATTTGCTTTGGAGTCTGGATAACTATTTGCCTGGTTTTCGTGGTATTTTCCATAAATTTCCGACTTTGCTGATTGCAATTTTCATCATTGTCTGGGGAATACGCTTGGTCAAAGGCGAAAAGAAGCTGGAAAAACCGGCGGATTTTAAAGAATATGAAGGTGACAAACATGAATAAAGATCTGGAACAAGCTGAGACCATGGAGGAGCTGGAACAGGCGGCGGTTATCCCGGAAGCGCCTGCTGTATCTAGAAAAAAAACTGCCAAAGAATTAAAGCAGGAAGAAAAAGAACGCATCCAGCGCCACCGTATGGAAAAGCGTATGGAAAAAGAAGCTGCTAAAAACAGCCGTCCTGTGCGGCGCATTGGCACCCTTACCATGGGGGTAGCCCTTATCCTTACGGGGTGTTTCATCCTTTACTGGCTTTTCAATCCGACTGTGATACCGTCTTTCCTCATTTATTTTGGTCCGGTTATCTTGATTATGCTGGGCGGGGAAATCCTCTATAACTATTTTCGGTATCAAGACGCTCGCTTTAAATATGACATTTTCAGCAGTATTATTTGCTTTTTGTTGATTTGTGGTTGTGCTGGTGTTACGGTACTGCCTATTGCTTATGAACATTTCGGACCGGAACGACAGGTGACAGAAGCGCGCCTAGAACAGGAAATCTACAATGTATGCTATGAGAAACTACAGGCCAATAACGATATTGCCAGTCTCTATGTGAATGTATATTTAGGCGAGGTAGCTTATGACAAAACAATGACTATTTCTGACATTGCGGCTTCTGACTATGTAGATATTCGTGTGCGCATGAAAAATCAATTTCAATCTAAGGAACAGTTTGCTACTGCATGTAAAAAAGTCATGGATACCATAAACGGAGCAGGCGTCTCTTACCGTTATGTACATTTTGAAACAGCAGGAGAGGGCATCTATGCACTGGGTTTTAGTTCTGAAAAGTTTAGTCAGCGGCTTTCTATAGAAGAATTAGCGCAACAGGTGGAAGTAGATGAGACTGCGGCTAGTAACTAGAAAGCAAAGCAAGAGAATATAACATCTTGTTAAAAATAAAAATCTTAATAAAAATCTTCACCTTTAGACAACCCATTGATGATGGGGCTGGGTGAAGATTTTTTGTATATTTGGGGATATCTCTGACGGATTTGGTCGGAAAGTTTTCTTCTCATGCCCAAGGAACAGACATATTTCTCCCCTAGTGAAACAGTATAATAGAAAATGTAAAAACCAAGAAAAATTTCTAGGACAAGCATGTTTCCTACATACTATCTTTCACGAGGCGGTGGTTTTATGTCGACAAATCCTCAAATACATCCTTATCGCAGACAAGAGGAAGAGGATATGCTTAAAGAAGAAAAGGTGGGTATTTCTCTTCCTGGGGTGTGGGGTATTTCCTTGGGAACGCAGCAGTTAATCGTTCTCTCTATTATGGGGTTTCTTATGAGCCGTGCCCAGCTTTTAGGTGGGCTCTTTCCTTTTGCTACTGCCTTTCTTGCAGCAGTGGCAGTGAGCTATCGGCGGCAGGCTATTTCACTTCTTTTGCCGGTGGCTATTGGGTTATACACGGCTATGCCCCTTGGGGAATTTTGGGTCTATCTGGCAATCATTAGTGTGGCATCGGGGCTCTTTGCCTTTTATCCTTTGGACAAAAAGAAACAATGGTATCTGGTGCCGGCGTTGGTGTTTTCCTGTATTGCGGTCATCAAAGGGTGCAGTCTTGCCATCGGTGGCGGAGATAGCTATGGATTATTTGTCACGCTATTTGAGGGGTTATTTGCGGCGGGGTTGTCTGTTGTCTTCTTAGTGGCTTTTTCTGCTTGGAAGCGGCTATATATCCAGCGGAGATTTAGCACCGATGAGTTAATCTGCTGTTTTGTGTTGATTTTAGGATTAGTGGCAGGTTTTGGGGACTGGACGATCGGTGGAATAGAGCTAAGACAGGTGGCAAGTCGGGTGGTTATCCTGCTAGCCGCTGCACTGGGGGGCGCTGGACATGGGGCTGGTATTGGGGCCATGATGGGCATTGTACCAAGTCTTTCGGAATTGGTAGCGCCTAGCATTATCGGTATTTATGCCTTTGCTGGTTTTTTAGCCGGTGCTTTTAACAGCTTTGGCCGCACCGGGATTTTGATGGGCTTTATTTTAGGGAATTTAATTCTTTCTATCTACATATTACCAACTTCGGAAATGGCAAGTGCCATTATTACTTCGGCTCTTGCCGGTATTATTTTCTTTGCTATTCCTCGTGGCTGGATACGGGAACTAAAAAAAGCTACCACTCAGCCAAATCTTCGCAGCGCGAAAGAGGAAAAAAGCGAGCGCCTGTTGCGGCTTTCGGTGCGGCGGCTTCGGAATGCAGGGGAGCTTTTCCAGGAATTGGGCCAAAACCTTTTGGTATTAAGTGAAAAGGAAGAACCGGTAGAGGACAGCATTCATACGGTATTGAACCATCTTTCCCGCCAAATGTGCAGCAAGTGTTCGGTCCAGGAAATCTGCTGGCGCATTGATTATAGCAAAACCTATAAAGGCGTCATGGATTTATTCCAGGCAGCAGAATTAAAAGGAGCCGCTTCTTATCAGGATGTGCCGGAAAATTTCCGCAAGCGTTGTCCTCATGTAAAAGAGTTATTAGCATCTATTAACTGTCTCTATGAAATGTATTGCCGCAGCAGTTTTTGGCAGGCCCAAAAGAAGTGCTCGCAAAGTCTCATCGCCCATCAAATGCTGGGTACGGCTCAGGTATTGGAGCAAGTCGCGCGGGAAATTGGCGGTTTTTCCCAGGAGCGGGAAGCCTTAGAGCGGGAGCTGGCAGGGGCGCTCATTGCGCGCGGGCTACCAGTAGATGGTGCTGGGGTAAATTTCATTGATGGGAAGTCTCTTTCTGTTTGGGTGAATTTCCCACAATGTCCAGGGGAAACGGCTTGTCGGTCTCTTCTGGAACAGGAAATCTCTCTACTTTTAGGAAAAAAATATGAAATCCATGAGCATAGCTGCACCAGCAAATGCGGGGAAAACTGTTCCTTCTTCCTTTTAGAAGCAGGTGCTCATAAAATGGAAATCGGCAAAGCACAGCTGGCAAAGGCTACCCAAGGGGTCTGTGGTGACCAGGGTAGTGCTATGATGCTGGAGTCCGGCAAGCAGTTAGTGATGATTAGTGACGGCATGGGTATTGGTGCAAAGGCGGCGGCGCATTCTGGCGCGGCTATAGAAACTTTGTCTAAATATCTGGAAATCGGGTTTTCTAAAGACACTGCCATTGATAGCGTCAATGCTTCTTTGGCGCTGCAAGGTAATGAAGAAGCTTTAGTCACGCTAGACTTATGTGTGGTGGATTTATATTCCGGCGGTGTGGAGTTTGTAAAAACCGGTGCGGCGCCTAGCTTTATCAAGCGAGGCGACGAGGTGCAAGTAGTAAAAGGAGCAAGTCTGCCGGTAGGTATCTTAACCTCGGTGGAAAAAGAATGTATCCAAGAGCAAATCCAAGACGGGGATATGATTATCATGGCAAGCGATGGTCTGATGGACGCTGACAAAGCGGGCACTTATCAATGGATTATCGAGGAAATCGCAAACATAGAAAGCCATGACCCGCAGGAGCTGGCTGAACAGCTGCTGGCAAAGGCTATTGCTAGGAGTGGCGGGGATGTACAGGATGATATTACCATCTTAGTAGCAGAAATGACTGCATAAATTTTGCCGGTAAAAAAGGAAATAGCCATAACAAACCGAAAAAATAGAAAAGGAAATCCTTTTCTATTTTTTTACGCAAAAAGAAAAGGGCAACATGACAAAAGGAAAGAAGCTAGATGGAAGATAAATCTCGGCAAAAAAATGCAGTTCCGGTGCAAAAAATAAAAGAAAAAATCGGAAACTTTATCAAACAAAAAAGACTGCTGGCGTCTCATGGTACTGTCATCGTGGCGGTATCCGGTGGGGCGGACTCTATGGCGTTGCTGCACTTCCTCCATGAGCAGGGAAAAGCATGGGGTATCCAAGTGGTGGGGGCCCACTTAGACCACTGTCTCCGTGGGACGGCAAGCACTGCCGACCGTAATCTGGTCATAGCATACTGCAAGGAGGCCGGCATTCCGCTCTTTAGCAAGGCCTGTCGTGTGCAGCAGCTGGCGGACGATAGCGAAGACCATAACCTGGAGAGTGCGGCAAGAGCGGCGCGGTATGATTTCCTTTCTGAAGTGGCGGGATTGTATGATGACGCTGTCATTGCCACGGCCCACCACCTAGACGACCAAGCGGAAACGATCCTCATGCACCTGTTGCGGGGCAGCGGCATGCAGGGGCTTGGCGGCATGCAGGCGAAAAATAATCGGATTATTCGGCCTTTTTTAGCGGTAACCAAAGAAGAAATCTTAGCTTATTGCAGGGCATATGGTCTTGCTTATTGTACTGATGAAAGTAACTTTGACACGGCTTATTTGCGGAACTATATTCGCTGGCAGCTAATGCCTCTTTGCCGGCAATGCAACCCACAAGTGACTGCGGTTCTTGGGCAGTTAGGGGAGATTTGCGAAGCAGAAAACGAATATCTTGTGCAAGAGACGGCTGCAGCCTATGGGAAAGTAATGCCTAGAATAGGTGTGGAACAGGGTGTTTTTTCTGTGCAGCCATTTATGAACTTATCGGTTGCTTTACAAAGAAGAGTTTTACAATATTTTTTCAGAATGTTTCAAGGCGGAGGGGATAAGATAGCAAATAGTAATCATCATCTGCCTGTTAATCATCTTTCTTTTGAGATGGTGGAAGTTATTCGCTCTCTGGTTGCAGGGGAGCAGATTACTTTGCCGGGAGATGTGCTTTGCTGCCGGGAAGAAAGGCAATTTGTATTTTCTTATTTAAGGCGGCATAGAAACCGGGAAAGCATGGCGGCAGAAAAAAATTTTTGTTATCCCTTAAAGGAAATAGAAGAACCGGTTACCCTTACCTTTCCGGGAATTGGCCATCGTGTGGAGATAAGACCAGGATGCCAGGAGACTGACAGTGAGAAAGACATCTTGATATTAGGAGAAAATCGTATTTTTTTACCGGAAAATCTGGGCCGGGAGATGGTGCTTCGCAATAGACGGGATGGTGATATTTTCTCTCCTAAAGGTATGGCTGGCACTATGAAGCTGAAAAAATATTTTATCAATGAAAAGGTATCTAATGATTTGCGGAACAGCATTCCGTTGCTGGCTGCTGGCAAAGAAATCTTCTGGGTGATACCAAGGCGATATGGGAATAGGTGCGT
This sequence comes from Peptococcaceae bacterium, assembly GCA_022791255.1. Taxonomy (GTDB): domain Bacteria; phylum Bacillota; class Dehalobacteriia; order UBA4068; family JAAVYR01; genus JAAVYR01. Next base: position 28,934 of record JAAVYR010000004.1, on the reverse strand, counting down.
AGAAATGGGAGAAGCTAACCGAAAAGGGACTGCTCGCGGTTGGTATCTTACCGTGAAAGAATGAAAAAGATAGCAAGAAAACTGGCATATGATTTGAAATGCAATAATATTTATGATATGATAAAATAATAACAACGAATAACGAGATATAGGAAGATATAAAGACGACCTTAGGGGATTTTACCTGGGGCGATGAGATAGAGAGTGGAACCGGGGATACCGGGGGGAAAGGAGAAATATTTTGAACAAGACGCTCAAGAATATGACAGTATTTGCACTGTTGGTACTGATGTTATTATATTCTTACAGCTTGCTTTTACCGCAAACACAAGAAGTAAAACTCTTGGACTACAGCACCTTTATGGAGCAAGTGGAGAAGGGTACCATCAAAACGGCAGACATTGTGGCTGATAGCGATGGCGGTCGGTATCAGGTATCTGGGACCATGCGGGATAAAAGTAAATATGTGGTCGTAGTACCGCCTGACCCGCAATTTCCGCAATTTTTAAAAGCCCAAGATATCAAAGTACAATATGATGTAGAGCCGCCTCCGCCGTGGTGGGTAACATTATTTTCCACGCTATTACCGACACTTTTGATTATTGCATTCTTTTTCTTGTTTATGCAGCAATCTCAGGGCGGCGGCGGGAAAGTGATGCAATTCGGCAAAAGCCGGGCAAAGCTCTCTACGGATGATAAAAAGAAGGTTACCTTTGCAGATGTAGCGGGGGTAGACGAAGCTAAAGAAGAACTGGCTGAAGTGGTAGAATTCCTAAAAAATCCACGGAAGTTTTCCGCCATTGGGGCGAAAATTCCCAAAGGCGTGCTCCTCTATGGACCTCCGGGGACTGGGAAAACTTTGCTTACCAAAGCGGTAGCAGGAGAAGCGGGGGTACCCTTCTTTACCATCAGTGGTTCTGACTTTGTAGAAATGTTTGTTGGGGTGGGGGCTTCTCGGGTAAGGGATTTATTTGAACAATCCAAAAAACAGGCGCCCTGCATTATCTTCATCGATGAAATCGACGCAGTAGGCCGCCAAAGAGGCGCAGGCCTAGGTGGCGGACATGATGAACGGGAACAGACTTTAAATCAATTGTTAGTAGAAATGGATGGCTTCTCTGCCAATGAAGGGATTATCGTCATTGCAGCGACCAACCGACCAGATATTTTAGACCCGGCACTGCTTCGTCCGGGGCGGTTTGACCGACAGATTACGGTAGATTTACCAGATGTTATCGGCAGACGGCAAATCTTGGCTGTCCATGCCAAAGGGAAACCATTAGAAGCCGGCGTAGACTTGGATGTATTAGCGCGGCGGACACCTGGCTTTACTGGGGCGGACTTGGCCAATACTTTAAACGAAGCGGCGCTTCTGGCTGCCCGTCATGGTCAAAGTAAAATCACTATGAAGGATTTAGAAGACGCCATCGAGCGGGTCATTGCCGGCCCTGAAAAGAAATCTCGCGCCATCAATGAACGGGAAAAGAAACTGGTATCTTATCATGAAGCAGGTCATGCGGTGGTATCTTATTATCTGCCTAATGCTGACCCGCTCCATAAAATCTCTATTATTCCCCGGGGGCGTGCAGGCGGCTATACACTGCTTTTGCCAAAAGAAGACCGGAAATTCATTACCAAGTCTTATCTGGAAGACCAGCTTTGCACCTTCTTAGGTGGGCGTATCGCAGAAGAAATTATCTTAAAAGATGTCAGCACTGGCGCCCAAAACGACTTGGAACGGGCGACAGAGACCATTCGTTCTATGATTACCCAATATGGGATGTCTGAGGAACTGGGGCCATTAACCTTTGGGAAAGACAATAGCCAAGTATTCCTGGGTAAGGAAATCTCTCATGAACGAAACTATAGTGACGCCATTGCCTATGCGATCGACAAAGAAGCAAGAAGAATGATAGACGAGGCCCATGAGCGGACCACTGCCATTCTCACGGAGCATATCGATAAGCTGCACAAGGTAGCCCAAGCCTTGATGGAAAAGGAAACCATCGAAGCAGATGAATTTTATGCTATCATGGAAGGACGGACAGCTGCTGCAGAAGAAGCGGCTATGGCTGCTGAAGCAGGAGAGGTGCCATCCGCAGTGGCAGAGGAACCTACTTGGGACCTTTTAGACCAAGAGGAAGAGGCTTGCGCACCGAAGGTATCTATTGATTTTGCGGAAGAGTGCTCGGAAAATCCAGAAAAAGAGCTAGAATAAGTAAGAAAAAAAGATGAAATAGGCTTATTTCATCTTTTTTCATAATCTATATCCGATAATCTATATCTTATCGAATTATAGAAAACTATATTAAGCTATATCAAGCTATGAAGGGGGTAGGCAGGAGGATGGAGCAGAGGAAACCAGAAAAACAACTAAAGCAGGCAAAGGGTGCTACTGGAAGCTGCTCAGTTCGTTGTTATAATGTCATTTTTCCCGTTTGGTTTTTGTTGTTATTTCCGATTGCATGGCTTTATGCCATGCCGGCTAATTTTATCATCGACAGCATTGTGCTGCTTTTAGCGCTGCATATGCTGAAGGTGGAGGAAAAGGGGAAAATCTACAAGAAGACTATCTTAGGTGTTTGGGCCTTTGGTTTTATTGCGGATATCGTCGGTGCGGCGTCTTTACTTCTTAGTCAGTTGGAGCTGGGAGAATGGTGGCAGAACCAGGTGACGATGCCAGTCATCCTAAATCCATGGACTTCTATCCCCGGCTTTGCTATGGTATTTCTTTCTCTCGTTCTTGCGGGAGGGCTGATTTACTTCTTAAATTATAAATTTCTCTTTTCCAAGCTGCCTCAAGTAGGGGCAAAAGCCAAACGGCTTTGTCTGGCGCTGGCCATTATTACGGCGCCTTATCTTTATCTGGTGCCGACAGATTTCTTGTATCATGGTTGGGACGCAGAATATTTTGATAAAGAGCAACAAGAGGACTTGAGCCATGATGGTGAAAATCCAGACCCTGCCGCTACTGACTGGGTTGTAGCAGACATTGTATCTTCTGATGAGAAACAGTTGGTTTTTACAGACCAATATGGTAATTATTATTTATATGGGGCAGACAAGGATAAAACTTTACTCCAAACGGTAGATGGTGAAATCACTGCTTCTTTGCAGGAAGTATTAGACCAAGGGAAAGTAACCATCCAAGACTTACTAACATTGGGCTTTGACATCAAACTACAAGTGGTGCAATAAGAGGTAATTATGAATTATGGAGCGGGTACAACGAATATTCAATCATCCTCAGTATCAGCAATGGCTGCAGGATGGGAAGGTAATGGAACAAGACCGTATCTTTTGCCGACATGATTTGGAGCATTGTCTGGCGGTGGGGCGTATCGCTTATATTCTTTGGTTAGAACAGCAGGGAGCCCCGGGGATGAAGCCGTTATTTTATGGAGCGGCGCTCCTCCATGATGTGGGGAAATGGCAGAAAGAGCAAAGTGATGGCCTTGGTCATGCAGCGCTTAGTGGGATACTGGCAAAAGAGTTATTATCCCAATGTGGATTTAGCGAAAAGGAACGAGACCTCATGCTAGAAGCTATCCTTGCTCATAGTGGCAATGACCGTTGGCAGGAAATAGCGGCTAAGGAAAAGAAAACTTTTGCTGAGGTTTTTTATCTAGGGGACAAGCTATCCAGACCTTGCTGGATGTGTCCTGCGCGAGATGGATGTTACTGGCCAGTGAAAAATGAAGAATTAGTCTATTAGCTAGCGTGGGAAAAGATCCTTCGCTGCGCTCAGGATGACAGATGGGGCCACATAATTTTAGTTGGTTATTGAATGTATTCTTTAGGAGATGGGGGATGAACATGACTTATCGGGTGCGGGCGTTATCTTTATCAGGGGGACCGTCTTTAAGAAAGGAAATGGCGGCATTAGGGGTAAGCCATCAGGCTATTCCCCATATGGCGGATAAAGGGCAGTTTTTCCTCCTGCGGGCAGAGGGATTGTCTCCAGTGGCAGCTAATATCCTCAAGCAGGATATGCTCTCTCGGGGGGGTGAAGCAGCTGTCCACGCAGGGGTTATCGTTCATCAGGTGGAAAAAAGCGGTGTGCTCCTCATGGGAACATTGCCCCAATATACAGCGTTAATCGAAAAGCTCAAACAACAGCAATTTGGATTGCCTCGACTGGCAGAAGAGATACAAACGGTATTAAAAAATCAAGTAATGCTGCGAGAATGGCAGGTGCCATACAGCGGCGGCTGTCTGGAACTGGGGAAGCGGACTTTGGTTATGGGCATTGTCAATGTGACGCCTGACTCCTTTTCCGATGGAGGGGATTTCTTTGATGTGGAGCGTGCTATCCAGCATGGCCTAGAGCTGGCTGCAGCAGGGGCGGACATCCTAGACATTGGCGGGGAGTCTACCCGTCCGGGTGCGGCGTTGGTTACGGCGGAAGAAGAGTTAGCGCGGGTGTTACCTGTTATCCAAGGATTAAGGGGGAAAACAACTGTTCCTATTTCTATCGACACCTATAAGCCGGAAGTAGCACGGGCGGCGCTCTTGGCAGGCGCTCATATCCTAAATGATGTCTGGGGCATGCAATGGGAAGGCGACTCCCAACATGAAATGGCAGCTGTGGCAAGCGAATTTGCAGCGCCTATTGTGGTCATGCACAATCAAACGGGAACAGATTATCAGGATATTATGGGGGATATGATAGACTTCTTCCAGCGGAGCATTGATATCGGCCTAAATCAGGGGATGAAACGGGAACAGATAATCCTAGACCCGGGGATAGGCTTTGGCAAGACGCCAGAGCAAAACCTAGAAGTATTGGCGCGAATGAAGGAACTGACGGCTCTTGGCTGTCCGCTTCTTCTTGGCGTTTCCAGGAAAAGTATGATTAGCTATTGTCTGACAGGTGACAATACGGCACCTATCCAAGAGAGAATATTTGGCACGGCGGCGGCGGTAACGCTGGGCATCCAAAATGGAGCGGATATCATCCGCGTCCACGATGTAACAGAAATGCTGCAAGCCGTGAAAGTAACAGATAAAATCGTTCGTAAGTAACATAGGCGGAAAACATAGTAGAGAAGGAAGCGGAAATCATGGACAAGATTATTTTGCCTCAAATGGAATTTATGGCGTGTCACGGGGTATATGCTGTAGAAAAGAAACAGCCGCAGCTATTCCGCGTGCGGGTAACTATGGAAATGGATTTAATGGCGGCAGGGCTTTCTGATGATTTAAATGATACTGTGAACTATGGAGAAACTTATTTGCGTATCAAGAAACTGGTGGAAGAAAATACTTTTGATTTAATCGAAAAGCTGGCAGCAGAAATCGCTCAACTGGTACTACAGGAAAAACCAGTGAAGAGCGTCACAGTGCAGGTAGAAAAGGCAGCGGCGCAGGTAACGCCGGAAATCTCCATACCTGCTTGTGTAGAAATCACCAGAACGCAAAAATAGAAGAAAGGCTGGGAGCGGTATGACCATAGCGTGGTTAGGCATGGGCAGCAACATAGAAGATAGGCTGGGATATTTGCAGGCCGGGATAGCCGGCACTTGCGCTCTTCCTGGCACGCATATCTTGGCAAAGTCTGCGGTCTATGAAACAGCACCAGTAGGCGGTGTGGAACAGGGACCCTTCTTAAACGGCGTCGTTAAAATAGAAACGAGCTTAACACCGGAGCAGTTATTAGAAGGGGTTCTGCAGGTAGAAAAAGTGAATGGCAGGGAGCGAGTGGTGCACTGGGGGCCCCGGACGCTGGATATCGACATCTTAGCCTATGGGCAGGAAGTGATAGCGAAATCTTACTTGAAAGTTCCTCATCCTTATCTGGCGGAGCGGGCCTTTGTGCTGGTGCCCTGGGCTGAAATCGGCGGTGACTGGCAAGTGCCGGGCCAAGGAAAAGTCAACGAACTATTAGAAAAGTTACCAGTTTTAGAATTAGTCGGGGTGCAAAAAACCGGATACACGTGGTAAAAAGTAGGAGGGGTACATATGAAAACAATCGAAACAGTGGCGGAAATGATGAGTCTGGCAAAGAGTTGGCGCAGAGAAGGAAAAACAGTAGGGCTGGTGCCCACGATGGGATATCTGCACCAAGGGCATCTGTCCCTCGCGGCGGCGGCCAGATTAGACTGTGATATTGTGGTAATGAGCATTTTTGTAAATCCAACGCAATTTGGCCCTAATGAGGACTATGAAGCCTATCCGCGGGACTTAGGGCATGACCAGGCATTGGCAGAGGGCGCAGGGGTGGATTATCTTTTTGCGCCGCAGCCGGCAGATATGTACCCTAAGGGATACAGCACGTTCGTTAATGTAGAAGGGGTAACGGATTATCTTTGTGGAGCCAAACGCCCAGGACATTTCCGCGGGGTGGCGACAGTGGTATCTAAACTCTTTCATATTGTGCAGCCGGAAAAAGCCTACTTTGGGCAAAAGGATGGTCAGCAAGTGGCGGTGCTGCGCCGTATGGTAAGAGACTTAAATATGCCGGTAGAAATCATTGCTCGTCCTATCGTACGGGAGGCGGACGGTGTAGCGCTGAGTTCTCGGAATGTTTACCTGACGGAGGAGCAGCGGCAGCAAGCGGTCGTGCTCTCTCAGGGGTTAGCTAAGGCAAGAGAATTATTTGTGCAGGGGGAACGGAATGGGAATGTCTTAAAAAAGGCAGTAACGGACACCATTCAGACGGCACCTTTGGCAAATATTGATTATGTGCAGCTGGTAGATGGAGATACGATGGCGCCTATCCAACAAATAACAGGAACGGCAATGTTAGCTGTTGCCGTATACTTCGGTGAGACGCGGCTGATTGATAACACTTTATTAGAAGTAGAAAGTGAATAAGTGAATAAATCTATAAAAACAGCAGACAGTTTCTTGTCTGCTGTTTTTATTTATGAATACCAGTGCCGTCAAAAAGGGGGATGAAGCTTTCGGCGGCGGCTTCTCCTTCTTGGACGAAGCCCTGCTCGATGCCTAAATCTACTGCATAATCTACTAGTGCGTCATAGTGTTCGTCGGTGATTTTCTCTTGCAGGAAGGAATAGCGGGGATGATCTATGATGGGGAGCGGGGTATATTGCCGCATGATGCTAACCCAGACCTTCGGGTACCAGCGGCGAACGATCTCTTCTAACACTCGTTTACTATCGGAAAGCAGAGAGGGTAGCGTTAGGTGGCGGATAATCACGCCTTTTTGCAAAATGCCGTCTGCATCAAAAAGAGGGGTATCTACTTGGCGTACCATCTCGTCAATAGCAGTACAAGCTGTAGGAAAATAATCTGGTGCATGGGAAAGTAAATCCGCCCATTTACTATGGTAATATTTCAGGTCTGGTAAATAAATATCAATAAGACCGTCCAGCATGTTTAAAGTTTCTAGGCATTCATAGCTACTGGTATTATAAACAATAGGGATGGATAAATTTTGCTTTTTAGCCTGTTCTAAAGCTGGGATCAATAGGGGCACGAAATGGGTAGGGGTGACTAGGTTAATATTATGGGCGCCTTGATCTGCAAGAGAAAAGAAAACCTCGACTAGTCTTTCTGGGCTGATAGGCCGTTGGTTGCTCTCTGTGGGCGTTCTTCCCTGGCTAATCAGATAGTTTTGACAATAGACGCATTGCAGGGGGCAATAAGCAAAAAACACGGTGCCAGAGCCTCTGGTGCCGGAAAGACAAGGTTCCTCCCAAAAGTGCAGTGCGGCTCTGCAGGCGATGATTTCCCCAGGGGCGCCGCAATAACCTCTGGCTCCTTGCAAGCGATTGACCTTGCAGTGACGAGGACAAAGCTGGCAGCAGGTAAGCGTCTGGTACAGATTTTCTTTTTGGTTTTGTTGGACAATCATAAATTCTATGTTCCTTTAATTCTGATAGCGATATTTCATATGGATTTACCTAGTAGATATGTTACTGTTATTGTAAAGCTTGCGCATTTTTCTGACAATAGGCAAAACGGGATAAATGGTCTTCTGTCTAATAGGATGGCTATATGAATTTTTTGACAAATAGGGATGGGATTATTATAATGTAAGACATAGAAGATTACTAGACTTTGACTTTATCTGGCTTCATTGGGCTAAGAAACAGGAGGTTTTGAGAATATGAATATCTCTACCAAAGGCAGGTATGGCCTGCGGGCGATGCTGGATATGGCAATGAATGCTAGCGGCGACCCTATTCCCCTTAGTGCAGTAGCCCAAAGACAGGGGATTTCTGAAGGATATTTGGAGCAAATGATGGCCCTCTTAAAAAGGGCTGGGCTGGTGCGGAGTATCCGTGGTGCTCAAGGAGGATACACCCTGGGCAGAAAGCCAGAGGAGATTTCGGTAAAAGATATTTTTGTTTGCTTAGAGGGGCCGATTGCGCCTGTCTCCTGTGTAGATGAACAAGTGGCTGATGATTGTGATCGGCTAGAATATTGTTCTACACGGGTGGTTTGGAATGAAGTGAAGTTGGCCATTGCTAGGGTATTGGAACAGTACACATTAGCTGACCTCATCAAAATGGAGGCAGCTCATGGCGGCGGCAGTTGCTGCTGTTGCGGGAAACGGTAACGGAGGCGCATGCTCGTATGGCAGAGGACGCTATAAAAAGAGGAAAAAGCCACAATCTAACAGAAGGGAATATTACCCCTGCGCTTATCTGGCTGACATTGCCGCTCCTGGCGGGCAATATTATCCAGCAATTTTACAACACAGTGGATATGGTAATTGTTGGTAAATTTGTAGGAGACAATGCTTTTGGGGCTATTGGTATTTGCGGCAGTGTATTTAATTTATTTACCTGCATTTTAATAGGGCTCAATATGGGTTTTGCTATCCTCTATGCTAATCATTATGGAGCTGGGGACTATAGCGCCTTTAAGAAAACGGTATTTGCCACTGTCATCATCGGGGTGACGGTGGCGGTTTTTCTTTCTCTAGGGGGGATTATTTTCCTAGAACCAATTCTCCGGGCTATTCGTACGCCCTTGGAAATGATGGCGGAGTGTCGCGTCTATCTCTTCTGGGTATTTTTAGGGCTTATCTTTGCCTTCGCCTATAACAACTTTGCGGCTATGCTACGAGCCATTGGCAAGACAGATATTACCTTCTGGGTCTTGGTCCTCTCGATGTTTGTCAATATCCTTCTTGACTATGTGCTGGTAGCCATCTGCGGGCTAGCAGTATTGGGTGCGGCTATTGCGACTGTTGCGGCGCAAGCTATCTCGGCCCTTGCTTGTCTCTATTACCTCTTGCGTTATCATCCAGAGCTACGCCTTACCAGAAAAGATATGGTGTTTTCTAAGTGGTTTTATCACCGGGCTATTTCTTTTGGTTCTGTATCTGCGCTGCAGCAGTCTACGGTATATTTTGGCAAGCTGCTTATTCAAGGGGCCATCAATACCATGGGTGCTATGGCTATCCAAGGGTATACGGCGGCGGTCTGCATAGAGAGTTTACTTATCTCCTTCGGTGACAGTAGTTCGGCTGCTTTATCTGTTTTCATCGCGCAAAACTGTGGAGCGGGGGATAAAAACCGTGTGCAGCAAGGCAGAAGAAAAGGATTGTTTCTCATTGGCTGTGTTGGTATGGTGCTGCTTTTATGTATTCTCTTATTCCGGGATATGGTGCTAAGGCTGTTGCTTTCTCAGGAAAATCAAGGGGCCCTGGAAGCGGCTTCTTCTTACCTATTCTTGATGGGGTTTTTCCTAATTCTTGCTGGCATTGTCAATGTTTGGCAGGGGTATTACCGGGGTATCGGGCGTGTGCGGCTGACCTTTCTTTTCTCTGTTATTCAGATTACGGTGCGGGTGGCCCTGACCTATCTATTGGTGCCCCATTATGAGCTTTTGGGCGTGGCGATTGCTTGTGGTGCTGGTTGGGGCGCTATGCTCATGGCACATCGACTTTGTTTTTTCTATCTGCAGCGGCAAGAGCGGGAACCGGCTGTATAAATATGGTAAAAGAGGTGATTATCTATGTATGAGTTAGAGCAAATCAGTGATACCTGTTACTATGTAAATTGTCCAGCAAAAGTTGGAATTTATGTACCGGATGGTAGTAGTGCTTATCTAATTGACAGCGGTAATGACAAAGACGCTGGACGGAAGGTGCGGCAAATCTTGGATAAAAATGGTTGGCAACTGGCGGGTATCCTTAATACCCATTCCAATGCTGACCATATTGGTGGTAACCATTATCTGCAAAAACAGACGGGGTGTCCGGTTTATGCTGGGGGTATAGAGGGCGCCTTTACGAAATATCCTATTTTGGAGCCGTCTTTTCTCTATGGGGGATATCCTTGCCAGGATTTACGGCATAAATTTTTATTGGCACAAGAAAGTGAGACATCGGAATTTACAGCGGAAGGGTTTCCTAAAGAAGTAGAGGTGATTTCGTTACCTGGACATTTCTTCCATATGGTGGGGTTTCGCATGCCTGATAACACTGTTTTCTTAGGGGATTGTATTAGTAGCAAAGCTACATTAGAAAAATATGGGGTTACTTTCATCTATGATGTAGGGGCTTACTTAGAAACCTTAGAGAAAGTGGCAGAAATGCCAGGGGCTGTTTTTGTACCTGCTCATGCTGAGGTAGGGCAGGATTTAAAAGACTTGGTGGCAGCGAACCGAGAAAAGGTATGGGAAATAGCAGGCTTCCTGCTGGAGACTTGCCGAACGCCAATGATATTTGAGCGCATCTTGCAAGCTGTTTTTCAGCGTTACCAGTTGACGATGAATTTTGAACAATATGTGTTGGTTGGCAGCACCATTCGTTCTTATTTGGCTTGGCTGAAGGATAATGGCAAAATGGCCGTGGCCTTTGACGATGGGCTATTGCTTTGGCAGGCTGTATAATCCTATAAAAAACCCACCGGAGATAACCGGTGGGTTTTTAAGATGCTTTATTACTATCAAGTTTCTTTGCCGAAGCAGTCGTTATTTTGCTTGGTTCTCAAATGGCAGGTTCTGGAGTTTGCCGGTGGTTTGAAGATAGGCGATAATCACATCCACTACTTGGTCTTTTCCGATGACGCTATCTAGCGTCAAATCATAGTTAGCTGCATAGCCCCATTTTTGGGCAGAATAGAAGGAATAGTAATTAGCACGTTGTTTATCCATTTTGGTAAGGGTTTTATCACAGTCCTCGGGGGCAATACCATAACATTCCTGGGCTCGTTGTTTACGCCGCTCCCAATCTGTATGGATGAACACATTGACACAATTATCATGGTCATGAAGGGCATAGTCTGCACAGCGGCCAATGAAAACGCATGACTCTTTTTCCGCCAGCATACGGATGGCATTTAACTGGGCCATAAACAGTTGGTGGTTAAGGGGGAGGTGGCTGACGCTATATAGACCGGAACCTAGATAATAGCCGTTTTTAGTAGCTCGCTCATCATTGGTCTCAAAAATTTCTTCGCAGAAATTACTTTCTTTGGCTGCAATGGCTAGTAACTCTTTATCATAACAGGGGATGCCTAATCTTTCACTGAGGGCGCGGGCGATGCTTTTGCCGCCGCTGGCATATTGTCTGCCGACAGTAATAATTAACGGTTTCATAAAAATCCCTTCTCTTTCTTTTGTTGTTCTCTTAAATTATATTTTATCACAAATCCTCAAGAAAAAAAATAAGCTTCGGACTCAGAAAAGTTTGCGGGAGAAAGTCTCTTTGCATTCGTTTCAGGTAAGCGGTGACATGCATATTTTGTATAAATTAGGCATTATTTAGGAGCATATTGACGGGGAAGAAGCAGCTTGTTAAAATAAAAAATAAACCTAAAATCATAACTAGAATGACTTGACTTTTGTATCAGATAATTAATTGCAAAGTAGCTTTAGAGGTGTTTTGATATGACACTGGATGAATTAAAAATACAGGAATATGGCATGATTACAGAGGTAAAGGGAAGCGGTGCCTTACGGCAGCGTCTTTTGGATATGGGCATTACGCCGCATACGAAAGTAATGTTAAAGCGCATCGCTCCTTTTGGAGACCCGATTACCATTGTTTTACGGGGCTATGAGCTGACTATCCGCAAAGAGGATGGGAAAAATATTATGATTACACCTATTACACCTATGACATCTATGACACTCATCGAAGATGAGGGGGCTGGAAAATGATTTTTGCATTAGCGGGCAATCAAAATTGTGGGAAAACAACTTTATTTAATCAATTGACCGGCAGCAATCAGCACATCGGGAATTTTCCCGGCGTGACTATCCAGGCAAAAGAAGGAACAGTACGAGGCTGTCCTCATCTTTCTGTCGTGGACTTGCCGGGGGTTTATTCTCTTTCTCCTTACACTGCTGAGGAAATCGTAACTAGAGAATTTTTGCTAACCCAAAAGCCGGAAGCAATTATTAATATTGTAGATGGGACTAACTTGCAGCGAAATCTCTATCTGACCTTGCAGCTTCTGGAACTAGAAATCCCTATGGTATTGGCTGTTAATATGATGGACCAGCTGGAAAAAAGCGGTAATCACATAAACTTAGAGGCGCTGTCTCAGCAATTGGGTATTCCCGTGGTGGGGATTTCGGCGGCAAAGGGACAAGGTATCCAAAAGCTGATTATTGCTGCGCAAACTGTGGCTGAAAAAAAACAACTGCCCCAGCCGTGTATCGAAAAGAATATCCTAGAGCAGGATATGGTAAGGCTAGAACAGGTATTAACTGCCGCTGCAGCAAAACAAAAATTACCAGTTGCTTTTGCCGTTACTCGTGTGCTGGAAGGGGACCATATTATAACCCGTCAACTGGATTTAGGGGCGGAAGAACAGCAGCAGGTGGCAGAGATTATTGAGAAAATAGAACAAGACAGCGCGATGGACCATATTGCCGCTCTTGCTGATATGCGGTATGAACAAATCGCTGTTCTTTATGGTAGTGCTATCCAAGAATTTCACCGTTCTCAAGAGCAAATCCGCACGGATAAAATTGATGATATTGTCACCCATCGGTTCCTGGCCATCCCCTTATTTTTCCTAATTATGCTGGGAATTTTTTGGCTTTCCTTTGGGGTTATTGGCACGCCTCTCAGTGACGGTCTTGCCGGGCTTATCGACCGTTTTAGCTTTTGGGTAGATGGTGTTTTGGGGAGATTTTCCATTAGTCCTTGGCTCCATTCTTTGATTATCGATGGTGTTTTTGCAGGGGTAGGCAGTGTGCTTTCCTTCCTGCCGACCATTATTTGCTTGTTCTTCTTTCTTTCTATTTTGGAAGACAGTGGTTATATGGCGCGGGTGGCGCTCATCATGGACAAAGCGCTGCGGCATATTGGTCTTTCTGGTAAATCCTTTGTGCCCATGATTATCGGCTTTGGCTGTTCGGTACCGGCCATTATGGCGACGAGAACTTTAGCCAGCCCTCGGGACCGACAAATGACCATTATGCTGGTACCCTTCATGTCTTGCAGTGCAAAACTGCCTATTTATGCTGTATTTGCAGCGGCTTTTTTCCCGGCAAAACCATGGCTTCTGATGATGATGATTTATCTGTTAGGTATTGGCGTGGCTATCCTTGCAGGGTTGCTCTTAAATCGTACGGCTTTTCGAGGGGACAGTACGCCCTTTCTTATGGAGCTGCCGCCTTATCGTTTTCCTACGCTCAAGACTATTGGATTAAATATCTGGGACCGGGCAAAGGATTTTATTACCAAAGCCTTTACCATTATTTTCCTAGCCTCTATCGTTATATGGTTTTTACAACGATTTAATTTTCAGCTACAAATGGTGGATAGTAGTGAAAATAGCATGTTAGCATCTTTGGGTAAAATTATTGCACCGATTTTTACACCACTGGGTTTTGGCAACTGGCAGGCAACGGCGGCACTGATTACTGGCTTTAGTGCCAAGGAAACGGTTATTAGCACCCTATCTGTGCTCCTCAGTAACGGGGATGTGGCAGGACTGCCTCTGGCACTGACTCATTTCTTTACACCGCTGGCAGCCTTTTCCTTCCTTTGTTTTTGCCTGCTTTATATGCCTTGCGTGGCAGCTTTTGCTACGGGGAAACGGGAACTAAAATCCTGGCGTAAAGCCATCGAGGTAGGGTTATTTCAAACAGGAACGGCATATATTGTAGCGATGATTATCTATCAGGTCGGCTCTCTGCTGGGCTTGTAACACTTGTAGCATTTGTAACAAGGGGAGGATAACGGGATGATTTTCATAGAAATGGCAATTATCGGAGGGCTTGCTCTTTGGGCGTACATGGCTCTTCGTAATGTATTAAAGAAAAAACGAGGCTGTAACCACTGTGGAAACTGTTCACATTGTAGTTATTATGATAGCTGCCCACAAAATCAACCTCAGCTGCCGGAAGCGGACGGAGAACAATCTCGCTCTTGACAGACTTGACATCCTTGAGAAAGTGTGGTAGCCTATGCCTATGAAGTTCATGGGGACATGGACAGAAAGGAAGTTATCGCAAATGAAAGCAATCAATTACCTGAACATGAACATGTGCATGGCTATGATGATGCGGACCAAAGATTGCTGTATCATGCGATGCTTCATGGGCTAAATCAAGTTTTTAAGAAGATTTGATAGCAGAGTATTCAATTGAAATTGCAATCTTGGGAAGCCAGCAAACGAGGGCTTCCTTTTTATATTTTATATGGGATGATGGTGTTTCCTTATATAGGAATGCCAAATATAGAAATGTCAAAGGATAGCTCCAATAGGGAAATGGGGCTAAAATAACAAGAGACAAATTTGGTTAGGAGAGACGCTTTATGGGAAATCAAAGTCCAATGATTGCTATACACCAATTAAAAAAGACTTATGTGAGCCATGGGCAAGAGGTAACGGCGCTGCAGGAAATTAATCTGGAGATACCTCAAGGCGATATTTTTGGTATTATCGGCATGAGCGGAGCGGGAAAATCTACCTTAATCCGCTGTATGAATTTATTAGAGCGGCCCACAGCAGGGGAAATCATCATTGATGGGCAAGACATGACTCGGCTTTCTGATAAAGAATTACGGCAGATGCGTCTCTCTGTAGGCATGATATTTCAGAGATTTAATCTTCTCATGCAAAGCACTGTAGAAAAAAATGTACTTTTCCCGCTGGAAATTACCCATACGCCTAAAAAAGAAGCCAAAAAGCGAGCTATGGAGCTTTTAAATCTAGTTGGTTTAGGGGATAAGGCGGGAGCTTATCCAGCTCAGCTTTCTGGTGGACAAATGCAGCGAGTGGCCATCGCGCGGGCACTGGCGGCAAATCCAAAAGTGCTTCTTTGTGATGAGGCTACCTCGGCGCTGGACCCGATGACCACTACGGCAATATTAGATTTACTGAAAAGCATTAACAAACAGCTGGGCATTACCATTGTCGTCATTACTCATGAAATGAATGTCATTCGTCGTATCTGTGATCAAGTGGCCATTATCGACCAAGGGGTTATTGCAGAGCAGGGAGCGGTAGGGGAAATCTTTACCAATCCTAGGACGGCTGCTGCGAAGCGTCTCTTCCGCCCTAACAAGACGGAAACCAGTGGTAAGAAAAAAGCATTACGGCTTATCTTTGCTGGGCAAACCATTTATGAACCTGTTATCTCTGGTATGATACAGGCTTGTGGAGTACCAGTCTCTATCATCTCGGCGGATATTGAGCAAATGGGTGATGGTATCTATGGGCAGACTACCATCGAAATCCCGGAAGACCAAGAAGCTGCAAACCGTATCCTTGCCTATCTGGCAGAACAAGGCGTAAAGACAGAGGAGGTGTTGGCGTCATGACAGAAGAACAAATCATCCAATTAATCTCTGATGGTACTTGGCAAACACTCTATATGACATTTGTTTCGGTATTTTTCTCCTATCTTTTAGGGTTGCCGTTAGGGGTTATCCTGGTAGCTACGGGGAAGGATGGCATTACGCCTATGCCGGTATTTAACAATATCTTAGGCACGATTGTTAATGTGGTTCGTTCGGTACCGTTTCTCATTCTCATGATAACGCTTATTCCGGTATCTCGGTTTATCGTTGGGACCAGCATTGGTTCTAATGCGGCTATCGTATCTCTGGTCATTGCGGCGGTGCCTTTCATCGGCAGAATGGTGGAGTCCTCTCTCCTGGAAATCGACCATGGCGTTATCGAGGCGGCCCAATCTATGGGGGCCTCTCCCCTGCAGATTATCTTCAAGGTAATGATACCAGAAGCGGTGCCTTCTCTCATTACGGGAGCGGCCATTGCCTCTACCACCATCCTTGGTTACTCTGCTATGGCGGGGGCTGTGGGAGCCGAAGGTCTGGGGGCATTGGCTATTCGCTTTGGTTATCATCGCAGTGAGCCGCTGATTATGTATATTACCTTAATCGTCCTAGTCTTTTTGGTCCAATTTATGCAGTTCTTAGGGGATTACATGGCTAGGAAATGCGACCATCGCAAATAAAAATCCACCACTGACCACAAAAATATAGTTTACTGCTTCTTAGTTAAAATCATTTGGTAGACAGTAGTATGAAATTTAGCGGCGTTTGATTATAGCTAAGATTTTCCGGTAACCCTCAGAATGACAGGAGATACGCTATAGATATTTTTAGTATCAGGTAATAAATTTTGCTATAACATGGGAAACCATTTTATAGATAGATGAAACAGAATATATGAGGAGGAAAGAAAAATATGAAAAAGAAAGCATTACTCGCAGCAGTTTTAGCCTGTGCTTGTACCTTTGCTTTTGCAGGGTGCGGAAATAAAGATGACGCAGGCAAAGACCAAGACCAAAACCAGGGCAACGAACAACTGGTAACCGTAAAGGTAGGGGCGACAGCTGTACCGCACCAAGAAATTTTGGAAACCTTAGTGGAAGATTTGAAAACAGAAGGCATTGATTTACAAATCGTACCTTTTGATGATTATCCGCTGATTAACCCTGCTACTGACAATGGGGAACTGGACGCTAACTATTTCCAACATACTCCATACCTAGATAACTACAACACGACCAACAATGGGACTTTAGTTGCCTTGGGTGCTATCCACTATGAACCCCTTGGTCTGTTCCCAGGAAAAGTTGCCACAGTTGCAGAACTTCAAGATGGGGCTACCATTGCAGTGCCAAACGATACCTCTAATGAAGCACGGGCATTGCTCTTATTAGAAGCACAGGGGCTCATTAAACTGAAAGAAGACGCTGGGTTAAATGCAACGCCTATCGACATTGTAGAAAATCCGAAAAACATCAAAATCGAAGAATTAGACGCGGCCCAAGTAGCCCGTGCACTTCCTGATGTAGACATGGCTGTCATCAATGGGAATTATGCGCTGCAAGCTGGACTCAATGCTGCAACAGACGCGGTAGCCATCGAGTCTGCTGACTCTCTGGCTGGGACGACCTTTGCTAACATCTTGGTGGTAAAAGCCGGCAATGAAGAAAAACCAGAACTTCAAGCAGTGCTCAAAGCATTGCAAAGCGACAAAACCAAGAAGTTCATCGAAGAAAAATATCAAGGTTCTGTTGTGCCAACTTTCTAGTCCAACAAAGTAAAATTACGAAAACAAAAAGAGTACCAGTCTGATAAGACTGGTACTCTTTTTAAGATCCTTCGCTAAAGCTCAGGATGACTTGTTATGCCGTGATGTACATAAGAGATAGAGAATACTTCTGGCAGAGGTTTTTTTGCCTAAGAAGTAGTTAGGTTTGCTTTTGTGCTAATGTAGCAAAGCGATGCTTTGCTAAGTATTGGTAATTTATTTTAGGGCTCGGATAGCATTTAGGATGGCGATGACAGAGACGCCTACATCTGCAAAAACTGCCTCCCACATATTGGCAAGACCGAAAGCGCCCAATAACAGCACCAATCCCTTTACACCTAAGGCAAAAACGATATTTTCTTTGACGATGGTTAAGGTTTTCTTGGCGATCTGGATGGCGGTAGCTACTTTTCCTGGTTGGTCTGTCATAATCACGATATCTGCTGCTTCAATGGCGGCGTCTGACCCCATGCCGCCCATAGCGATGCCTACATCGGCGCCAGCTAGTACGGGGGCGTCATTAATGCCGTCTCCTACAAAGACTAATTTACCTTTTGCAGAGGTCTTTGCCTTTAGTGCTTCCATGTGGGTGACTTTATCGGCTGGTAACAGCTGAGTGAAAATCATATCCATGCTTAATTCTTTCCCCACTGCTTCACCAATGGATTGATTATCTCCGGTAAGCATGACGGTTTGTTTGATACCCATAGCTTTTAACTCCTGAATGGCAGAAGCTGCATCCTCCTTCAAGCTATCGGCGGCAATAAGGTAGCCGGCAAAGCGGCCGTCTATGGCTACATAGATAACGGTGCCTACTTTGGTTGTGGGGGTGAAGGTAATCTGGTGGGCTTCCATCAGTTTGGCATTGCCTAGCAAAATCTCTTTGCCATCAAAATGACTGACGATACCATGGCCGGCCTCTTCTTGGGTATCTTTTAGCCGGCTTTCATCAATATTCTTACCATAGCTATTGCCAACGGCTCGGGCGATGGGGTGATTAGAGTAGTATTCGCCATAAGCGGCGGCTTCCAGCAGCGCTTCCTCGCTGAGCCATGGCTCTGCTGCAATATCTGTGACGGCAAATTCTCCTTTTGTTAAGGTGCCGGTTTTATCGAAAGCGATGATTTCACTTTGGGCGAGGGCTTCTAAATAGTTGCTGCCTTTGACCAAGATGCCGCGTCGGGAGGCACCGCCAATGCCGCCGAAAAAGCTAAGAGGAATGGAAATCACCAAGGCGCAAGGACAAGAAATAACCAGGAAAACTAAGGCTCTATAAATCCAGTCTGCAAAGGTGGCCTCCGGCAAGAGCAGTGGTGGAATGAGCCCCAGGCAGGCGGCAGTGATAACCACAAAAGGGGTATAGTAGCGAGCGAATTTGGTAATGAAATTTTCTGCACTGGCTTTTTTACTAGCGGCGTTTTCTACTAAATTTAAAATCTTGCTGACGGTAGAGTCCTCATAAGCTTTGGTGACGCGGATATATAGGGGGCTGTTTAAATTAATGCAGCCGCTGATGATTTCAGCGCCTGGTGTAATTTCTCGGGGAACAGCCTCTCCCGTCAAGGCTACAGTATTCAATAGAGAAGTTCCTTCTATGACAATGCCATCTAGAGGTACTCGTTCGCCGGGCTTTACTAAGATAATATCGTCAATCTCAACCTCTTCTGGGTCTATTTGGCGGAAGGTATCACCTTGTTTTACATTGGCATATTCGGGGCAAATATCCATTAAATCGGCAATGGATTTGCGGGATTTACTCACGGCATAAGACTGAAACAACTCTCCTACCTGGTAAAAAAGCATAACGGCTACAGCCTCGGGGTATTCGCCAATAGCAAAAGCGCCCAAGGTGGCGATGGCCATAAGAAAATTTTCATCGAATATATTGCCACGAAAAATATTGCGGAGTGCTTTTGTAAGAATAGGCAGTCCTACTAGCAAATAACTAGCTATAAATGAAATTAGTTGGTAGGTGGGATGAGGAAGCAGCAGGGCGCCAAGAAACAAAGCTGCTGATAAAAGAATAAGATATAATTGTTTTTTTCTGCTCATAACATGCCTCCAGTCTTAGGAAAAACTAGTTTAAGATAGCGACATCCGGTTCTATCTTTTTAATAGTGGTTTTTACATTTTCTAAGATTTGTTCAAAGCAATCGTCTGCACCTTTAATGACAATCTTTTGAGTTATAAAGCTAACAGAGGCTTCTTCTATTCCTGTGATTTGTTGCAGGGCCCGTTCTAATTTTGCGGCACAATTAGCACAATCTAAATTCTCTACACGAATGACCTTTTTCATACGAAATACCTTCTTTCTGTTGATTTATTATTCTTCGATGTGGTCTAGACCTTGGCCTAGGATGGTCTTGACATGGTTATCGGCCAGGGAATAAAATACGGTCTTTCCCTCTCGGCGATATTTTACCAGTTGAGATTGTTTCAACACGCGCAATTGGTGGGAAATGGCGGACTGGGTCATGTGCAAAAGCTCGGCGATATCGCAAACGCACATTTCCGACTGGAATAAAACAAATAAAATCTTAATGCGGGTGGAGTCGCCAAAGACTTTAAATAGTTCTGCTAAATCGTAAAGGATTTCTTCATCAGGCATTTGTTCTTCGGCTGCTTCTATCAAAGAGGGGTGGACCTGGGGCTGGGAACAGCTTTGGACTGTTTCTCTTTCTTCTGTCATATACTGTCACCTTCTTTAGTTTTATCTGGGTAAAACAATAAAACAAACATATGAACGATTGTTCATATGTAATTATATGCAGATGTTTCTAATCTGTCAATAGGTTATGAAATGATTTTCTCAAATGTGCGAAAATCACAAAATGCGGGCAGGGTACATATGCTGTGGTAGAAGTGGCAATTGGTATGATGTATAGAGGTGAAGAAAATGGGCTTTTGGTTTTGGGTATTATTATTTTCTGTAATTTTTCTGCCCACATTAGGATGTATTTTTGCCAGTACTTGCTATCGGTATTTAGGGCTGTTTTCTCTTCTTGTATGGGGTGTGCTTCTTCTCTGGGCTTGGAAAGAGTATCTTTCTTGGAAGCATCATGATGATGGACAGTTTTAAAAAGTGTGAATAGGCCCAAAAAGATCCTTCGACTCCGTTTCACTTCGCTCAGGATGGATGCTGCCACGGGGTACAGGAGATATACTAAGTACTTCCGGCAGAGAGGGAAATAATTGCTGGAAGTAGAAAGTAGTGCTTTTGCAGAATGTGGCAAAATCTAATTTATATAGTTTTATCCTCTTTTTTCTCACAGGGGCGTTTTCCGGAACATAAGATAGGGGTAGGGAAAATATTTCCCGCTGAATTTATCGTCTTGTCGGAACGGTCATATCGGTGACGTAACAAATGCACCAATGGGTGGGCAAGGCAATAAATTAGAATTAGATATATAGAAAAAAGGGGGTTAAAGAATGAATGGTTGTAACTGTGCTCCAATGATGTGCCAAGGCTCGGAAAGCCCGCAAACCATCCAAATGTTGAAAAGCGCAATCTGTGATGAATATAAGATGGCGCGCTATTTTCGCTATTTAGCGGAAAAGACCAAATGCAAAGAACAAAAAGAGGTCCTCTATGGGCTCAGAGAGGACGCTAAACGGCATGCAGCATGTTTGCAAAAAATGTATAAGGAAATTTGCTGTAAAGAGCATCACTGCGATAAGCTATCCGTCCATAAACCAAAAGACTTTTGTGAAGGGGTAAAACATGCTATCTGCAAAGAAATGGATGGAATTTCCCGCTATGAACGGATGGCAAATCAACTGCGCACGATGAAACACAAAGAAATCGTTTGCTGTATCTTAAATGAAAAAAGAGCGCATGCTCAGAAGCTGGCGGCGATTTACAAAAAATGTTATAATCCTTGCAAATATTGTAAATAAACGAGTGGAGCTCTTTGCAGGGAGCAGGAAAAGCGGTATGGAAACATACCGCTTTTTTTATTTTGGAAAAGATCCTTCGGGGCGAACCCCCCTCAGGATGACATGTTATACTACGAGGTACATGAGAAATACTGAGTATTTCCGGCAGAAGGGGGAAGTATTTGGCGGAAGTAGGGAGTAGTGCTTTTGTAGAATGTGGCACTATCTAAGATCCTTCGCTGGCGCTCAGGATGACAAGATGGTCACGATGTACAAAAGACAGGTATGGGGGGGGGAGATGGGCTATCGTTAAGGGTTTCTAGGGTGGAGAAAAGAATGAGAAAGAGGTGGACAGAGGGAGAAAATGTATACTATAATAAAAAAATAAGAACAGGCAAGGAGAAGATAGTCATGGGAATGAAAGAGGAGCTATTAGCTTTATTAAAAGACCAGGACGATTTTGTATCGGGACAGGATATAGCGGACCGCTTTCAGATGACTCGGTCTGCAGTGTGGAAGCATATCGCGGCTCTAAGGGAAATGGGGTATGAAATCCAATCGGTACCGGCCAAAGGCTACCGGCTGCAGCATGGTCCCTGCACGATGTATGCGCATGAAATCGCGCCCTATCTACGGACCCAATGGTTAGGCAGAAATTATCTCTATGAAACGGAAGTAACTTCTACCAACACGCTACTCAAGGTACAAGCGGAAAAAGGGGCTCCTCATGGTATGGTAATCGCTGCTGGTAATCAAACAGCCGGAAAGGGGCGGTTAGGTAGAAAGTGGTCTTCGGCCCCTTATAGCGGCATTTGGTATTCTCTCTTGCTGCGGCCAGAATTCCCTCCGCAAATGGCAGGGGTGATTACCCTCACAGCAGCAGTCAGTGTGGTGCAGGCGCTGGAAAAATTCCAAGTGCCGGCAAAAATCAAATGGCCCAATGATATTCTCCTAAACGGGAAAAAACTCTGTGGTATTCTCAGTGAAATGCGGGGCGACATGGACCATATCCAATGGATTGTAGTGGGTATCGGTGTAAATCTCACGGCAACGGCGGAAACAATGCCGGAGGAAATCCGCTCTGTGGCTACATCTCTTACTATGAGCGGCTATGGGGAAATCTCTCAAAATCAACTAGCGGCAGAAATCCTTAACTGCATGGAAGACAATTATTGCTTACTTTGTGAAGAAGGCTTTATACAGCTGCGGGAGCAGTGGATGGAACACGGGGCCTTTCTAGGGGAACAAATCACTGTTAGCACGACTCGTGGGCAAAAAGAGGGTATCTTCCGGGGCATTGATGGGGATGGTTGTCTCCTGATGGAAACGGCTGCAGGGGGTATGGAGCGTATTGCTGCTGGGGATGTGACGAAAGCGCGGCATAAATTGTAAACATGTTGTGCCACGAGGTACGGATAGGGCTGCTAAGTACGAAGGCCTACTTACTACTGCTGACAGTTTGTTTTTGCCTAGGAAGTAGTTTGCTTTGCCTTGGGAGCAAGTGGCAGATTATGCATAATCTAAAATGATTTATTGGGAGGGTTGGAGTATGTTACTGGCTATTGATTGCGGCAACAGCAATATTGTGCTGGGGGTCTTTCAGGGGAAGGATATGGTAGAGCATTGGCGTATCGCTACAGATGATAAAAAAAGCTGTGATGAGTACAGCTTGCTGCTGCGGCAGCTATTTAACATGAAAAGTAAATATGCGGTGCAGGATATTACAGATGTGGCTATTGCCTCGGTAGTGCCGGCTCTTACCGATGTGCTGGCAAAGGCAGCTCAAGATGTTTTCATGGTAGAACCCTTCATTGTAGGGGCCAATTGTCATGACCAGCTGGTGCTGAAAATCGATCGGCCGGAAGAACTGGGAGCGGATAGGATTATTGATGTAGTAGCGGGACTGGAAAAATATGGTGCGCCTCTCATTATTGTGGATTTTGGAACAGCTATTACTTTTGACTGTCTCTCGCCAGAGGGCCATTATCTGGGAGGGGCTATTGCACCGGGAGTGGGCATCTCTGCTGACGCCTTATTTACCCGGGCGGCAAAGCTTCCTCGGGCGGACCTCATAGCACCACCCAATGTATTAGCCACTAATACCATTCATAGTATGCAGTCTGGTATCATCTATGGTTTTGCTGGGTTAGTAGACGGTCTGGTCAGCCGCCTGAAAGAGCAACTGGGAGCGGACACTCGTGTAGTGGCTACAGGAGGGATGGCGGCGTTAATGATGGGCTGTGCAAAAACACTGGATATCTTAGATGAAGACTTGACCATTCATGGGCTGCGAACGGTCTACCAACGAAAGCGGGGGCAACAAAACTAAGGCTATGAAGATTGGTAATATCACGTTAGAAAATCCAATTATTACGGCGCCCATGGCAGGGGTGACTAGTCGAGCTTTTCGGGAAATCCTCAAAAAGATGGGAGCGGGTCTTGTTACCACAGAGATGGTCAGTGCCAAGGCTCTCTGCTATGAAAATAAACAATCCTTGCAATTGCTAGAGTTAGAAGAGGCGCAGCCTATTTCGGTGCAGCTATGTGGCCATGAGCCGGAGATAATGGCGAAAGCTGCCAAAATGGCGGTAGCGCGAGGGGCGGCTATCATTGACATTAACTGTGGTTGCCCGGCACCAAAAATCGTCAAAAATGGAGATGGTGCACGGCTCTTGGAAACGCCAGCGCTTATAGAAGAAATCGTACAGGCGGTAAAGAATGCAGTCACGGTGCCGGTGACCATCAAAATCCGCAAAGGATGGGACGAACCGGACGCAACAGGCCTTGCGGCAGCCCTTGCCGGAGAACAAGGCGGTGCAGACGCCATTACTGTCCATGGGCGTTATCGGGCGCAATTTTACAGCGGACAGGCTGACTGGGACTTCATCCGTCAGGTGAAAGAAGCAGTAGCTATTCCTGTTATCGGCAACGGGGACATTTTCTCCGGGGCGGACTGTGTGCAAATGCAGGCTGAAACAGGCTGTGATGGCATGATGTTGGGTCGGGGACTTATGGGTAACCCTTGGCTGGTGAAAGAGTGCCTGATGGCCCTTGCTGGAAAACAGACTGATATGGTTAGTTGGGAAGAGCGATTTGCCATCGCGCGGCAGCATTTAAAACGGGAAGTGGAACTCCAAGGGGAGCACACTGGCATCCTTGAAATGCGCAAGCACTTGGCTTGGTATATCAAAGGCATGCCAAAAGCTGCCTTCTTCCGACAGAAAATCAACACGGGGGAGACTCTCGCACAGGTAGAAGAAATGCTCTTAGAATATGAGCGATATATACAGCCATGAAAAAAGGACTTGCAAATATTTCTTGCAAGTCCTTTTGAGATCCTTCGAGGCTATTGCTTCTCATGATAACAGAAATTAGCAACTACATTTTATTTGAAGGATAGTCGGTTTTAATTGAAATGATGAATTATGTAATAGATGATATGGAATAAGGTAGATATCTCCTGAATAAGGTAGAGGATAGAGAAATATAAAAAGGGACGAGGCATCGTGGTAAAAGTGGGACTGGTAAAAGAGCCTCCTACAGGCATAGGGCGAGGCAATGGGTTGATGAAATACATGCGAGGAATGTTACCTGCGGAAATAACGCCGCTCTCGGGGGTATTGCCAGGGCAAAGGCAAGTAGAATTTTGGCGGGTAGAACAGGGGAGGGCTCTGGGAAAAAACTGTCGGAAATTTGCTCGGCGCATGGAAAAGCAGCACATGGCAGTCTGTGGTGGTAATGGCTGGACCTATGGGCTGGAACAGCGTATGCAGCAGTACAATGGTAGTACCATTTTTACTGGCGGATTTAGTCTTTCTCTCTTTGTGATTTTTGATTTCCTTTTAAAGCGGGCTCATCTTTGGCGGAGAAAGGACATCGCTATCTTAGACGCTGATAATCAGTTGGGTCGCTTTACTGCGCTTGTCTTGGGGACGGAAGCGCGGCTCTTGCTCTTAACAGGAAAAAATCAGCAGGCGCTGGAGCTCTTGGGTGAGGAAATCCTGGCAAAAACGGGATTGGCGGTGCGCATCGTCTCAGAAGAAAAAGCGCTTCACTGGGCACAAATGGCTTTCCTGGCAGGAGCAGAAAAGCGGCTTGCGGCTTCTTGCGTGATGTGGGATTTAGCGGCAGTGGCGGGGTTAAGGCCTTATGCGCCAGGGGCGGCTATTGGCAGTCGTTTTGCTTACCCTGCCTATGGAAAAGAATATTTATCGGCGGGGTGGCTCTCGGCCATGGTTTTGGCACAATATGAGGCAAGTGAACCGACAGATTGGCGGGGAAAAACGCCTAGCGAAAAAGTGTTTTTCTGGCGGCAGGGGTGGGATAGCTTTGGGGTGCGGCCTATTTTTCTCCTGCAAAAAGAGAACGGGAAGGCTTTTTATCAGATATTCGGACAGGAGAATTTATGGTAAAAGATCCTTCGCTATGCTCAGGATGACAGATATTGCCACGATGTACATGAGAAATACGGACTACTTCTGACAGATGAGATTGTAATTGGTAGTAGTAGTGAGTAGTGCTTTCGTAAAAGGAAGATATATATGTAGATATTTATTGACAAATAGCTCTATGGGAAGGTATAATACTACCTAATGGTTTAACTAATAAAAAAATAGATAACAGCATATAACCGTGACGGCGAGGTGGGGGTTCCGCTTGCTGCCATGGTTTTCATGGTTTTGACCGTATCTTTTCGTATGATTTCTTATATAATAGGTGATGATAACGGAAAAGAAAATACAGGAACAAGGGGATAGAAAAATGACAGAAGACAAAGAATTGATTTTAAGCCGCGAAGGCCTAAAAAAAATGGAAGAAGAACTGGAAATGCTCAAAACCGTAAAAAGACGGGAAGTAGCAGACAGAATTAAAACAGCAAGAGAATTTGGCGACATCAGCGAAAACTCCGAATATGAAGACGCGAAAAATGAACAGGCTATGATTGAAGGCACCATCATGTCTATGGAGAAAAAGCTGCGCAATGTAAAAATATTAGAGGACGCCACCGGAAACGATGATATCGTGGGAGTAGGCTCTACAGTAACTATCTTAAACACAGCTACCAAAGACCAATCTGTTTATACCATTGTGGGTTCTGTAGAAGCAGACCCTTTCAAAAATAAAATTTCCAATGAAAGTCCGGTAGGGCAAGGTCTCTTGGGCCATGCAAAGGGAGATAAAGTGGAAATCACAATCCCTGCGGGCACGGTTATTTTTGAGATTTTAGACATTGCTAGATAGGTAGAATGCCTTTGGCTAGCAGGCGAGAGAATAGGAGAGATTATCGTGGCGGAAGTTGAAGTAACGGAACAATTTTTAGTGCGCAAAAAGAAAATGGAAGAATTGCGGGAAATGGGGGTAGAACCTTTTGGGGCTGCCTTTGACCGGACCCATACCTCCAAAGAAATCTTAGATGGCTTTGACGATTTAGATGGCAAAGAAGTAATCATTGCCGGGCGGATTATGGCTATCCGAGGCCATGGGAAAGCTGCTTTTCTACCCATTCAAGATAAGGATGGTCAAATCCAAGTCTATTTAAAATTGGATGTGGTTGGGGAGGAACAGTTTGCTGTTTTCTCTAAGCTGGATATCGGCGATATTTTAGGTGTACAGGGGACGGTATTTCGCACGGACCGGGGGCAAATCTCGGTGCGGGCGGAAAAAATCACCGTACTCAGCAAAAGCCTGCGTCCTCTGCCGGAAAAATGGCATGGCCTCAAAGATGTGGAAATGCGCTATCGGCAACGGTATGTGGACTTAATCGTTAATCCGGAAGTCAAAGACACCTTCGTAAAGCGGAGTAAAATCATCAGCGCAGTACGCCGCTATTTAGATGGACAAGGCTTCCTTGAAGTGGAAACGCCGACCATGCATACCATTCCCGGCGGGGCGGCGGCTCGTCCTTTTATCACTCACCACAACACCTTGGACATGGACCTCTACATGCGGATTGCTTTGGAACTGCCGCTGAAACGGCTCATTGTGGGTGGTATGGAACGGGTCTATGAACTGGGCAGAGCTTATCGGAATGAAGGTATCTCTGTGCGCCACAACCCGGAATTTACCATGATGGAAGTATACCAGGCTTATGGCGACTATCAATCTATGATGAGCCTCATGGAAAACATGATTGCTTATGTTGCGCAAGAAGTGTTAGGAACGACGAAAATTACTTATCAAGGAACAGATATTGACTTAACGCCGCCATGGCGCCGTATGACCATGATAGACGCGGTGAAAGAATACAGTGGGGTAGATTTCAATCAAATCCAAACTGATGAAGAAGCGATCAAAGTCGCTAAAGAGCACAATATTCCGCTGGAAAATGCCACGACCAGAGGGCAAATTATTAACTGTTTCTTTGAAGAAACAGTAGAAGAAAACCTCATCCAGCCTACTTTTATCACCGACTATCCGGTGGAAATCTCTCCTCTGGCTAAACGGGAAACAGAAGATGATCGTTTGACTTATCGCTTTGAAGCATTTGTTTATGGTAGAGAGCTGGGCAATGCATTCTCTGAATTAAATGATCCCATTGATCAACGGGGCCGCTTTGAAGCTCAGATGAAAGAACGGGAAAAGGGCGATGACGAAGCCCATCTCATGGATGAAGACTTTGTGCGGGCGTTGGAATATGGCATGGCGCCAACAGGGGGGCTTGGCATTGGTATGGACAGACTGGTGATGCTCCTTACTGATGCGCCGTCCATTCGTGATGTTATTCTTTTCCCGACACTGAGACATGTGGGCGGAGCTCCTAAAAAAGCAGTAGAGGCAGCACAGCCGGAAGGGGAAAACAAACCGGAAATCATAGATTTTTCTAAGGTACAAATTGAGCCTTTATTTGAAGAACATGTTGATTTTGAAACCTTCAGCAAATCTGACTTCCGGGCAGTAAAGGTAAAAGAATGTGTGGCAGTGCCAAAGAGTAAAAAATTATTGCAATTTACCTTAGATGATGGGACTGGTACAGACCGTACGATTTTAAGTGGTATTCATGCGCACTATGAACCAGAAGAGTTAATTGGTAAAACACTCATTGCCATCACTAATTTGCCGCCAAGAGCCATGATGGGGATTGACTCTTGCGGAATGCTCTTGTCAGCCATCCACGAAGAAGAGGGAGAAGAAAAGCTTCATCTTTTAATGGTAGATAATCATATTCCTGCTGGGGCAAAATTATATTAATTATTTGATCATTGATGAGAGATGGTATCTATAGATACTGTCTCTTTTTTATATGGCAATAAAAATAAAAAGATTTTAAGAGTTGGTGAATGATTTTAGCATATTTATAAAATAAAATGGATTTAGGAATGATGGCTGGAGAGATTTTGTGGTTTCTTTCTGTTGTAAAAATACTATTAGTTGGTGTCAGGGTTTTATATTGACACAGCATGTAGTAGCTGGAGATTTGTTTAAAATTTATTAAATTTTTTTCGAAAAAACTGTTGACAGAGTGAAACAGGATATGGTATATTAATAAAGCTTTCTGCGAAGGGAGCGGATATCTGAGATAACGAGCCGAAGTTGATGAAAAAAAAGTAGTTGACAGGGAAGGGTAAGTTATGGTAAGATAATTTAGTAACTCGGTCTTTGGAAACTGAACAG
>JAAVYR010000023.1 GCA_022791255.1 Peptococcaceae bacterium | reverse complement strand
TTTCAATGGTTACAGACCACAATTCTATTTCAGAACAACAGACGTAACTGGGGTCGCAAAATTGCCAGACGGCACTGAAATGGTAATGCCTGGGGATAACATCAAAATGGAAATCGAATTGATTACCCCAATCGCTATTGAGGAAGGGTTGCGGTTCGCTATCCGTGAAGGCGGCAGAACTGTTGGCGCTGGTGTTGTTTCTAAAATTGAAGCGTAAATAATCAGAATGGCAGCTAAATCAGATAAAGCGGAGGGATAACCTCCGCTTTGTTTGCTGTAAAAAAACAGGAAAATTTTTTTATAAAAGACTAGCTTTGCCTTGACACTGGTGATATAATATGTTAAGTTAAATAAGCAACACTTAAAATAGGTATTTTGTGTTTTGTTAGGAGGTGTCCCCTATGCGCGTTGCAGTTACTTTAGCTTGTTCCGATTGCAAAAGACGGAACTATATTACGATGAAAAACAAAAAGACAACTCCAGATCGCTTAGAACTGAATAAATATTGTCGTTTTTGTAAAAAACATACTGCTCACAAAGAAACCAAATAGGTCTCTTTTGTTTGCAGTATCAGACTATTTTTTTAAGGATGTGAACGGAAATGGCCTCAGATAAACCAAGAAGCGGAGGCATTGGCGGCGCTTTCCGCGGCACTGTTGCAGAACTGAAAAAAGTACAGTGGCCTACTAAAAAACAGGTATTCAAATATACTTGTGTGGTAATCGTATTCTGTGCTTTATTTGCTGTTGCAATCGGTTTGGTAGATACCTTAATCAGCTACATTTTGGGTCTGCTTTTTAAGATTGGTGCCTAAGCTAAATCTTTATCTTAAGGGGGAAGGTGCGGCTTTTTTGTAGCCAAGCCGAGAGATATGGAAAAACAGTGGTATGCAATTCATACCTATGCCGGTTATGAAAATAAAGTAAAAGCAAACCTGGAAAAGCGGGCGGAGTCCATGAATATGGAAGACTGCATTTTCCGGGTAATTGTACCTATGGAAGATGAGGTGCAGGTAAAAGACGGGAAACGGAAAGTCGTACAACGAAAAGTGTTCCCCGGCTATGTAATGGTAGAGATGTATATGACTGATAGCTCTTGGTATGTTGTGCGCAATACGCCTGGTGTTACCGGCTTTGTAGGGGCTGGATCTAAGCCTGTTCCTTTGCATCCATCTGAAGCAGAAAACATCTTAAGACAAATGGGCTGCAGCGAACAAAAGCTGAAAATAGATGTGGAAGCTGGGGAGTCTGTTCGAATTATTGCCGGTCCTTTTGAAAACTTTGTGGGGATTGTAGAAGAAGTATATCCTGATAAGGGGAAACTAAAAGTGACCGTATCTATGTTTGGACGGGAGACTCCTGTGGAACTAGAGTTCTATCAAATCGAAAAAATGTAAAAATGCTGAATAAGCTTATCTTGTAAAAGGAGGTGTCAATATGGCTAAAAATGTAATGGCGATTGTAAAATTACAAATTCCTGCCGGTAAAGCAAACCCTGCTCCTCCAGTTGGTCCTGCTTTGGGTCAGCACGGTGTAAACATCATGGGCTTTTGTAAAGAATTTAACGAAAGAACCAAAAATGATGGCGGTTTGATTATCCCTGCAGAAATTACCATTTACGAAGATAGATCTTTTACCTTCGTATTGAAAACTCCGCCAGCTGCAGTACTTTTGAAAAAAGCTGCCGGCATTGAAACTGCATCCGGTACGCCAAACAAAGTAAAGGTTGCAAAAGTTTCTCGTGATGTAGTAAAAAGCATCGCTGAGCAAAAAATGCCTGACCTCAATGCTGCAAGCATCGAAGCTGCTATGCGCATGATTGAAGGTACAGCAAGAAGCATGGGGATTACCGTAGAAGGCTAATAACATGCAACACAAGTGATTTGTGAAAACGAAAAATCCGTTTAGTGGGAGGAAGAAGCTTCCGCATAAACCACGAGGAGGTAAAACTATGCCAAAACACGGCAAAAGATATAATGAAGCTGCAAAGGCATTTGACCGTAACAGCTTTATGGAAATCGCTGACGCCATCGCTATGGTAAAGCAAAACGCAAAAGCAAAATTCGATGAAACTATCGAATTAGCTGTAAAATTAAACTTAGACCCTCGTCAAGCAGACCAACAAGTTCGTGGTGCACTGGTATTGCCACATGGCACAGGGGTAAAACGCACTGTATTGGTATTTGCCAAAGGGGATAAAGAAAAAGAAGCATTAGAAGCCGGCGCTGATTTTGTAGGCGGTGACGACTTGGTTACCAAAATCCAAGGCGGTTGGTTTGGCTTTGATGTAGCAGTTGCTACCCCTGATATGATGGGTACTGTTGGTAGAATTGGTAAGTTATTAGGGCCAAAAGGCTTGATGCCAAACCCTAAAACCGGTACTGTTACCATGGATGTAACCCGTGCTATTGCTGATATTAAAGCTGGTAAAGTAGAATACCGCTTGGATAAAGCAGCTAATATCCATGTACGCATCGGGAAAGCTTCTTTTACCAATGAACAATTGATGGACAACTACATGGCAATCATGTCTACTTTAATCAAAGTAAAACCGGTTGCTGCAAAAGGTCAGTACATCAAAAACATTACCGTTAGCTCCACTATGGGACCTGGGGTAAAAATCAACCCAATTAAGGCGCTCGGTAAATAATAAATTTGAGAAATAACCATTGCATTCTTGACTGCTTTTCGTTATAATGTAATGGATAATGAAATAAAAATAACGCTTAAGACAGCAGGTCCTAAAGAATTTTAGGTTAAAGCGCCTGCCGAGGCAATGGTTTTGTTCTTTATGATGAGGAAACCTCTGCTTGTTCTTAAGCAGAGGTTTTATTTTATACTCTATGAGAAGAAAAGTTTTTCAAGGGTGATAGAAAACATTTTCGGATGATTAAATAAGAGGAGGTGTTTTAAGTGGAAAAGAAACCTCAATTGGTAGCAAAAGAAAATAAAGTAACTGAGCTGAAAGAAGCAATTTCTGCAGCACAAGGCGTTTTATTGGTAGATTACAGAGGTTTGACCGTAAAAGAAGTAACCGAACTGAGAGCAAAATTGAGAGCTGGAGAAGTTCATTATGAAGTAGCAAAAAATACTTTGATTAAGCGGGCTGCGAATGCTTTAGAAATTTCTGCTTTGGATAATTTCTTAGAAGGTCCTACTGCTATTGCTTTTGCTGATGACGCTTTGGGGATGATTAAAGTCATCACTGAATTTGCCAAAGAACACAAAGCATTGGAAGTAAAAGCTGGTTTGATGGACAATGAATTTATCGATGTAAATACCATCGACGCATTGTCTAAAGTACCAAGCCGCGAAGTATTGCTCACACAATTGGCTGTTTGCTTGCAAGCACCAATGCGCAACTTGGCTGTTGTGGTTAATCAAATCAAAGAAAAGAAAGAAAAAGAAGAAGTTGCTTAATGCAGCATAAAGAAAATTAAAAAGATATTTAGGAGGTAATAACAATGGCTAAAATTGATGAAGTTTTAGAAATCGTAAAAGGTCTCAGCGTATTAGAATTAGCTGATTTAGTAAAAGCATTTGAAGAAGAATTTGGTGTATCTGCAGCAGCAGCTGCAGTTGCTGTAGCTGCTCCTGCTGCTGGCGGTGCTGCTGCTGGCGGTGCAGACCAAACTGAATTTGATGTAATCTTGACCAATGCTGGGGATAAAAAAGTAAACGTAATCAAAGTTGTACGCGAACTCACTGGCCTTGGTTTGAAAGAAGCAAAAGATATGGTAGAAGCTGCTCCTAAAGCTATCAAAGAAAAAGTTTCCAAAGAAGCTGCTGACGAAGCAAAAGCTAAATTGGAAGAAGCTGGCGCTACTGTAGAAGTAAAATAGTTTCGCTTTATTGCAAACAAAAAGAGCTTATGATTTTTCATAAGCTCTTTTTTTATTTTAAATCGTTAAGTTGTCCATGTTTTTCGTAATGGGTGATTTTAGTTGGATGGTTTTTCTCATCTACAAAAATGACGGTAGGAGAAAAATGTTCTTTTTCTTCTGGCGTCATATTGGCATAAGCCATAATGATAACTTTATCTCCTGTATTAACGCAACGAGCAGCTGCGCCATTGAGACAGATAATGCCGGAATTTCGTTCGCCAGCGATGGTATAGGTGGCAAAGCGGTTGCCATTGTCGATATCTGCAATTTCAACTTTTTCATATTCATAAATACCGGCGGCCTCTAAAAGGGCAATGTCGATGGTAATGCTGCCGATGTAGTCCAGTTCTGCCTGGGTCACGGTGGCACGATGAATTTTACTTTTTAACATAGTAATTTGCATAGTTTATTCCTTCTTATGATCGTAAGATTTTAAGATCCTTCGGCTGCGCTCAGGATGACAACAAAGTCGTAATAAGGTTTTTGATATGGGATAGATTTTATCACGATTTTTTACCGAGGGCAAGAAGTTGTTTAAGAACTGTTTTCATTATAAAAATAGAAAGTTAAAAAAATGGGAAAGATATGGAATAATTTTCAGAAATTATATAGATTTCCCTGGTAACATATTGACGATTAAAAGAAATTATGCTAACATATGAGAATGACATTATTATGGGTTCTTATGCCATTTATTAGTTTTTCAGAAGTAGAATAGATATGGAGATTTTTGACAATATTCTTTCTTATTCTACAGAACGGTCTGACCTGGGAAAATAGAGAACTAATAATGGCGTGTGACGATGTATACATGCAGATTTGCTTATTTTGATGAGGGGTGAAAGAAGAAATGAATTATCCCAAAGCTAGCGGTAGTGGTTTAAGAGAACGCCGCAATTATGCTCGTATTCATGAAATTATTGAGATGCCCAATTTGATTGAGGTGCAAAAAAGTTCTTATCAGTGGTTTCTCAGTGATGGTCTGCGAGAGGTGTTCAACGATGTTTCTCCTCTGCAGGACTTTACCGGCAATTTAGTGTTAGAGTTTATTGATTATTCTTTAGGGGAGCCGAAGTATCCGGAAGAAGAATGTCAAGAGCGAGATGCAACTTATGCTGCGCCTTTGAGAGTGAAGGTTCGTTTGATTAACAAGGAAACCGGGGAAGTGAAGGAGCAGGAAGTTTTCATGGGGGATTTCCCTTTGATGACAGATAGCGGGACCTTTATCATCAATGGGGCAAAACGGGTTATTGTTAGCCAATTGGTGCGTTCTCCTGGTGTTTATTACCATGTGAATTTAGATGCTAGCGGTACAAAAATCTTTGGTTCTACCATTATCCCAAACCGTGGGGCTTGGTTGGAACTGGAAACAGATGTGAACGGCTATATCTATACTCGTATTGACCGTATGCGGAAAATCCCTGTTACGGTGCTGATTAAAGCATTGGGTTTTGGTACTCCTGAAGAAATCTTTGCAGAATTTGGTGAAGATGAAGGTCTGAAGAAAACCCTGGAAAAAGACCCTACCCAAAGTACAGAAGAAGCATTAATTGAAATTTATAAGAGATTGCGTCCGGGGGAACCGCCTACAGTAGAGTCTGCCCGTTCTTTGTTGTACGGTTTTTTCTTTGACCCTAAACGGTATGATCTGGCTAATGTTGGTCGATATAAAATCAACAAAAAGCTGCAAAACGGTATCTATCGCAGAGTTAATGAAGAGGGCTTAGTGTGGAATGATGAAGCGGAAGCATATCTGCCTAGTGATAATATTCCTGCTAACAATGATTATATTCGTCATTTGACCAAAACAGATATTATTGGCAGTATTAAATATTTCTTGGAATTAGTTCAAGGGGAGCACGAACCGGATGATATTGACCATCTGGGCAATCGTCG
Organism: Peptococcaceae bacterium; assembly: GCA_022791255.1. Taxonomy (GTDB): domain Bacteria; phylum Bacillota; class Dehalobacteriia; order UBA4068; family JAAVYR01; genus JAAVYR01. Next base: position 9,775 of record JAAVYR010000023.1, on the reverse strand, counting down.
TCTTCGTTGCGTAGGGGAATTATTACAAAACCAATTCCGTATCGGTCTTGCTAGAATGGAACGGGTGGTACGGGAAAGAATGACCATCCAGGATGTAAGTGTTATCACGCCTCAAGTGTTGATTAATATCCGTCCTGTGGTTGCGGCTATCAAAGAATTCTTTGGTTCTAGCCAATTGTCTCAATTTATGGACCAAACCAATCCTCTATCTGACTTAACCCATAAAAGAAGACTTTCTGCATTGGGGCCTGGTGGGCTTTCTCGTGAACGGGCTGGTTTTGAAGTTCGCGACGTACACCACAGTCACTATGGTAGAATGTGTCCAATTGAAACGCCGGAAGGTCCAAACATTGGTTTGATTGGGTCTTTATCTGCTTATGCTCGTATCAATGAATTTGGTTTTATGGAAACGCCTTATCGCCGGGTAATCAACTGCCAGGTAACAGATGACATTGATTATCTGACTGCTGATGAAGAAGACCAATATGTAATCGCCCAAGCCATCAAAACCGAAACGAGAAAAGATGGTAAAGAATATATCCCTGACGAGCGTGTTATTGCCCGTCTCAGCGATAAAATCATGTCTGTAGAAGCCAGCAGAATTGACTACATGGATGTTAGCCCTAGACAGCTGGTTTCTGTAGCGACAGCGCTTATTCCTTTCTTGGAACACGATGATGCAAACCGTGCTTTGATGGGGGCCAACATGCAGCGGCAATCTGTGCCATTATTAAAGGCTGACGCGCCTTATGTAGGGACTGGTATGGAGTTCCGCTGTGCCCAAGACTCTCGTGTCGGGGAAAATGCTAATGTAGATGGGGTAGTTGATTATGTATCCGCTAATGAAATTATCATTAAGGGGGATAACGGAGAAATCGACCGCCATAAACTCTATAAATTCCAACGGTCTAACCAAGGCACTTGTATGAACCAAAAGCCCATTGTTTCCTATGGACAACGGGTGTTAAAGGGGCAGCCTATTGCTGATGGTCCTTCTGTAGATAAAGGGGAACTGGCGCTGGGCCGCAATGTATTGGTAGCTTATATGACCTGGGAAGGCTACAACTATGAAGACGCTATTCTTTTAAGTGAAAAGTTGGTAAAAGATGACTACTTTACTTCTATCCATGTGGAAGAGTATGAATGCGACGCTCGTGATACCAAATTAGGGCCAGAAGAAATCACTCGCGATATCCCAAATGTAGGGGAAGATGTATTAAAAGACCTGGATGAAGAAGGGATTATCCGTGTTGGGGCAGAGGTCCGTCCGGGTGATATCTTGGTGGGGAAAGTAACGCCAAAAGGTGAAACGGAACTCACTGCCGAAGAGCGGCTCTTGCGGGCAATCTTTGGTGAAAAGGCCCGGGAAGTAAGAGATACTTCCTTACGGGTGCCTCATGGTGAGTCTGGGAAAATCGTTGATGTAAAAGTATTTACCAGAGAAAATGGTGACGAGCTGTCTCCTGGCGCTAATAAATTGGTGCGTATCTACATCGCCCAAAAGAGAAAAATCTCTGTAGGGGACAAAATGGCAGGTCGTCACGGGAACAAAGGGGTTGTCTCCCGTATCTTGCCACAAGAAAACATGCCATTCTTGCCTGATGGTACACCGGTAGAAGTGGTATTAAATCCACTGGGGGTACCTTCTCGTATGAATATCGGTCAGGTATTGGAATGTCACTTGGGTCGAGCTGCAAAGGCATTGGGCATTTACGTAGCGACGCCTGTATTTGACGGTGCGACAGAATTTGATATTATCGACACCCTGAAAGAAGCAGGGTTGCCTGGTGATGGGAAAACCATCCTCTATGATGGCAGAACTGGGGAACCTTTTGATAATCCAGTAACGGTTGGTTACACTTATATGTTGAAGCTGCACCATTTGGTTGATGATAAAATCCATGCTCGGTCTACTGGTCCTTACTCTTTGGTAACCCAACAGCCGCTGGGCGGGAAAGCGCAATTTGGTGGGCAGAGATTTGGGGAAATGGAAGTATGGGCACTGGAAGCATATGGCGCTGCTTATACTTTGCAGGAAATCCTCACTGTAAAATCTGACGATATTGTAGGTCGTGTGAAGACTTATGAAGCTATCGTTAAGGGTGAAAATGTACCAGAACCTGGTGTTCCGGAGTCCTTTAAAGTATTAATCAAAGAACTGCAGAGCCTCTGCTTGGATGTAAATGTGCTGTCGGAAAACAATGAAATCATTGAAATCCGCGACTATGATGACGATATCGTAGAAACAGCAAAGGAACTGGACTTGGATGTGCCAGCGCCACAACCTGCTGCACCAAGTGAGGAAGATGAGGCTGCAGAAAGCGATGAAATGATGGATGATGATTTGGACTTATCCCAAATCCCAGATTTTGAAGACGATGATTTAGGGGCTTTAGGTGATTTAAGCAATTTAGAAGATTTAGAGCCTTTAGAGTCTTTGGAAGATGATTTGTTGATGGATGACGAAGAATTCTAATATTGTTGCTTGTTGGTACGGAAGGAATAAATTGAAGGGGGAGAAGCCCTTTGTTGGATGTAAGTAATTTTGATAGAATGCAAATAGGTCTAGCGTCTCCGGAACAGATTAAAGAATGGTCTTACGGGGAAGTAAAAAAACCGGAAACCATCAATTACCGGACCTTAAAGCCAGAACGAGATGGTTTGTTCTGTGAACGGATTTTTGGACCGACTCGTGACTGGGAATGTCATTGCGGGAAGTACAAACGGTTGCGTTATAAAGGCGTAATCTGTGACCGCTGTGGTGTAGAAGTAACCCGTTCCAAAGTGCGTCGGGAACGGCTTGGTCATATTGATTTGGCGGCGCCTGTTTCTCATATTTGGTATTTCAAAGGTATTCCTAGCCGTATGGGGTTGTTATTAGACATTTCCCCACGGAACTTGGAAAAAGTATTATACTTTATCTCTTATATTGTTTTAGACCCTGGTGAAACTGATTTAGCCTACAAACAGCTTTTAACCGAAAATGAATATCGGGAATACCGGGAAAAATATGGTAACGGCTTCAAAGCGGGTATGGGTGCAGAAGCAGTAAAAATCATGCTGCAACAACTGAACTTGCAAGAGCTCAATGATGAACTGCGGAAAGAAGCCAGAGAAGTAAGCGGTCAGCGGAAAATTCGCGCTATCCGCCGCTTAGAAGTAGTAGAGTCTTTCCTTCTCTCCGGTAACAAACCGGAATGGATGATTTTAGATGTTGTTCCTGTTATTCCGCCAGAACTACGTCCTATGGTACAGTTAGATGGTGGTCGGTTTGCTACGGCTGACCTAAACGATTTATACCGTCGGGTAATTAACCGAAATAATCGTTTGAAACGATTATTGGATTTAGACGCACCGGACATCATTGTGCGTAATGAAAAGAGAATGCTACAGGAAGCTGTTGACGCCTTAATCGATAACGGCAGAAGAGGCCGTCCGGTAACAGGTCCGGGGAATAGACCGTTAAAATCTCTTTCTGATTTGTTGAAAGGGAAACAAGGTCGTTTCCGTCAAAACTTATTAGGGAAGCGCGTTGACTACTCTGGTCGTTCCGTAATCGTGGTTGGTCCGGAATTAAAATTCCACCAATGTGGCCTGCCAAAAGAAATGGCACTGGAACTCTTTAAGCCGTTTGTAATGAAACGGCTGGTAAACGATGGCCTCGCTCATAACATCAAGAGTGCAAAACGCATGGTAGAACGGGTAAAACCAGAAGTATGGGATGTGCTGGAACAGGTAATTAAAGAACATCCTGTTCTCTTAAACCGTGCGCCAACCCTACACAGACTGGGTATTCAGGCATTTGAACCAGTGTTGGTAGAAGGTAGAGCATTGAAGCTGCATCCACTGGTTTGCGGTGCATTTAATGCGGACTTTGACGGTGACCAAATGGCTATTCACGTGCCGCTTTCTGCAGAAGCACAAGCGGAAGCAAGAATTTTGATGTTGTCTTCTCACAACATCTTAAATCCAAAAGATGGTCGTCCGGTATCTACTCCAACTCAGGATATGATTTTAGGTTCTTATTACCTGACCATGTTCAAAGAAGGGGACATCGGTGAAGGAAAAATCTTTACTGACTACAACGAAGCATATCATGCTTATGTAAACGGCGTTATTAGCTTGCATTCTTATATTTATCTGCCTAATTTGGAACAGCAATGGGATACCATCTGGGGAGAAGATTATAAAGAAGTGCCATTTACCAAAAAGGAAAATGGTAAATATGCTTTGACCAAAACCACTTTAGGTCGGTTGATTTACAACAATGAAATCCCTATGCCTAGAGAAATGGGTTACTTCAACGGTGTTGTAGACAAGAAAGTCTTAGGAACGATTGTTGACCGCTGCTACCGGAGAATGGGGATGTCTTACACGGCGATCCTCTTAGACGGTGTGAAGGCATTAGGTTATAAATATTCTACCAAAGCTGGTATTAGTATTGGGATTGAAGATATTCAAGTGCCGCCTGCTAAAAAACCAATTATGGAAACAGCGGACAAAGATGTTGTAAATATTGAAACTTTGTATCGTCAAGGTTTAATCACCGAAGATGAACGGTATCAGAAGAGCATTGATATCTGGACGAAAGCAACAGACGATGTTACCAAGGCTTTAATGACCACACTGGATAAATTTAATCCAATTTATATGATGGCAAACTCTGGTGCTCGTGGTAATGTACAGCAAATTCGTCAGTTAGCTGGTGCTCGTGGTTTGATGGCTGACCCATCCGGTCGAATTATTGACTTACCAATTAAGTCCAACTTCCGTGAAGGCTTATCTGTGTTGGAATTCTTTATTTCCAGTCACGGGGCAAGAAAAGGTTTGGCGGATACAGCGCTCCGGACAGCAGACTCTGGTTATTTGACCCGTCGTCTGGTAGATGTGGCGCAAGAAGTAATCGTTCGAGAAGATGATTGCGGTGATACGGTAGGTGTATGGGTAAAGGAAATCAAAGGTATTGAACCGTTATCTGAACGCATCGAAGGTCGTACTTCTAATATGCAGCTGGTTAACGAAGAAACTGGTGAGATTTTATTAGAAGTTGATGAATTCATCACACCGGAAAAAGCAAAAACCGTTGAGTCTTATTTGAAAACCAAACCGGAAAGCGAACAAAAGGTAAATATCCGTTCTGTTCTTACTTGTCGTACACGATATGGTGTATGCCGCAAGTGCTATGGCTTAAACTTGGCCACTGGTTCTATGGTAGATGTTGGGGAAGCTGTTGGTATTATTGCAGCGCAGTCCATTGGGGAACCTGGTACCCAGCTGACTATGAGAACATTCCACACTGGTGGGGTAGCAGGGGATGATATTACTTCCGGTCTTCCTCGTGTAGAAGAATTGTTTGAAGCGAGAAAGCCAAAAGGCCAAGGGCTTATTACAGAATGTGACGGTACTGTACAAATTGTTGATGACAATGGTAAACGGGAAATCCACATTAAAGATGGCGAAATCGACGCGGCTGTTTATGCTGTGCCATACGGCTCTCGCTTAAAAGTATCTGACGGTATGGTAGTAGAAGCTGGGGATGAATTAACAGAAGGTTCTGTAAATCCACAGGATTTATTGGCTGTCAAAGGCGTGCAGGGTGTAGAACTTTATCTGCTTCGGGAAGTGCAGAAAGTATATCGGCTCCAAGGGGTAGATATTAACGATAAGCACATTGAAGTAATGGTACGGCAAATGCTCAAAAAGGTAAAAGTGGAAGACCCAGGGGATACCCCATTGTTACCAGGTGCTTTAATTGACGCCTTTGATTTTGAAGCGGCTAATGAAGCGGCGGAAGCAGAAGGTAAGGAACCGGCAACTGCTCGTCCTGTTCTTCTGGGGATTACCAAGGCTTCCTTGGCCACCGACTCCTTCCTCTCTGCTGCATCTTTCCAAGAAACTACCAGAGTATTGGCAGATGCTGCAATTAAAGGTAAAGTGGACCCACTGTTGGGCTTAAAGGAAAATGTTATTATCGGGAAATTAATCCCTGCTGGGACTGGTCTTTCTAGATATCGCAATATTGATATTGTTGACGAGAACGGAACAACAGAGGATATTTCTGGAGATGATTTCGTTCCTGCTGATGTTAATATTTATGAGGAAGCTACAACTGCTGCTGTAACGGAAGATTGAGAAAATATTGACATAGCGGGCGAGTAGTGATAAACTAAAAAAGCTTGTTAATTTGGGAGGTTAGCACATGGGATTGGAGATGTTGAAAAATTCTCAAAAAACCATTGGCACCAAACAAACCATGAAGGCCGTGGAAAAAGGGTTGGCAAGCTGCGTTTTTGTGGCGGCTGACGCTGAAAAAAGAGTGATATTACCTTTGACAGAGCTTTGCTCTGCCAAAGGTGTTCCCATGGAAGAAGTAGCAACTATGCGGTTATTAGGTGACGCTTGCGAGATAGATGTAGGCACCGCCTCCGCTGCTGTTCTTCGTAATTAATTTTTGTTACCCAAAATTTTTAAAAATATATTATTTTTTACTCTCAGGAAGGAGGTGGACGATTTGCCAACAATTAATCAATTGGTAAAACAAGGTAGATATGATTTAGTAAAAAAATCTACAGCACCGGCATTAAAAGAGTGTCCGCAGAAAAGAGGGGTTTGCACTCGTGTATACACAACTACACCGAAAAAACCTAACTCTGCGCTCCGGAAAGTTGCCCGTGTCCGTTTGTCTAATGGTATAGAAGTTACTGCTTATATCCCTGGTATCGGTCATAATTTGCAAGAACACTCTGTTGCCTTGGTTCGCGGCGGCCGTGTAAAAGACTTGCCAGGTGTTCGTTATCATATTGTACGCGGAGCATCTGATGCTTCTGGGGTTGCAAACCGTATGCAATCTCGTTCTAAATATGGTGCAAAGAGACCAAAAGCGAAAGCTAAAAACTAATTAATTTAGGATTTATCTGCAAATTTATGCCGAAGGAGGGAATATTCTATGCCAAGACGGGGTAATGTATCTAAAAGAGAAGTATTACCTGATCCAGTGTATAACAGCACCGTCATTACAAAATTGATTAATCAAATCATGTTGGATGGTGAAAAAAGTATCGCTGAAAGAATTGTTTACGATGCATTGGATACTGTAAGAGAAAAAAGCGGCAAAGACCCATTAGAAGTGTTTGACGCTGCTATGAAAAATATCATGCCAGTATTGGAAGTAAAAGCTCGTCGTGTTGGTGGTGCAAACTACCAAGTTCCAGTAGAAGTAAGAGCTGACAGACGCCAGACCCTTGGTATCCGTTGGTTGGTTACCTTCACTAGAAAAAGAAGCGGCAAAAGCATGCAGGAAAAATTAGCTGCAGAATTGATGGATGCAGCTAATAATGTAGGCGCTTCTGTGAAAAAACGGGAAGATACTCACAAAATGGCTGAATCTAACAGAGCATTTGCACACTATCGCTGGTAGTATTAAGCAAAGGCTTGACTTGGGAGGAAAAGATTTTTATGACCAGACAAATCCCATTGGAAAAAACCAGAAATATTGGTATTATGGCGCATATTGACGCCGGGAAAACTACCACAACCGAGCGTATCCTGTTTTATACGGGTCGTGTGCATAAAATCGGGGAAACTCACGATGGTGCGGCTACCATGGACTACATGGTGCAAGAACAAGAAAGAGGTATTACCATTACCTCTGCTGCAACTACTTGTTTTTGGCGCAATCACCGCATCAATATCATCGACACACCAGGCCATGTTGACTTCACTGTTGAAGTAGAACGGTCTCTTCGTGTATTGGATGGTGCTGTTGCTGTATTTTGCTCCGTAGGTGGGGTAGAACCACAATCTGAAACTGTTTGGAGACAAGCAGATAAATATGGTGTACCAAGAATTGCTTACATCAACAAAATGGACAGAACAGGTGCGGATTTCTTCCGTGGTGTAAACATGATTAAGGACCGTTTGGGTGCAAACCCTGTTCCTGTTCAGTTGCCAATCGGTGCAGAAGACCAGTTCGTTGGTATTATTGACTTGATTAAGCAAACTGCTTATTACTACATGGATGATGAAGGCAAAAATGTAGAAGAACGTCCAATTCCTGACGATATGGTAGACCTTGTTGCTGAATACCGGGAGAAAATGTTAGACGCTATTGCAGAAACTGATGAAGAATTAATGATGAAGTATTTAGATGGAGAAGATATCTCTGAAGCTGAAATCATTAAAGCAATTCGTACCGCAACTTTAGCTGTAGCGATTTGCCCAGTATTGTGCGGTTCCTCTTTCAAAAATAAAGGGGTACAAATGCTGTTGGACGCAGTAGTTGACTATTTACCATCTCCAACTGATATCCCACACATTAAAGGGATTGATATGGATACAGAAGAAGAAGCTGAACGTGTTTCTTCTGATAGTGAACCATTTGCAGCTTTAGCATTTAAGATTGTAACAGACCCATATGTAGGGAAATTAACCTTCTTCCGGGTATATTCTGGGGTATTGAGTGCAGGTTCTTATGTGTATAACAGCACAAAAGGTAAAAAAGAACGCGTTGGCCGCTTGCTACAAATGCATGCAAACCATCGTGAAGAAATCCAGGAAGTTTATGCTGGTGACATTGTTGCTGCTGTAGGCCTCAAAGATACTTCTACAGGGGATACTCTTTGTGATGAAGATCATCCGATTATTTTGGAGTCTATGGAATTCCCTGAACCTGTAATCGACGTTGCAATCGAGCCAAAAACAGTAGCAGACCAGGAAAAAATGAGCATTGCGCTGCAAAAACTGGCAGAAGAAGACCCAACCTTCCGTGTTCATTCTGATACGGAAACCGGTCAAGTAATCATCGCTGGTATGGGCGAATTGCACTTGGATATTATTGTTGACCGCTTGATGCGGGAATTCAAAGTATCTGCAAATGTAGGTAAACCACAGGTTGCCTATAGAGAAACTATTAGACAAGCTGCAAAAGGTGAAGGTAAGTTCGTTCGTCAGAGCGGTGGTCATGGTCAGTATGGTCATGCTGTTGTAGAATTTGAACCATTGGAACCAGGCAGCGGTTTCATCTTTGAAAGTAAAATCGTTGGTGGTGTGGTTCCAAAAGAATACATCGGACCAATCGAAGCCGGGATTAAAGAAGCTATGGAAAATGGTGCATTAGCTGGCTTCCCAATGGTGGACTTGAAAGCTACTTTAGTAGATGGGTCTTTCCACGAAGTTGACTCCTCTGAAATGGCATTTAAAGTTGCTGGGTCTATGGCATTCAAAGATGGTGTTTCTAAGGCAAAACCTGTTATTTTGGAACCAATCTTCAAAATCGAAGTATCTGTTCCGGAAGAATATATGGGCGATGTAATCGGCGACTTAAACTCTCGTCGTGGTAGAATTGAAGGTATGGAAGCTCGTAGCAATCTGCAGGTAATCAGAGGCTTTGTTCCATTGTCCTCTATGTTTGGTTACGCAACCGATTTGCGTTCTAGAACACAAGGTCGCGGTAACTATGTAATGCAGTTTGAATGCTATGAAGAAGTACCGAAAAATATCGCTGAAGATATTATTTCTAAGAGAAAAGGTGAATAAAATATTTCCTTGCTTTTCTTAGTAATATCCTGTATAATATATAAATGAGCGTACATGCGCTAAAAGTTATTTTAAAAGGAATTTAAAATTCAAATAGGGAAATCAAAACCAAGGAGGAAGAAAAATGGCAAAGCAAAAGTTTGAACGGACAAAGCCACATATTAACATTGGGACCATTGGACACGTAGACCATGGTAAGACGACATTAACAGCAGCAATTACAACCTGCTTATCCACAGTA
>JAAVYR010000003.1 GCA_022791255.1 Peptococcaceae bacterium | reverse complement strand
TTGCTGTAAATCTTTGAATATGACTTCCTGCCCTTTTTTTAATTTGCCGTATCGTTCGCTGCTTTTGATTTTCTCCAGATAGAATTTATAAGCAATATCCGTATTCATCTCGCCATCCAGCTTGGCCTCTCTGCCGGCAAGGTAAGCCTCGTAAGGGTCGAAGAAGTCGGCTTCTTCCGTGCGCATGTTCTGGTAACTTTGCCAAAGGGGTTTGCCCATTCCATCGAAAAGGGCCTTCACTATCTGACTGCAATATGTTTCATAAAGGTCGTAAGAGCCTAGGTGGGCATTTTCTTCACGGTTTTCTTCCATGATTAATTCTTTGAGGTGGTCAATACACTTCTTTGCGGTATCGCTTAGTTTCATATGGGCAAGCATAGTAGGCATAGTTTTCAACTCCTTAAAAATTTTAATATATAGTAGCTACGTTTAATAAAACCAATAGTCCTAACTTTAGGATGTTGTGGGTTTTTTAATTGCTATAATAGAGTTGAAAAGCAGAAGAAAAATAGGAAGGGGAAATTAGGATGAAAAGTATCTTATATCAACTATATAAAGGGGAGATAGACCCACGAGCGAGATATGAACCAATTTTAGAGGAACATAAGGACTTAATACATGAGCAAAAAATTCGTTATGATTGGATAGGAGAAGCCTTAGAGAAAATGGACCCAAAGTATGGGAAAGCGTTTAATGAAATGTCAGACGCGAGATATCTGGAAACAGAATGGGATATCGCCTATATGTTTTTAGATGGACTTCGTCTGGGGATGAAAATTATGGCAGAAGTGTATCAAACAGATTTGGTGGCAGAAGATTATGATTGAGGAATTGAATAGTGATTTTTAATAAGATAAATTTTACTTTTTACAGGTGGGCAAGTGCTAAAAGTTACTTTGGGTAAATTTTTAACTTCTTTTTCTAAAAGAAGTTAAAGATTTACCCAAAGAAATGCATGGCAATTGCCTATCTGTCGAAAGTACAATGTATATATTTAAGAGTTGCTTTCTGCCTCTGACAGCTGGGCAAGTACGAATGATTTACCTTGGGCTCGCTTTGTCTGTTCTTTTAAGAAAAGAACCAAAATCGCAATCTGGTTGCCTTAGCCTGGCAGCCTCGTCACTACCTAGTGCTCCCCGTGGCAAACAGATTGCCTTCCCCATTTACGAAAAGATCCTTCGTCACTGCGTTCCTCAGGATGACATATAGAGGCAGTATATATTTCTGATTGTCATCCTGAGCGTTAGCGAAGGATCTTAAAACTCTCAGGATAATTAATAAAAAATTTCTTCTAAAAAATTATATGTGCAATGATTGTTCTTATTTGAATATTTGTTTCATTATATCAAATTCTAAAAAACTTTACAATATAGATATGGGATTTTATATAAAAGAGGTCGAAATATGATTATTGATTATGAGGCAGTTGGTTTACGAATAAGAGCAGCGCGAAAAAAGGCTGGTATTACAAGAGAAGCATTAGCGAATGATGCGGATGTGTCTTTGCGTTTTATTAGTTATATAGAAAAAGGTCAAACCAAAATGAGCCTGGAAACTTTGGTCTCTATTGCGAATGCCCTTTCTGTCACCACTGATGACTTGCTCTGTGATAACCTGGTCCATGCTTTCCATGTCTATAATAAGGAAGCCCAAGAGGTTTTTGATAAATGCGCGAAAAGAAATGCGCCTGTGCTGGTGGGTATATTAAAAGCAGCTAATGATGTTTTGGAGAAAGACGATAGATTTCAGGAACGGTTAAAAAGTAAAAAAGAAAATTAGAAAGAGAACGGAATTGCCGTTCTCTTTTTATTGCATATAATCATGACAGTTTTCTAGGGTCAGCGTGGGGTGGATAGTGCAGGTAAGCACAGTGGCAAGAAGACTTGCAATATTGGTTATCATCTCGTCGATTTCCTTCGGCGTCACTACTAGATTGCCTGCAAAGGGCATGAGGAGCTCGTGGGATACTGATTGGATGCAGCGAGGGGATAAGATGGCCTCGATTTCCTCTGGGGTGAGGAAGTTTTGTTTGGCCCAGTCTCGCTGTAAGATGCGAAAAGCCTCATTTACAATAACCGCACTGTGGACTACTGTAGGTACGCCGATGGCGATGACTGGTACGCCCATGGTGCCAGCGCTGATATCTGCACGCCGATTGCCAATGCCGGAGCCGGGGGAGATGCCCGTATTGGTTATCTGGATAGTGGAGCCGATGCGGCTGATGCTGGCTGCCGACAGTGCGTCGATGGCGATAATGCAGGCAGGCTTTACATGGGCGCAGACGCCGCGGATAATTTCTGCCGTCTCAATCCCATTGCTGCCCAAAACTCCTGGCGCTAGGGTGCAGACAGGGCGCATATTTTTATCGATGGCTTCCGGTGCGTAGAGAAGAATGTGCCGGGTAGCTAAGATGCGGTCGATGACAGCTGGGCCTAGAGCGTCTGGGGTGGCGTGGTCATTGCCTAAACCTACTATTAAAATAGATTTATCCCTTTCTTTGGGCAGTAACGGCTGAAAGTGTAGGGAGAAAATACGGTTGATTTCTGCTAGGGCGCCTTGTTCCCAGCCCAGGGTTGGGCTTTCTATGGTGATATATCTGCCGATGGGTTTGCCTAGGGCTTGGGCACCGCGCTCATCTAAAATATCGATGATGGTAACGGTACTATTTTCATAGGTTAATACTTGCTCTTTGACGCCGGATACTTCTACATTAGCCTTACCGCGGAGCAGTTGATTGGCTTCTACAGCCAGGTCCAGGGATATGCCTAGCTTCTGGAAATCGTCTATCTGTGTCATCTTAGGAGCTCCTTTCCGTCTTATGTAAAAATATGCTTGGGGAGGAAACATGGGGAAAGAGTAGGCGGTGGGTGATAGGTGAAGAGATATTGTGTAGAAATCTGTCGCTAAAAACTTTTACCTGTTTGTTGAAATAAAATATATTTTTTGCAGGAAGATTGCAGATTTAGGGAGAATAATATATAGTCTATATAGAAACAGACGATTTTTACGGGATTTTTGAGGGAAATTTCAGTTTTTCTTGTTAGGATTTCCGGAGTTAGGATGTCCTAAAAAAGAAAAAATATGCGCAAAACTGTAAATACGCAGGTAAGGAGTGTTTGCACCATGAGGGTTATCGGCGGCAGCAAAAAAGGTCATCCTTTGCAGGCGCCGGCAGGCACCATTACCCGGCCGACTACAGACCGTGTGCGAGAAGCCATCTTTAACACATTGCAGGGACATATAGCAGGTGCCATGGTGTTGGATGTATTTGCTGGCAGTGGCGGCATGTCTATGGAGGCATTGAGCCGCGGGGCAAAATGGGCTGACCTTTATGAAAAAGACCGCAAGGCCATTGCAGCCATTGAACGGAATATCGCCTTTTTAGGGTTTGGCGATGTAGCAAAACTGTGGAAAGGCGACGCACTATATTTTTTGTCGCAAAATACCAAACAATATGATATTATCTTCTTAGACCCACCTTATTATCAGGGCCTTTATGATAAGGTTGTTTCTCTCATCTTGCAGCAAAAGATACTTGCGCCAGATGGTGTGCTAGTCATAGAGACTGATGGGAAACGCACTGCACCTCTGGCAGAGGAGCTTATTGGTAGGCTAAAACAGATAAAAACTGCTACTTATGGCGATACGAAAATAGATTATTATTCTCTATGAGAAAGGGGAATTACTGTGGAAAAAGTTGAAATCGAAGATGTATTAAAAGATATGGAGGAAGCCATTACCAGCGCTTCTCGTATTCCGCTGACTGGTAAAGTCATGGTAGACGGAGATGCTTTGTTAGAGTGTATTGATAAGATTTATGCCATGATGCCGGAAGAAATCAAACAGGCACAGCAGGTATTAGAACAAAGTGATAAGTTGAAGGAAAGCATTGAAAACAGTGGACAGAAAATCCTAGAAGACGCTAAAAAACAAGCTGCTCGCATGGTAGAGGAAACAGAAATCGTGCAACAAGCCCGTATGGAAGCAGAAGAAATTACCAACCAAGCGGTGGCCTCTGCCAATGCCTTAGGTCAGCAGGTAAAAACTTATGCAGAAGATGTGTTGCACCAATTAGAAATCAATGTAGAACGGGCTTTACATACCATTAAAAAAAGCCGGGAAGATATGACCGGACAACGGGATTATTCCCAACAATAACAAATATAAAAACAAAATAAGAATGCACTGTCTCTTGATAAAGAAAATCAGAAATCAAGGGGCAGTGCTTTTTTAGTGGATTTTTACGTTTTTTTAATGGCTATAAAGAAATTTTTGCAGGAGGCGTATGGCACTGCCTGCAATGGCTAAGGCTAGCAGCAGCAGGAAAGAAAAAGCCAATAATTGCCAATATAATAAAATAATTTCGCTGGCAGACAAGACCAAAGGTGTTGTGGTTAACATGGTGCTGGTGGGCAATGCCGGGAAAAAGTGCAGTACAATCCAGAGGGAGAGGATGCTTTGCAGCAGGCGGCTGCCGAAATAGGTTTTTAAGCTGAGGCCGGCAGGCGCTGTGATAGCTGCAATTTGCATTTGGATGGAAATACCGCTCCAGGCCAGAATGGCCGCAATGAGGGCTGTGGTATCTGCAAGGGGGGCGCCAATGGCGGCAGTTGTCTGCACACCTAAGGTGATTTCCCAAAAGCCGCTGATAAGGCCTGGTAGCAGTGTCGTATCGATACCGAATAATTTGCAGAAAGGGAAAAAGAAGAGAGAAAAAATACCCTCCGCCCCGGATATATGCAGCATGGTAATGAGCACGGAAAATGCTGCCATAAAGCCGCCAATAACTGCCAGATTAGCTAAAGATTTACTTACGGCCTCTTTGCAGATAGTGCCAAACGGTAAAGCAGATTGAGGGAGAACTGCTAAGAAAGAGGAGGGAGCGGAACCTTGCAAGGTTCCTTGGTTGGCAAGGGGCAGGGCCTGTTTTTTTCTGCTACAGATGCCTAAGAAAATGCCCAGTAAGAGATTGAGGCTATAGTGGACGATGGCTAAAAAAATGCCTAATTGGGGACGGTTTAGGATGGTAGTGCATACAGTGATAATGATAAATAAAGGGCTAGCGTTATTGGTAAAGGCTAGAAGTCGTTCGCTCTCCTCTTTGGTGCAGAGGCCTTCTCTGTAGAGTCCGGTGGTGATAGTAGCACCGGTAGGAAAGCCTGCTGTGTATCCTAGCACTAGGGCAACTCCTGCGCTACCCGGTAGGTGAAACAAAGGACGCATAATGGGATTTAAAAAATAGCCTAATAAATGGGCGCCGCCCATGCGAAGTAATAATTCGGAAGCAATGAAAAAAGGCAAAAGGGACGGCAGCACCACCGTCCACCAGGAAGAGATGGCTTTTTCTGCCGCCTGATATGTTTCCCTGGGGTAGAAAATCATAAATAAAATCAAAGAAAATAAAAACAGGATAAAAATAATTTTTTGCAGGATTTTAAGGTTTTTTTGCATAATATACACCTAAACCTATTTTTGAAAATCTTTGTTATATTCTTATGTTTTGTGATAGGGATATATGTTTATGAAAAAATATTTTGTCAATTTTAAGATTTTCTGATATAATATCAAATTAAGAGTATGTTCATAAAATTGGTTCTCTATTGGTTCTCTATATTCGTATTCAGAATTCGGTTATCTGTAAGGATAATAAGGAGGCAATGTAATGAAAATTTTGGTGTTGAACTGTGGTAGTTCATCTGTAAGATATCAGGTGTTTGGGATGTCTGATGAAAGGGTCATGGCTAAAGGTGTTGTAGAGAAAATCGGTTTGCCAGACGCAACGCTTACCCATCGTCCAACAGGGAAAGATAAAGTCGAAATCGTTACCAGTATCCCTGACCACGCAACCGCTATTTCCATGATGGCAGACGCTCTTACCCATCCTGAATACGGTATTGTCTCCAGCCTAGATGAAATCGATATTGTTGGACATCGCATTGTTCATGGTGGCGCTCACTTTATCGGAGCTGCTATGATTGATGAACAAGTCATTGCAGAATTAGAGCGGTTGACAGAGCTTGCTCCTTTACATAATCCACCATCTCTTGCCGGTATCCATGCTTGTGAAGAGGCTATCCCTGGCGTGCCTATGGTAGCAGTATTTGACACGGCTTTCCACCAGACCATGGAACCGGAAGCATACCTCTATCCCTTGCCTTATGAAATGTATGAACGCCATGGCATTCGCCGTTTTGGTTTCCATGGTACCTCTAATAAATATATTACCTCCCGGGTAGAGGATATCCTGAAGATACCAGCAGAGAATTTGAAAATTATTAACTGTCACTTAGGTAATGGTTGTAGCATTACGGCCATTCGCGGCGGCAAATCTGTCAACACTTCTATGGGCTTTACGCCATTGGAAGGTCTGATGATGGGAACGCGCTGTGGGGATGTGGACCCTGCTGTGGTTGCTTATATTATGCGAAAAGAAAATTGGGATGCCCATGAAGCTAGTGAATGTATGAATAAACGGTCAGGTCTTTTAGGGGTTTCAGGGGTCAGCAATGACCTGCGGAATGTTATTGAAGAGGCAGAAAAAGGTCATATGCGTTCTCAGCTGGCTATTGATATGTTCTGTAAATCCATTGTACGGTATATTGGCGCTTACATGGCTGAAATGAATGGTGTGGATGTTATTGTGCTGACAGCAGGCGTTGGGGAAAATAGCCCTTTAATCAGAGAAAAAGTTTGTCGGCATCTGGAGTTTGCCGGCGTGGAATTTGACCCAGAAGAAAACAAAAAGAATGGCAAAGAACATGCCATTACGACACCAGACTCTAAAGTCAAGGTGATGGTAATCCCTACCAATGAGGAATTAATGATTGCGCGAGAAGCAAAAACCTTATTAGAAAAAAGACATGTAAATATTGATTAAATCACGATTAAATATTGGTTAGTTATTGACACAAAGGTTTAAGATGAGTATAATAGATTAGCGTTGGACACTATAATGAAGGATTATCTTGTTATAGTGGAGGTGCCATTTCTTTGAAAATAAATGTAGAAAAACTAAAAAGCTGTACCGGCAGCGTGCAGGCTGTTGCACTGGAAGAACGCATTATAGCTGACGATTATGGTTATCAAGGCGTTTCCTTGTCCGCACCTGTTCTTTTTCAAGGTTCTGTCAAGAATGAAAAGTCTATTCTTGTGGTAGAAGGACATGTATCCGGAAAGATAGAAGCTGTTTGCAGCAGATGTCTTACCACCTTTCCTTATGAAATAGAGACAGTCTTTTCTGAACGGTATACCAATCATGAAGAGATAGCGGCAGCTGATGAAGAAGATGAAATCCATTTCTTTCAAGGTGATGAGCTGGACATTACAGAAGATGTTTTACGGCAAATCTTCTTAAGCCTTCCGATGAAGTTTGTATGTAAGGAAGACTGCCAGGGGTTTTGTCCTCACTGTGGTATCAATCTGAACACTGGCACATGTCACTGTGCAGATGATCAAATAGACCCTAGATGGGAAAAATTAAAAATCCTGTTGGATTGTAACAAAAAGGAGGGGTAGCTACAATGGGTGTACCAAAAGGGAAAACTTCTAAAGCAAATAAAAGAAGCCGTCGTGCAACACAAAAATTGACAGCACCGGGCACTACTATTTGTCCACAATGCCATGGTTTGAAAATGCCACACCGTGCATGCACAGAGTGCGGTTATTATAAAGGCCGTCCGGTGGTTGCCAAAGCTTAATTCATTCCCGTTTAGTAACTCTCTAAACATAGGATAGACTGATAGTGAAGCTGATTGCTGCTATCTGGATAATATGAATACAGGCAAAAATAAAAATGCGCTGAAAGGTGCATTTTTTATTTTTTATAGGGTATTGTTTTGGGCTTTTGGGAACATAATAAAAATAATCTCGTCTAAAGGTGTAGAAAAATAGTTTTCTTTGTGATAAAATAATAAAACTATAATGGCGAAGAGGGGCATATCATGTTGCAGAAAAAGAAAAAATTGAATATCTCTTTCCTAGCAGCGGTATGTGCTGTTGCGGCTATTATGATAGGTACTGGGCTTTTTGTGGAGGCCCGGGCAGGATTAGGTAGCTTCTTGTCTTCTTTTATGCCCAAAAGTTATGTGGTGACTCCTTTGCCCATGGATAATGGTAATGAAAAGACTTCTAAGGTAGTACCTATTTTAATGTATCATCATCTGTTGCCAGAGGCGGATATTATTGCCAATAAATTTACGAACAATGGGGCTATTATCTCTACCGAAGATTTTTATGAGCAAATGCAATACTTGAAGGATAACGGTTATCAAAGCTTGTTTTGGAAGGAAGCTTGTGAATATCTGGAACAGGGGCGGCCTTTGCCAGCAAAATCTGTTGTGATTACTTTTGATGACGGCTATGAAAGTAACTATGTTTATGCCTACCCAATCTTGAAAGAGTTTGGGATGAAGGCCACTATCAATGTAGTGGTGAAATCTTCTGAAGAAGAACCAGCAGATCGTCCGGCTTTTGACTCTAAGAAGCTTTCTCACCTTAGCTTTGATCAGATGCGGGAAATGATAGCCAGTGGTCTCGTCTCTATCCAGTCTCATACTTATGATGGGCACCGGGAAATCTACACAGGGCCGGGGCAGGAAACAAAGCCTTTCCTTTTGACTAGAGAGCATAATCATACTTTGCAGAAGCTGGAAACGGAAGATGAATATCGTATCCGTATTGCTGATGATTTGCGTAAGGCAAAGGTGGTATTAGAAAGGGAACTAGGCGAAGAAGTAGTGTGCCTCGCTTATCCTTATGGCAAATATAATGCGCAGGTGCAGGAAGCAATGATTGCCACTGGGTATAAATATGCTGTAACGGTCCGTTCCGGTTATGCGGAAACAGGGAAGAATATGCTGACCTTGCCGCGTATTACCATTGGTCCTAAAGATGACTTGCGTTCCTTTGCTAATAAAATCAATACAACCAAATAAGTGTAAGGGGCTCTTTCGCAGGAAGGGGCTCTTTTTTATGATAAACAAGGGATGGTTTTCTTCTATTTTTTTGAGTATAATAAGATATAAACATATAAAATGAAAGAAAACATGACGATAGATAAAAGTGTAGAGGAGAAACATATGAAAATTGCAATGGATGTAATGGGCGGAGACAAAGCACCAGGGGAGATTGTGAAAGGCGCTCTTCTTGCTGCAGAGAAGTTTACAGATATGGAATTTATCTTAGTAGGCTATGAAAATGTGTTATCTAGCTATCAATTTCCGGCGAATGTTTCCTGTCGATATTGCACGCAGATGATGGCTATGGACGAGTCGGTAGAGTCTTTGCGGCAAAAGCGGGACTCTTCCATCTGGGTGGCAACGGAACTTGTGAAAAGAGGTGAGGCCGACGCGGTGATTTCTGCAGGCTCTACTGGAGCGCAGATGGCCAGTGCTCTTTTGATCTTGGGGCGCATTCGTGGTATTTCCCGGCCTGCTATCGGCTTTATGATGCCCACGGTGGCAGGGATGCGGCTTATCTTAGACGGCGGTGCTAATGCAGAGGTAGAACCCGAGCAGCTCTATCAATTTGCCGCTATGGGGGAAGTATATATGAAATCTGTCTATCATGTGGAAAGCCCGCGTATCGGTCTTTTATCCAATGGGACAGAAGCCCATAAAGGCAGTGCGACTGTGTGCGCTGCCCATGAAATGATAGCGGCAGGACCTTTCCACTTTATTGGGAATTTAGAGGGACGGGACATTCCCTTTGGTGAATATGATGTATTAGTATGCGATGGCTTTACCGGAAATGTAGTATTAAAGCTGTCTGAGGGTTTGAGCAAAATGATTTTGTCTTTGATAAAAGAGGCCCTCAGCAGCAATTTGCGGAGCAAGCTCGGTGCAGCACTTATCTTGCCGTCTCTCAATGGAATGAAACAGAAAATGGACTACAAGGAACATGGCGGCGCACCGCTTTTGGGAGTAAAAGGTTTAAGTATTGTTTGTCACGGCAGTTCTGACGCAAAGGCAATTTATAATGCAGTTATTCGTGCCAGGGAATGTTATGAAAACGATTTTGTTGGAAAACTGAGTCAAATGGATTTACCAGCACCAACACAGCCGTAGAGACTTGCCTTTTTAGGTAATAGCTATCGCCCTAAAAAGGAGTGACAGAAATATGACGGATATGGAAATCACAGAAACGACAGAAACGACAGAAACGACAGAAGAGACGGGAACGGTAGAAAGGCTGGAAGCTGACATTTGTCATATGATTGGTGAAATCATTGGCAGTGCCCCATCTCAAATCAATCGTAATTCTTCTTGGCGGCAATTAGGCTTGGACTCGGTGCAGTGTTTAGAAATGGTTATGGAAATAGAGGATTTCTTTCAAGTGGTTATCAGCGATGAAGAGGGCGAGTCTTTTGCCACTGTTGCAGATGTGGTTGCTTGTGTGGCCGAAAAGAAAAATATAAAAAATACAGTGGCAGCAACAGAAACCATTGCATAAATCAATGGGTTTTGGCGGACATTAATGAAAAGAGGAAATAGAGGTTCTAAACATGACAGCAGAAAAAAAGAATGTAGCGGCAGGCATTTTACAAATCGGTCGTAAGCTAGGTATGAGTGAAAAAGGTTTAGGCGAGTTAAAGCACGCTTTTACCCATCCTACTTATTTTGAGGGGGCAAAGCATCATGCTTGGGAAGATAACCAGCGACTGGAGTTTTTAGGTGACGCAGTGCTGGGGGCTATTATGGGGGAATATTTTTATGCCGCTTATCCGGAAGTCGATGAAGGATATTTGACCCGTATGCGTGCCTCGGTAGTTTGTGAAGGTTCTCTAGCCATGGCCGCGGAGCGGCTAGGCTTGGGGGACGCGCTGATGATGGGAAATGGTGCTGTGCGCCGTGAGGAAGGGAAGCGTCCTTCTGTTCTTGCAGATACCTTTGAAGCGGTGCTGGGTGCGCTCTACTTGGACCAAGGCTTTGAGGCAGCCAAAAAATTTGTCTTGAAAGAATTAGCTTTTGCCATTGCTTCTGTAGATCAGTATCATACCCGGGATTATAAGAGCACCCTGCAGGAATTGGTGCAAAAGGTAAACTTGGGGCCGGTGATGTATCTTTTATTAGAAGACTGGGGACCTGACCACGATAAAAGCTATCGCGTTGGTGTTTATTATCGAGAAGAACTAATCGGCGTGGGTGAAGGCAAAAGTAAAAAGGAAGCAGAGCAACAAAGTGCGAAAGACGCCTTGGAAAAGCAAACGAACTGGAAGCATTTATTAAAAGAAAACACAAAGGAAAAATAAACTGATGGCAAAGGCGAAACGAAACATCCTTCCGTTTTTTATTCCCCATCAAGGGTGTCCTAATCAGTGTATTTTTTGTAATCAGCACCGTATTACAGGGATAGGGGCCGCCATTGACTTTGCTGCTATTGAACAAGAAATCCTTCAGGTGGCGCCTGGAGAGAAGATGGAGATTGCTTTTTATGGTGGCAGTTTTTCTGGATTACCTCAGGAAGTGCAGCAGCGGCTTTTAGCGCCTGCCTATGCCCAGAAGGAAAAAGGTGTTGTATCGCATATTCGCATTTCTACCCGGCCGGATTATATTGATGGGGAACGGCTATTATTTTTACAGCAATATGGGGTAGATATAATCGAAATCGGTGCCCAGTCTTTTAGCGATAGGGTGCTGGTAAATGCTGGAAGAGGTCATAGCAGTGAAGATATTTTTCGAGCGGCGACGCTCATCAAGGAATATGGCTTTCAGCTGATTATCCAGCTATTGCCGGGGCTGCCTGGGGACAGCTATGAAACGGCTGTAGCCGGTGGGCAAACTGCAGCAGACCTGCAGCCAGCAGGGGTGCGCATTTATCCCGCCGTAGTATTGGCGGATACGCCGCTTTGTGATATGTACCATCGAGGCGTATATCAGCCGCTTACTGTAACAGAGGCAGTCATTTGGTGTCGGGATATGGCGGCCATATTTCTTGCAGCTGGTATTGATATTATCCGCATTGGCCTGCAGCCCACAGAGGAGCTTTGTCAAGGAGGAACGGTGGTAGCGGGTGCTTTCCATCCTGCCTTTGGGCAGCTGACCCAAAGTGCTCTTGCCCTTGCCCAATGCCAGATGCTCTTAAAGATGGCTGGGACGATAGAGGGCCATATCTTGGTGCCAGAAAGGTTGCTTTCTACTTATATTGGGCAGAAGCGAGCCAATTTGCTGGCTCTATGTGAGGTGGCGGGGAGAAAGGTTAATATCTTATCCAGCGGTGACCTTCCTAATCAAGATATCTGTTATGTTTCTATTGATGAAAAGGGGCTGCCTATCTACCTAACCTGGCAGGATTTCTTATGCCATTACATAAAAAAGATAAAAGAACATAGCAATTTATATTGAGAAACACTCCTTTGGTTTGACATAGCTGGGAGTGTTTTCTTTTTCTCTTTTGAATATTGTTGTTTCTGGGTTAGCATTTATGATAAAATAATATATAAAATATGTTTTAATAGGGGTAGCTATGTATTTAAAAGAATTAGAGGTTTGTGGGTTCAAATCTTTTACCAATAAAACGAAAATTCAATTTTCTCAAGGGATTTCTTGCATTGTAGGGCCCAATGGCAGCGGAAAATCCAATGTGGCCGACGCTATCCGCTGGGTATTGGGGGAACAAAGCGCGAAAAATCTCCGTGGCAGCAAAATGGAAGATGTAATTTTCGCTGGTTCGAAAAACCGTAAACCCTTAGGCTTTGCAGAGGTAACCATTACCTTTGATAATAGCGACGGCACCATTCCTCTGGATTATCAAGAGGTTGCGGTAACCAGAAAGACCTATCGTACTGGAGAAAGTGAGTATTTGCTGAATGGCAAGTCTTGCCGTTTGAAAGATATTATCAATTGCTTTGCAGATACGGGCATCGGAGCGGACGGTCTTTCCATTATCGGTCAGGGGCAGGTCAGTGAAATCGTTTCTGCCAAACCAGAAGACCGGCGCGGTATCATCGAGGAAGCGGCTGGCATTGTCAAATATCGTAATCGGAAACGGGAAGCTGTGCGAAAATTAACAGACACCGAGCGGAGTTTGGAGCGCATTGGCGACATTGTTTTTGACTTAGAGGGGCGCTTGGAGCCATTACGGCAGCAAAGCAGCGACGCTGAAAAATTCCTGCAGCTGGAAGCAGAAAAGAAACAATGTGAAATCACCCTTTCGGCTATGGTTATGCAGGATTTGCAGCAAGAGCTGAAAGAAGTAGAAGGCGCCTTTGTTTCTGAACAACAAAAGCTGTGGGGGGAAGAGGCTGCCCTTGCAAAATCCGAAAGCGCCTTAGCGGAGTTGCGCCTAGCAACCCAAGAAAGCAGTGAAAAGGTCAGCGGGCTACAGCAGCAGTTATTTAACAATAAAAATGAGAAGGAACGGCAGCAAAGCCTGATAACTGTTGCCCAGTCCAAAATCCAAGTATTAAAAGAGAACATTATTCGTCTGGAAAAGGAAATAGCTGAGCTGGATAAGGCCCAAGCTGACAATGGAGAAAAAATCGCATCCTTAACGGAAAATAAGAAACAGATTGAGGAAAAAGTAACAGAGATAAAGGCTGACCTAGCCCGTGGGGAAGGTACGCAAGCAGCTGGCGAAGATGATATTGCCCTGGAACAAGAGAAAATCCAATGTATCCAGCAGGAGCAAGAAGCTTTGCAGGAAAAAATCCAAGGTCTGCGGCAACAATTAGCATTACTTGACCAGTCTATCCAGAATAAACAGGCGCAGATAGAAAAAAATACCCAGTTGCAGCTGGAAAATAAGCAGCAACAGGAAGTCTTCTATGGGCAGTTGGAAGAAATTGGAACCAACTTGCAGCATAATCGTCAAAAGATGGCAGTTCTCAAAGAGGAAAACCGGAAAATCAATGTAACCTTAAGTGATTTTATAACTAGGCTGCAGCAGGCAGGTGAAGAAGAGACTACTGTTCGTTTCCAGATTAACTCGCTTCAGGCTCGCGTCAATATGCTGAAGGATATGGAGGAAAGCTTTGATGGCTATTATCCAGGAGTAAAGGCGGCTATCCTAGGAAAGAAACAGGGACAAGCTGATTGTCGTGGTGTTATGGGGGTAGTGGCAGATTTGCTCTCGGTGCCGACAGCATATAGTGTGGCTATCGAGACGGCGCTGGGTGGTAGTCTGCAGAATATTGTGGTAGAGACAGAACAGCAGGCAAAGGCTGTAATTGGTTATTTAAAGCAAAAAAATGCTGGTAGAGCTACTCTGCTTCCCCTAGACGCGTTGCAAGTGCGGAGCCAGTCTGCCATTAGTAGTTGTGTTAATGCGCCTGGCGTCATCGGGCGAGCTGTAGATTTGGTGGCATACCCTCAAGAAATCAGGGTGGCGGCAGAGTATCTTTTAAGCAATATTTTGGTAGCCGAGGACTTAAATGCGGCAACATCTGTTGCGCGGCAAGGAAAATATAGTTTTCGTGTCGTAACGCTGGAGGGGGATATTGTCAATGCTGGCGGTTCTCTTACTGGGGGGAGCCGTCAGAAGAAAACTGGCGACCTATTAGGCAGAAAAAATGCACTGGCAGCAGCAGAAGCAGAACTAAGGGAAAAGCTGGCTGAACACCAGACCTATAAAGAAAAATATGAGGCATTAAAAGTAGAGCGGGAACAGTTGGAGGAAGAAAACAAAGCCAACAGCAGCAAAATCCATGAATTAGAACTAGCACAATTGGCATTGGAAAAGGATGAACAGCAGGCAGAACATTTACTGCAGGAAGCAAAAAAAGCCTATACGACCTATGGCGAAGAGGCAGAAGAACTGGCTGGACAAATAGAAGATGTAGAACTGGATAAAAAAGAAATCGCTGCTGAACAGGGTGTACTAGCCCAGCAAGGAGAGGAAATATCCGCGCGTATGGCAGCAGAGGAACAGTTGTTGCAGCAATTGCGGGATAGCTTTGCCAGAGCCCAACAAGGTCTGACAGAGACCAAAATCCACTATGCAAAAATCCAACAGGAACTGGTGGGCATTGATAAAGAAATCAGCCGCTTAGATGAAGCACAGCAGGCTATCTTGGAGCAGCGGGAAGAAAAGCAATGGGATATTTCCATCTGGTCGGCAGAAATCGAAAACCATGAAAAAGACCGGGTAACAGCAGAAGAAACCATTCTTGCTTTATCACAAAAAATTGCTGCAGCGGAAAAAGATATCGAAGAAATCCGCCATAACCTGGGGGCTGATGCAGATACCATGGAGCAACTAGAGACAGATATCCAAAAGCTGCGGCCATTGGTAAATGCCTTGCGGCAGACCGTCCATGAAAAAGAAGTGCAAAAGGCACGGTTGGAGACAGACTGGGAAAATGAAGCTGCAAAACTCTGGGAAAAATACGAAATAAACTTTGCCCAGGCCTGTCTTGCTATGGTAGAGGGCGCCACGGTAAAGGAAGTGAAAAAGCGGGTTATTTCTCTGCAAACTGCTATTGCGGCCTTAGGTACCATTAACTTAGGAGCTATCGAAGAATACCGGGAAAGCAAAGAACGGTATGAGTTTTTAACAGAACAGCAACAGGATTTGAAAGAGGCGAAGACTTCTTTAGAAAAAGTCATCAAAGAAATGGACGCTATCATGGTGAAGCGGTTTGCTGAAACTTTCCACCAGGTAAGCAAAGAATTTGACCACACCTTCCGGCATTTGTTCGGGGGCGGTAGTGCAAGCCTCATCCTGACTGATGCAGAGGATATGCTCTATACAGGGGTGGATATTTCTGTGCAGCTGCCTGGGAAGAAAATCAGTAATTATAATCTGCTCTCCGGCGGGGAAAAGACCATTATTGGGGTAGCGCTCATGCTGGCGCTCCTCAAGGTAAAGCCCAGTCCGTTTTGTCTTTTAGATGAAATTGACGCAGCCTTGGATGAAGTCAATGTTTCCCGTTTTGCTAATTATTTAGCAGATTTTGCGGCAAGCACACAGTTTTTATTGATTTCTCACCGTCAGGGTACCATGGAAGTAGCAGACTCTCTCTGGGGGGTAACCATGGCAGAGGAAGGGGTCTCCAAACTCATCTCTGTGTCTTTACAAGATGTAGAGAAAATCAGCTAGACAGGTTGACATCTTTTGGCTAAGAAAGAAAATGAGGTGAAGGATAAATGGGTTTTTTTGAAAAATTAAAAGCAGGCTTATCTAAAACAAAAGAAGGGTTTGCAGGCACTGTAGACGCTGTATTTTCCCTGGGACGAAAGATAGATGAGGAATTATACGAAGAGCTGGAAGAGGCCCTTATCCAAGGGGATGTAGGGGTGGAAACAGCCTTGCTCCTGGTAGATAGATTGCGGGCACGGGTAAAAGAAGACCATATCAAAGAAGCGGAACAATTAAAACCAGTGCTCCAAGAAGAAATTAGCAAAATCCTTACTACTGGTGAAAGCGGCTTCCCGGTGAAAAAAGGCGAGTTGAATATTATTCTTATGGTCGGGGTCAATGGTGTAGGGAAAACTACTACCATTGGGAAATTGGCTAATTACTTTATCAGCGAAAATAATAAAGTATTATTGGCGGCGGCAGATACTTTCCGGGCGGCGGCTATCGACCAGCTTATGGTTTGGGGGGAACGAGTTGGCGTAGATGTTATCCATCATCAGGAAGGCTCAGACCCGGCGGCAGTGGTCTTTGATGCAGTAAAAGCGGCTATTGCCAGAAAGACGGATGTGTTGATTATCGACACTGCCGGTCGCTTGCAAAACAAAGCCAATCTCATGGCAGAACTGGAAAAAATGGGCCGCATTATCCAGCGGGAAGCGCCTGATATCCAGCCAGAAGTGCTTCTAGTGCTAGACGCGACCACTGGGCAAAATGCCCTCTCTCAGGCAAAAATCTTTGGCGAAGCAGTGCCTCTCACTGGTCTGATCCTTACCAAGTTGGATGGCACGGCTAAGGGCGGTGTGGTGATTGGCATTAAGAATGAATTAAATCTACCGGTACGGATGATAGGCGTTGGGGAAGGCATTGACGACTTACGGGAGTTTGTGCCAGAAGACTTTGCGCGAGCTTTATTTGATTAGAAAACAGGAGCGAGTGCAATGAAAGAAAAAATCGGTATCATTGGCGGTACGGGCATCCAAAACTCTGCCCTTCTTGGTGAAAATGCGCAGGATATTACGGTAAATACCCCTTATGGCAGTGTTCATCTATTACAGGGAGAGTTGGGCGGTAAAGAGATTTACTTCATCAACCGCCATGGTTATGACAAGGCTCATACCATTCTGCCGCACTGCGTCAATTATCAAGCTAATATTTTTGCTTTTTCGACGTTGGGGGTAGAACGGATTATTGGTACGGCGGCGGTAGGTTCTTTGCGGGCGGATTTTCCGCCGGGGTCTTTGGGACTACTGGGGCAATTTATGGATTTTACCAAAGGGCGCAAATCCTCCTTTTATCAGGGGACTCTTTTAGAACAGGGGAAGTTTGTGGATATGACTTATCCTTATTGTCAGGAGTTAAATAGAGCATTTCTTAGCGCTGGGGAAAAGCTAGGTATTCCGTTAACAAAAGACTTGGTATATATCTGCACGGAGGGGCCTCGCTTTGAAACAGCAGCAGAAATCAAAGCTTTTGCGCTCTTAGGCGGAGAAGTGGTGGGGATGACTTCTGCTACGGAAGCAATTCTCTGTCGGGAGTTGGGGATTTGTTATGGGAGTCTGGCTATGTCTATGAATGCAGCAGCAGGCATGGCGGAGGATGGAGTGGAAGACATTGTCTGTTTTGATATGGGGCAATTAGAGGAGAAAATCGTTGCTCTTTTGACTGCAGTTATTGCTGCTTTACCGACGGTGCGGCAGTGCCATTGCCAGAAGTGGTCTCAGGGGGTATAGCTCCAATATAGACCAAAAATTGAAAAAAGCAGGTTTGATTTTTATGAAGAAATTAGTAAAAAATGCGTATATTCTGACCATGGAGCGGCAGGCAGACGGCAGCTTGCGGCAGCCCTTTTTAGGGGAAATCTTAATCGATGGAGACAGTATTACAGCAGTGAAAGAGGCGTTATCAGCATCAGAAGCTAATGGTGCAGAAATCATTGACGGTCGCAATACTTTGGTCATGCCAGGGCTCATCAATACCCATAGTCATGGGGCTATGTCTTTACTCAGGGGCTATGGAGACGACTTGCCCCTTAATACTTGGCTATTTGACCGTGTTTTCCCGGTAGAAGATAAGATGACGGCTGAGGATGTTTATTGGGGTGGGCTGCTTTCTATCTGTGAGATGATAAGAAGCGGTACCACTTGCTTTGCTGATATGTACTTTTTTTCTGACGCATTTGCAGAAGCGGTGAAGGAAAGCGGCATCCGTGCCAATATCAGCCGCTGCGTTGACCATAGTGCGGCGAAACTCAAAGAGTCCTGTGACTTTTATACAAAGTGGCAGGGGGCGGCAGCCGGTAGGATTACAGCTTGTCTTGCGCCCCATTCGCCCTATCTTTGCCCGCCGGATTTTTTACAGGAGATAGCGCAAGAGGCGAAAAGACTAGGTACCTTCCTCAATATCCATCTGGCGGAAACTGCTGGTGAACAAGCTGACTATCTAAAAACTTATGGGAAACGAGAAGTTGAAAAACTAGCTGAAATAGGCTTTTTTGATGTACCGGTGTTAGGCGCTCACTTGGTGCATGTATCCGAGGCAGAAATGCAGCTGTTGGCAGAACATCAGGTGGTAGTTGCCCATGATCCGCGAAGCAATTTAAAGCTGGGCAATGGGGTGGCGCCTGTTGCCGAAATGCTGGAAAAAAATATTCTTGTTTCCATTGGGACAGATAGTCCCTGCAGCAATAATAATCTGGATATGTTCCAAGAGCTTCGGACTGTGGCGCTATTGCAAAAAGGTATAACGGCAAATCCCACTGTTTTGCCGGCAGATGAGGTTCTGACTTGTGCTACGGTAAACGGTGCCAAAGCCCTGCAGCTAGAACGAGAAATCGGTACGCTCTCTCCTGGGAAAAAAGCGGATATGATATTTGTAGATTTGGACAAACCTCACATGCAGCCGGGACACGATAAAATATCCGACCTGGTCTATGCGGCAAGCGGCAGCGATGTAAAAGCTGTATTGGTTAATGGAGAATTGCTGATGAAGGATTACCAGCTGCTTACCATAGATGAGAAACTTGTCATGGCGAAAGCTGCTCAAGCGGCAAAAAGACTAACTGCGCAATAAGAAAAAAGGTGTCAAGAAAAAGTCCTTGACGCCTTTCTTTTTTTTGTATATAATAACCTCTGTTAAGGAAAAATACTTGATAGTATGAAATTGGGTGATAGCAGATGATAGAAAAGATTACCCAGATTACCATGTTATTTGATTTTTATGGTGAACTTTTAACTGAAAAACAAAAATTGATTTTAGATTTATTTTATAATGAAGATTGTTCCTTGGGTGAGATTGGTGCGGAAATGGGCATTTCTCGGCAAGCAGTACATGACGCTATCAAAAGAAGCGAACAGTCTTTGGTGACATACGAAGAAAAGTTAGGCTTGGTAAAGAAATTTATGTTGGAGCAGGAGCGGCTGGCGCGGCTTTCGGCGGTGGTTACCAAGGCTTATGAGACAGGGGATACGGGTATTTTGGTAGAGGCTATGGCAGAAATCAATGCCATTGAAGAAGAGGAAAGGAAATAACCTATGGCGTTATTTGGGAATTTAGCGGATAAACTCCAAGAAACTTTCAAAAAGCTGACAGGCAAAGGCCGTTTATCAGAAGCTGATGTCAATGAAGCCATGCGGCAAATCCGTCTTGCTCTCTTAGAAGCGGATGTTAGCTACAAAGTTGTGAAAGACTTTGTGGGCAAGGTAAAGGAGCGGGCTATCGGTAGCGATGTGCTAGAAAGCCTTACCCCTGGGCAGCAAGTTATTAAAATCGTTAATGAAGAATTGACTACCCTTATGGGGGCAGAGCAATCTAAGTTAAATGTTTCTTCGAAACCGCCTACCGTCATCATGATGGTGGGGCTGCAAGGCTCAGGGAAAACCACCAGTAGTGCCAAACTTGCCAAATGGCTGAAAAACCAAGGCAGACGGCCCCTTCTTGTTGCGGCGGATATTTATCGTCCGGCAGCTATCAAACAGTTGCAGGTATTGGGGGAAGAATTAGGTATTCCTGTTTTTTCTCTGGGCGACCAGGTAAATCCTGTGCTCATTGCTGAGGAAGCCATTGCCCATGGCCGTACTCATGGTAATGACTATGTGATTTTGGATACGGCGGGGCGGCTGCATATCGATGAAGTGCTTATGGATGAATTAAAGGGTGTGCAAGAAGTTGCGCAGCCTAATGATATCCTGCTAGTGGTAGACGCTATGGTAGGGCAGGACGCGGTAAAAGTAGCGGAGTCTTTCCATGAAGCAATCGGTATTACTGGGGTGGTCCTGACCAAACTGGATGGTGATACCCGCGGTGGTGCGGCCCTTTCAGTAAAGGCCGTAACCGGTCAGCCCATTAAATTCGTCGGCATGGGGGAAAAGCTAGATGCGTTAGAACCGTTTTATCCAGATAGAATGGCCTCTCGTATCTTAGGTATGGGAGATGTGCTTTCTCTTATCGAAAAGGCACAAGCTGTGGTCGATGAAAAAAAGGCCCAGGAAATGACAGAAAAAATGCTCAAAGCTCAATTTACCATGGAAGATTACTTGGAGCAAATCGAGCAGATGAAGCATATGGGGCCTATGGAAGACTTAATCGGGATGTTGCCTGGTGGACTTGGCAAACAATTCAAAGACGCGAAAATCGACCCTAAGGAAATGACCAGAGTAGAGGCTATTATTCAATCTATGACCAGGGAAGAACGGCAGAAACCGGACATGATTACTGGCTCTCGCAAGGTGCGGATAGCCAAAGGTAGCGGTACGCAAGTCCAGGATGTAAACCGTCTCCTAAAGCAATTTAGTCAGATGCAAAAGCTCATGAAGATGATGGGCGACGCCAAAGGCATGAAGAAGAAAATGCGCGGCAAAGGCGGCTTCAAATTTCCGTTTATGTAATATAAATTTCGTTAAAGGAGGTGAAAATCTTGGCAACAAAAATTCGTTTGAAAAGAATGGGTGCGAAAAAGAACCCTTTTTACCGTGTTGTTGTAGCTGACTCCCGTTCTCCTAGAGACGGTCGCTTCATCGAAGAAATCGGTTATTATAACCCAAACACGCAGCCACCTGAAATCAGCGTTAATGCTGAAAAAGCAGCAAAATGGTTGCAAACAGGTGCAGAACCTTCTGAAACTGTAAAAGCTTTATTTAAAAAAGCTGGTATCAGCAAAGCAAAAGCCGAATAGTATCAAGCAGTAACATAGCGTGTTGTTGTGATGCTTAGGAGGAAGAACATGAAAGAATTAGTTACGCATATTGCTCGTTCTTTGGTGGAAAATCCGGACCAGGTAGAGGTAATGGATACCGAAGAAGAAAACCTCATCAACCTGGAGCTTCATGTTGCGCAGGAGGACATGGGCAAGGTGATAGGTAAACAAGGGCGTATTGCTAAGGCTATCCGTGTAGTGGTAAAAGCTGCTGCTACCAAAGAAGGGAAAAAAGCGAATTTAGAAATTCGGTAAAAGGGACCGGAGGGTCCCTTCTTTTCTTTTATTTAAATGGATTTTATAAAAATATTTAGGTGAAATATGGATAAAACAGATAAAACAGATAAAATCAATGTGGGGAAAATCATTGGCGTCCATGGTATCAAGGGGCAGGTAAAAGTAGAAGTGCTTACTGATAACCCTGCTCGTTTTGCCTGTGGCAGCAGGCTTTTTTGCGAAAAAACTGGGACTTGTCTTACAGTGGAAGGCGCCAGCCCTCATAAAGAAATTCTCTTGGTGAAATTTGCCGAGGTGGAGAATAGAGATATGGCGGAGGCTTTAGCTTCTAGTTATTTACAGGTAGATAGGAAAGATGTAGCGCCTCTTCCTGACGGGGTCTATTATTATTTCCAAATAGAAGGACTAGATGTTTATACAGAAGGCGAATATTTTGGGAAGGTTATCTCAGTGCAGGCTACTGGCGCTAATGATATTTATAATGTGAAGATGACCAATGGGAAGATTATCGCTTTACCGGCATTGGATTGGGTGATTAAAAAAATAGATTTAGAAGCCGGAACGATGGAAGTGGATATTCCGGAAGGCTTATTATAAAAGAGGAACTTGTATGCGTATTGATATTTTGACATTATTTCCAGAGATGTTTGCGCCGTTACAGCATAGCATTATCAAGCGGGCAACGGATAGCGGCATTCTGGATTTACATATTACCAATATTCGTGATTATACTACAGACAAGCACCATACGGCAGATGATAAGCTTTATGGTGGTGGTGCTGGCATGGTCATGAAGCCAGAACCGATTTTTGACGCGGTGGCAGATTGTAAGCAGGCGGGGGGGAAGGTGCGGGTCGTGTTGACTAGTCCCAGAGGCGAGCTCTTTACCCAGCGAAAGGCGGAGGAACTTTCCCAGGCGGAGCAGGTTATCTTTATCTGCGGACATTATGAAGGGGTAGATCAGCGGGTAGAGGACGCTTTGGTGACGGATGTGCTTTCTTTGGGGGATTTTGTTTTAACAGGCGGAGAAGTGCCAGCCATGGTCATGGCGGACGCCGTTGCTCGCTTAGTTCCTGGCGTATTGGGGACAGAGGCTTCCTTTGTGGAGGAAAGCTTTAGCGGCGACCTTTTGGAATACCCTCAATATACTCGACCGCTGGAATACAATGGAATGTCTGTGCCCCAGGTGCTTACTGGTGGGAACCATGAGGAAATACGGAAATGGCGGCGGCAGAAATCTTTAGAAGCAACAGCAGCCAGACGACCTGATTTATTAGAAAAAGCAGCCCTTACTCAGGAAGATGTGGGCATGCTCAAAGAGTTGCAGCAGGGGCGGGAAAAGCCTTTTCGTCTCTTTGTCTCGCTGGTTCATTACCCTGTCTATAATAAGAAAAAGCATATTATCAATACCTCTCTTACCAATCTGGACTTGCATGATATTGCGCGGGCTTCTACAACCTTTGGAGTAGAAAAGTATTACTTGGTGCAACCCCAAGAGGCGCAAATCCAGCTAATCGAGACCCTTCTTGCCCATTGGAAAGACGGCTTTGGTGCTAGCTATAATCCTGACCGTCATAATGCATTAGACCGAGTGGCAATCATGAAAACTTTGGAAGATGCAGAAGCGGCTATTGTTAGTGAATATGGGGAAAGACCAAAAATCATTTGTACCACTGCCAATGTGCAAGAGGGAATGGTGCCTTATAGGGAGATGCGGGATACCATGGGGGAAGTGGGTGGTAACTACCTCCTAGTCTTTGGCACTGGATGGGGACTGACAGATGAACTTCTTGCCCGGGCAGACTATGTGTTGCGACCTATTTATGGGGCAAGGGAATATAATCATCTCTCGGTGCGCAGTGCTGTTTCCATTATCCTAGACCGACTGATGGGAGAGTCTAATGCTAGAGAAAACAAAGAAAATAATAGTTGATTTTATGGTTTTGTTATGGTAGAATGCTAATGTTGTTTTAGGTATGACGAATGTTCCGCTGTAATCTTATTGTTTTTTAACATGCAGGAGAATAAAGATTAGAATGAACATTTGAGAAGAAAGGAGGAAATAATCATTATGGATATTATTGCAAGCATTGAACAAGAACAATTGCGTCAAGATATTCCTCAGTTTCGCCCTGGTGACACTGTGCAGGTACACGCTAAAATCGTGGAAGGCAACAGAGAACGGATCCAGGTTTTTGAAGGCGTTGTGATTAAACGCCGTGGCGGTGGTTTGAGAGAAACCTTTACCGTACGCCGTGTTTCTTATGGTGTAGGGGTAGAAAGAACTTTCCCAATCCACTCTCCCCGGATTGATAAAATCGTTGTAAGCCGCAGAGGTAAAGTTCGTCGCGCAAAACTTTACTATTTACGGAACTTAACGGGGAAAGCCGCAAGAATTAAAGAAATTCGTTAGTAAAATGAGAGACTATGAAAATAGTCTCTTTTTTACTTTTTTGAACTACTTTTGGATAATTTTAGTTGTGTATATTTGGTAAAGTGTGGTACAATAGACAAGAGTGTATTATTTCACGGTTTATGAATATGATTTTAAATATATAGGGGGTATTTTTGTGATTTCTACCAATGATTTTAAAACTGGTGTTTCCGTGGAAATAGACGGTGACGCTTATGTAGTAGTGGATTTCCAACATGTAAAACCAGGGAAAGGTTCTGCGTTTGTTAGAACAAAATTAAAAAATGTGCGGACAGGCAATGTTTTGGAAAAAACCTTTAATGCTGGGGAAAAATTGCCGAAAGCTCATTTGCAGAGAAAAGAAATGCAATATCTCTATAACGATGGAGAAGCATATATTTTCATGGATTTAGAAAGCTTTGACCAATTGCCTATTACCGAACAACAAATGGGCGATAAAGTAAAGTATTTAAAAGAAAATATGAATGCCTTTGTATTGTTCTTCCAAGGCAACATTATTGGGGTAGATATTCCGGGACAAGTTACTTTAGAAGTTGTTGATACCGAACCAAGTATTAAAGGCGGTACAGCTTCTGGTGGTTCTAAACCTGCTACCTTGGAAACTGGCGCAATTGTTCGTGTACCATTCTTTGTCAATGTTGGGGACCAAATCCGTGTAAATACGGAAACTGGCGAATACATTGAACGGGCATAAAACCATATTAAAGTTTTCAAAATAATTTATAATGTGAGGGGGTATTTTAGTGAAAGATTTAGGTGCAAAAGTTGCATATTTGCAGGGTTTGGCAGAAGGTATGAAGATTTCTCCTGATACCAATGAAGGAAAATTGTTTACCGAAATGCTTGCTGTTTTAGAAGAAATGGCAGACGCTATTTTAGATTTGGAAGACGGTCAGGATGAATTGCAAGAATATGCAGAAGCATTAGACAGCGATTTAGCTGATTTAGAAGAAGATTTCTATGATGATGATTGCGATTGCTGCTGCGACTGTGACTGCGATGATGATTGCGATTGCGACTGCTGCTGTGACGATGACGGGGATGGTTATGTAGATGTAGAGTGCCCAAACTGTCATGAAATCGTTTGCTTTAGCGAAGATATCTTAAGTGATGAAGATATTATCGAAGTGGTTTGTCCAAACTGTGACGCTGTTGTTTTTGTCAATGACGGCAGCTATGATATCGATTTTGTTGATGATGAATGCGGTTGCGGCTGTGGCTGCGATGATGCAGACGATGAAGACGATAAATAATTAAAAAAATCCTTAGTTTTTAAGCAGATGTCTAGAAGACATCTGCTTTTTTTGTTTTAAAGTTCTATTTTGGGACAAAGCCCCATAGATATAGAAAAAAGAAAGGGGGACAAAGATATCGATGAAACATGGAGATAACTTAGAAATAAAGCAGACCTTAGCGATGGCAAAGGATTTTCTTCCCAAGGACAAACTTTCTTTGCCAGAAAGTGAAATCTGTTTAATCAAAAAAACCATTTGCAGTTATGCCAGCGAAGACCTGCGGCCTGCATTGGAAGGGTTATCTTCTGATATTTGGCGGCATCTACAAGAAATCCGCTTGCGCATTGGACAGCCGCTTATGCTAATGTTAGCAGGCAGACCTTTCTTTTTTTGTGGGAAGGAACTGGTAATGGACTGGCGGCAGAGTGATTTTCTGGTGACGGAAAAAATGCTTCACGATACGGTATTGCTGATTAGCCATCACTCTTTCTATGCGTTGGAACAGGAATTTCAGCATGGCTTTATTACCATTCCTGGGGGACACCGAGTGGGACTTGCCGGGAAAGGTGTACTCAAGGATGGTTGTTTGCAGACCATGAAGGATATTTCCAGCTTGAATATGCGCCTCGCTAGGAGTTTGCCGGGGGTTAGTCATCGTGTGATGCCCTATCTTTTCCAACAGGGACAGGTGCAAAGTGCTTTATTTATCGGTCCTCCTGGCTGTGGTAAGACTACCATGTTGCGTGATGTGGCTAAAAATTTCAGTGAAGGCTATGGCGGCAGCTGCCTTCAGGTAGGCGTTATAGATGAGCGTTCGGAAATCGGCTGCAGCTTTCTGGGGATACCACAATTAAACTTAGGACCTT
This sequence comes from Peptococcaceae bacterium, assembly GCA_022791255.1. Taxonomy (GTDB): domain Bacteria; phylum Bacillota; class Dehalobacteriia; order UBA4068; family JAAVYR01; genus JAAVYR01. The sequence goes on along the minus strand of JAAVYR010000003.1, from coordinate 75,653 downwards.
GTACAGATATTTTAAGCGGAGTGCCAAAGGAAATAGGTATGGAGTTGTTTTTGCGGGTCATGGGCCATGATGTGGTGGTTACGGATGAAATTAGTAATGAGGCGGATTGTGAGGCTATCCACGATTTGTGCAGCTGCGGAGTGGCGGTGGTAGCCTCTGCTCATGGAAGCAGTTTGCAGGGGGTATTGGCAAGAAAAGCTTTTCATTCGTTTTTGCAAACCATGCCCTTTGACCGCTATATTGTGCTTTCCAAGCGGCTGGGCATTGGAACCATAGAGGCTGTTTATGATCGGGCGTTTCAATTAATCGAGGAGGAACTGCAATGTGGCTGAAATGGTTAGGCAGCTTGGTCGTTTTAGGCGCTTGTGTTGTGTTTGGGCTGCAAAAGGGGCAGGCTCTTCGCAAGCGAGAGCAGCAGCTGCAGGATTTCTTGCAGCTGTGTCATCGTATGGAAACAGAAATTAGTTACGGACAAACGCCACTGCCGCAAATATTTATGGATAGCAGCGAGCGAATAGGCTTTCCAGTAGGGGATATTTGTGAGGCAGTTGGTAGAGCTCTATTGCAGCAAACAGGTGATACCTTGTCTGTAATATGGCTGCATGCTTTAGGAAAATCGGCGTCTGCATTATCCCTGAGGCAAGAGGATATGGCGGTGGTTAGAACCATCGGCAGTGAGCTGGGCTTAAGCTATAGCAGGGAACAAGTGAAGAAGCTGCAGCTCATTGTTTTGCGGCTCCAGGAACAGGAAAGACTCGCCCATGAAGAACGGCTGAAAATGGAAAAGGTATGGCAAGTATTGGGTTGGTGCGGCGGCGGTATGCTGGTGTTGTTATTGTTATAGGTCATGTACATAAAGGAGTGTGAAATGATGATAGATGGTGAAATTATTTTCTTTTTAACAGGGCTTGCTATTGCGGTGACCATCCTCCATACCTTCTTAAAGCAGGCAGGACGGGATGAGTATGCCTATCTTACCTTAATCGTCGGACTGGCTCTTGCCCTTTTGAAGGTAATTCCAGTTGTGCAGCAGCTTTTTACCCAGGTACAGTCAGTATTTAAGCTGTATTAAGGGCCTGGTGCGGGGTGGATATATGGAACAAATCATGGGAGTGATTGTGCTGGCGCTTATTGGGGCTGTGGCTGGTGTATTTATGAATGAAAGTAAGTTGCCGGTCTTAGGGGTTATGGTGGTGCTGGCAACTGGTGCTATTATTTTTTTGAAGGTATTACCGCAGTTAGCTGAGGTAATACGGATTTTTGCGCAGCTGGCAGATTATGCGGCCTTAAATCAGGGCTATCTTTTTACGGTGTTTAAGGTGTTAGGAATTGCTTATGTTAGTGAGTTTGCAGCGCAAATATGCCGTGATGCGGGGCAAAACGCACTGGCTGCCAAAATAGAAATGGCAGCAAAAATCGGCGTCATGGCTTTGGCGGTGCCGATTATGATGTCGGTATTAGAGTCTATCATCCAAATCCTAAACTAAGGCGATACATACTCGGACCAAGAAAGGGGAAGCAGATGACGATGGCAACTGTGGCAAATACTGTTAATAGCAGTGATTTTTCTGGTAAGCAAAAAAAATGGCCATGGCTTGGCATATGTCTAGTTGTTATGTGTTTGCTATGTATTTGTTATCCTAAGATGTGCTATGCGGAGACTGGAAAAACCATTGATGAAGTCATTGATTTAAGTGGATTAGAAGAGCTTTTAGGGGAGATAGACCATGCCTTTGATGGGGAATTAGAGGAGTTTCACCTGGACCGTATCTGGCAGCAAATCAAGGCAGGGGACTTTCACCTGGATATAAAGGAAATAGGTAGGCAATTGCTGGCAGTAGCATTTCAAGAGGTAAATAAAAATCGAAAGCTCTTTACTCAGCTCATTGTGGTGGCCATTGTGGCAATAATGTTACAAATGCTCTCTTCTAATTTTTTACAAGGTAGTGTGGCGGGGCTGACTCATGCCATTGTTTACTTGGCTTTTATTGCGATTACCCTCACTTCTTTTCGTTCGGCTAGTGATACGGCGCTAACAGCTGTCACGGGAATGTCAGATTTGTTCTATGCGCTCGTGCCGCTAATGATGACGCTCCTTGCTAGCCTTGGCGGGGTGACCTCGGTATCGATTGTTCATCCTTTGGTGTTAGCAGGTCTTTCTATGGCAATGTTGCTTATTCGTCGCTTTATCTTTCCTTTGATTTACTTTGCGACGGTGCTAAAGGTAATTAGTTACATCTCACCTCGGTTTAATTTAGAAAAGCTATCTGCTTTAGGTAAAGATATTGCGTTGGGTCTATTAGGCATTACCATGTCAGTATTTTTAGGATTATTGGGTATTGCAGGTGTTGGGGCCTCTAGCATTGATGGCTTAACCATGAAGGCGGCAAAAATGGCTACAGGTACCTTTGTTCCAGTTATCGGTCGTTCTCTGGCAGACGCTTTAGACGGTATCTTGGGCACTTCCTTGCTTTTGAAAAATGGTATTGGGCTTATTGGGATTATTGCTATTTTTCTTTTGTGTGCGCTGCCTGCCATCAAAGTATTGGTGATGGCTATGGTGTATCGGCTCATTGGTGCGTTATTGCAGCCCCTGGGTGATGAAAGATTAGCTGCAGCTGTAAGCGGTATCGGCAATTCTTTGTTATTGGTATTTGCGGTGCTGGTAGCGACGGGGATACTATTCTTTTTTACCATCTCTCTTTTAGTTGCGATGGGGAATATTACCATGATGATGAGATGATTAGCGAGAAAAGTGGCATGGCGTAAAAAGGGGGCTGGGGGAATTTGGAGTTTGTCATTGGTCTGATGCGGCAGATATCTATCATTGCGGTGTTAGCAGCTTTTTTAGAACTACTGCTGCCCAATGGTGAGATGCAAAAATTTATTCGTTTTTTTATGGGATTATTGATTTTAGTTGCCTTCTTGAACCCTTTGATAAAAGGGCAGCTTTTTGCCGGAGAGATTGCCGCTGCAGAAATGGCGGATATCCTGGAAACAGAGACCGCCGGTAATCTTTCTACAGAAGAGATTTTAGCTGCAGGAAGGGAAATAGACACTGCACTCTTTACCAAAGCAGAAGAAGAAGTGAAAGAAGATATTTCTTTGCAAATCTTGGCGTTAGTCCGGTTAGTATCAGGGGTGGAACAGGCCGCTGTGGATATTTCCTTTGCAGAGGGAGCGTGGAGTGGAGACCTGGAGCTGGTGCGGTTGACAGTGATTGCGAGCTCGGGAACGGATACCGCTGAAATAGAAGCAGATATCTATCGATTATTAGAAGCGTTTTATCATTTACCTCAAGAAAAAGTACAATGTGTGATCAAGGAGGCGGCAGCAAATGACAGCAACTGATTATGAAAAAGTAGAAGCGGAAGTGCAAGTAGAAAATGAAAGAGAAAAAGCAGAAAAACAACAGGCATATCCTCATGAGAGCAAACATAAATTAGAAAAGAATTATTCTTTGCTGACCCTGTGTAAAGAAAAGTGGCAAATGATGTTTTCTGGAAAAGGGCAAAAAGAGCAAAAAAAACGGAAACAGACAACAAAGCCATGGCTAAAACCAGGTATTCTCCTGGTGGTGGGTATTTTCCTGATGAGTCTTTCTGGGGTTTTATCTGGCAGTATGGAGAAACAAGAAAAAAGTAGCAGTGAAATGGGCGAGACCAAGTCGCTAGGCTCGGAAACACCTGCCTATATGCAGATAGAAGCACAGTTAGAGGCAAAGTTGGAACGCACCATCAGCCAGGTAGCAGGCGTCGACCATGTGTTGGTCAGCGTTACTTTAGATAGCAGCATGGCTAAAGATTATGCCATGGATATCGCTACAGTCAGCAAAACCCAGCAAGAGCTTGATGCTGGTGGTACACAAAGAACTATTGCGGAGCAGACGGATAATCAACAATTAGTTTTAGAAAAAGGAGGTGCGACACCTATCGTTATCAAAGAGTCTATGCCGCAGGTCCGAGGAGTGGCAGTGGTGGCTACCGGTGTAGAAGACGCTGCTACCAAAGAAGAAGTGTTTCACATTGTTCAGGGCCTATTAGATGTGCCTGCTCATAAAATTATCATTACCAATGGAAAGGAGTAAACATATGAAAAAGTTAGATATGAAAGGTTGTTTGGCCAGAAAAAAACTGTGGGGGATTTTAGCTGTTATTTGTTGTGTGGTGTTGTGCTTTACCTTTTTTGGCAGTCATGAGGAGGATGATATGGTGACGCCGCCGTCTGGCTCTCAAGGAGATGTTACCCCTGGGCAGCCGAATAACGCAGGTAACAGTAATTGGCAGCCTAGTAAAGAAGATATTGATAGCAAAGGGTATTATGCTGCTTACCGTTTAGAACGGGAAAAGGTGCGTGCTAGTCAAATCGAACTTTTAAATGGCATTGTAAATAATGCCAGCAGCACGGCTGAAGAAAAGAAAAATGCTCAAAATAAAATCATGGTGATTACGGATAACATGGGGCAGGAATTGCAAATAGAACAATTGCTCCAAGCAAAGGGCTTTAATGAAGCCGCTGTTTTTATCCAAGATGAAAAAATCTGCATTGTATTGGAAGATAATATGCTTTCTACAGACGCAGCAGCCCAAGTGGTAGATATTGTGAAAAGTATTACTGGGAAAGGCATGGAAAGTGTAGTTATCGTGCCGAAAAATGCCTAGATTGGCTATTTCTTTAGCAGGAAAAAAAGATTTTATGTAAAATATTTATATAATAAGAAAAGAAATTAGTTTCTTGTCTTTATGATTGCAGTTCTTTGTGCTATAATATAATAAATATAATCGTAGCATCATCTGGATATGATAAAGATAAGAGGAAATAAAAGGAGGTTCATCCTATGACAGAAAACAATGATGTATTTGAAGTAGAAATGGAAGAAGATATTGCAAATCCTGCCGGTCCTGGTGTGGTAAAAATTGCCAATGATGTTGTGGCTACCATCGCAGGCATGGCTGCTAGTGAAGTACCGGGGGTTGCTGGTATGAGCGGCGGCTTAGTTGGCGGTATTGCTGAAAAATTAGGTAGAAAAAATCTTGGCAAAGGTATCAAGGTAGATGTGAAGGAAGCCAGCGCTACCATTGAAATCTATATCATCGTAGAATATGGTGTAAAAATCCAAGAAGTTGCCAAAAACATCCAAGAAAGCGTTACCAGTGCCATCGAAAATATGACGGGTCTTGTAACTGATGCGGTTAATGTTTTTGTTCAGGGGGTTTCTTTCCCTCAACCGCAAAAAGAAGAAGCGCCGGTTGTTGCTGAATAGTCTTTTTTCCGCCCCGGAAAAGCTAGGTCTTTGCCGGGGCTGTTTATACTTTACCCAAGAGGAGGAATGAATTGTGCGTTTAATAGATAAACTACTATTCTTGTTATTAGCATTATGTTTCACTGCACTAGGTATTCTCATGATATACAGCGTTTTAAATGCACAGATGGTCATTGATGTCGTAGCGGATTTACTGCTGCATAGCCAATGGCTGGTAGTGATTGCCGGGGCGGTAATTGCTTTTATCGGTATCTTCTTAGTATTAAATATGCTCTTTACCAAGAAGGAAAAAATTGCTAAAGTATCTGGCAACGATATCGGGCAGGTAACTATGAGCATGGAAGCAATCCAAAGCATGATAAATCGCACGGTATCTAATATTGGCGGCATCAAAGAAGTAACCCCCAAGCTGAAAATTGTTGGGGATAAGGTAGCTATTTGTTTACATATTACCGTGCAGTCTGATATGATTGTACCGGAACTGGGTACCACCATCCAAAAGGCCGTAAAAGAAGATCTGGAAACCATGGCAGGGGTATCTATTGCAGAGATTAAAGTGTTGGTTTCTTCTGTAGAAGAGGGAGCTGGTGGCAAACAAGGGAAAAGTTACCTGCCTAGCTTCAAAAAGGCAGCAAAAAATGATAAAGATGTTAAAGGGGAAAAAGAAGAACCAGCTGCAGCAGCAGAAATGGAAGATGGCGCAAACGCTGCTGATGTGGAACCTATCGTTGCAGAAATGATGGCAGCAGACGCAGCGGAACCTATCACAGAAACAAAACAAGCAGAGGAAGAAAAAGCAGCTGTTTCAGAATAAAGAGAAAGAGGCTGATAATATGGAAGTGATAAAAGCATTCTGTAGCAGAATGTGGGAAGAACGACGCGGCGCTACCATCGGCATTATGATTGGGGTCTCGGTAGCGGCGGTGATTTTGCTCTTTGGCTTTTGGCAGTCTGTTTTCTTGATGCTTTCCGGCTTGATTGGATTTGCTATCGGTGCGAGAGTTGACAGCAAGGAAAATTTCCAGAGGATGATGAACCGTATTTTCGGAGACAGTGAAACGATGCGTTAGTGGTGCCTATCTAGGCGTTGATAGGTGCTGATAGATGCTAGTGCAGGGTAAGGATAGATTAGGGAGGATTTTGTTTTGAGTAGAAGTGCAGCCAGAAAAACAGCTTTGCAGATGATTTTCCAGATGGATGTAGGGAAGAATGAATGGGAAATGGCTTTGCATACGCTGGAAGAAAAGGATTTAGCGGAAGAGGATGCTGCCTTTGCTTTGCACCTGGCAGAAGGGGTGCAGAAGAAACAGGCGGAAATAGACCCTTATATTCAAAAAGAGTCCACCCAATGGTCTATAGATCGTATGGCTAATGTGGATAAAAGTATTTTGCGGTTGGCTGTTTACGAATTGATGGCTTATCCTGACACGGCGAAAAATATTATCATCAATGAAGCTATTGAGTTGGCCAAGACATTTAGTACGGCAGAGTCTGGGGCTTTTGTCAATGGAGTATTGGACAAGATAGCAAAAGACTTAAGTGAGGAAAAAATCGGATGATTTTAGGGATAGATACCAGTTGTTACACCACATCGGTAGCCCTTGTTTCTGCGGAGGGGAAGCTTCTCTCTCAACAGCGGCAAATCTTACCGGTGCAAAAAGGAAATCGGGGGTTATCCCAGTCAGAGGCGCTGTTTTATCATATAAAACAGTTGCCTTCTTTATATGGTGCTTTATTAGCAGAGGCGCAGGCTGTGGGGTATTTGGCGGCGAGCATCAAGCTAGTTTGTGTTTCAGATCGACCGCGGCCCCAAGCGGACTCTTATATGCCGGTGTTTTTAGGCGGGCGTTCTTTTGCTCAAGTGATAGCAGAGACCCTTCATGTGCCGCTGCACCTGACGACTCATCAGGAAGGGCATATTTTAGCAGGGGTATGGTCTAGCGGCATTTCTGTGGAAAAGCCCTTTTTAGCAGTGCATCTTTCTGGGGGAACAACGGAAATCCTCTTGATACACTGGACGAAAGAGGGGCTTGTCATAGAAAAGGTGGGCGGTAGCAGCGACATTGCTGCTGGGCAAATGGTGGACCGAGTCGGGGTGGCACTGGGGATGGCTTTCCCGGCAGGGAAAGAACTGGATACCTTTGCTTGGGAGAATAGAGAGCCGGAGGGCTTACTGCAAAATTTCTCTTATGAAAAAGGTTATTTCTCATTATCAGGACCGGAAAGCGACTTGCAGCGGAAAATAGTGCAGGGAGTAGCGCCTGGGATTATTAGTAACACTGTTTGGCGAACTATCAGTCGGGCCTTGGCTAAAAGCTTAAAAGAACTTGCTACTGTCTATCAATGTGACCAGGTGTTGCTGGCTGGCGGCGTTGCTGGTAGTCGTAATCTACGAATGCGTTTGCCGCAATTGCTGCCAAATTTACAGTTATTTTTCTGTGATGGGGCCTATAGCGGGGATAATAGTGTTGGCGTGGCGCTGGCTGGAAAATATTTTATCCTGGACAAATTGTCGAATTCTTGATAACATTATTAAAATAAATGAGAAAAAATAAACTATAAAAAAGAGAAATACGGGATTTTGTATCTGATTACAAAATCCATTTTGCTATATAGCGTATATGGAGTTTGTGAAAGCATAAGGAGGAACTGTATGATGGTATGCCAATGTAAAAAAGGAACCTGTGCAGCGGCTGGGAGCGGATTGGACCTGGCGCCTGTTGCAGAAATCGTAGCGCAATATGGGAAAGAACCAGGAAGTTTGATTACCGTGCTGCAAAAAACACAAGATATTTATGGTTATCTGCCGGCGGCAGCCCTTAGCTTGATTTCTACAGAAACGGGTATTCGTCTGGCGAAAATCATGGGGGTTGCTTCCTTTTATACCCAGTTTCGCTTAAAACCGGTAGGAAAATACTTGATTATGCTCTGTCAGGGTACGGCTTGTCATGTCAATGGTTCTAAGGATATTGAAGCGGCTATCGAAGAAGAACTGCAAATCCATGACGGGGAAACGACGGCAGATAATCTTTTTACCTTAAACAATGTGGCTTGTCTTGGCTGCTGCAGCTTGGCGCCGGTGATGATGATTAACGGTGAGACATATGGCCGGCTTACTGGGGCGAAGGCCAAAGAAATCTTACGGGAACTCCGCAAAAAAGAAGAGGCAGAGGGGGTAGAGTAAATGGAAATCAGAGTAGGCATGGGCAGCTGCGGTATGGCGGCAGGCGCCAAGAAAACCTGGGATACTTTATCCGAGCTTTGCCAAGGAAAGGCTAATATCTCCTTATTGCAGGTGGGCTGTAACGGCATGTGCTTTGCCGAGCCATTGGTGGAGGTCATCGATGGCGATGGAAAATCTTATCTTTATGGTAGAGTGGATGAAAAAGCTGCTGCAGAAATCTTTGCGCAACATATTACAGATGGGATTGTGCTGGAAAAATATTTGGTTTCTGAAGAGGAATTGGCCTTTCTGACCAAGCAAACTCGTATCGCTCTCAGAAACTGTGGGATTATCGACCCGGAAAATATCGAACATTACGTAGCCCGCGGTGGTTATGCAGGTTTAAAAAAAGCGTTATCGTTTGCAGATAAATCAGAAATCATTGAAATGGTAAAAACGGCAGGACTTCGCGGCAGAGGGGGGGCAGGATTTCCTACCTGGTTTAAATGGCAAGCAGCGAAAAACAGTCGCGGTGACGAGAAGTACATCGTCTGCAATGCAGATGAAGGGGACCCTGGCGCCTTTATGGACAGAAGTCTTTTAGAAGGGGACCCTCATACTGTCATCGAAGGGATGATTATTGCAGGCGTTGCCATTGGTGCAAGAGAAGGTATCTTCTATGTGCGGGCAGAGTATCCAGTGGCTATTAAGCGATTAGAAATTGCCATTCGACAGGCGGAAGAAGCCGGCTTTTTAGGTGAACATATCTTAGGGACAGATTTCTCTTTCTCTCTGCGGATTAAAGCAGGGGCTGGGGCTTTTGTCTGTGGGGAAGAAACGGCGCTCCTTGCCTCTCTAGAAGGGGAAAGGGGTATGCCTCGCTTAAAGCCGCCTTTCCCGGCAGAACGGGGGTACTGGCAAAAGCCTTCTAATATCAATAATGTAGAAACTTATGCCAATGTGCCTTGGATATTAGCCAACGGTGGCGAAGCCTATGCGGCCATGGGGACGGAAAAAAGCAAAGGTACTAAAGTATTTGCTCTAGCTGGGAAAATCAAACGAGGCGGCTTAGTAGAAGTGCCTATGGGCATTACCCTGCGACAGGTTGTATTTGATATCGGCGGCGGCATCCAGGGAGATAAAGCCATTAAAGGTGTGCAGATGGGCGGGCCTTCTGGGGGCTGTATCCCGGAGAGCTTATTAGATACGCCTATCGACTATGACTCTATTATGAAAACCGGTGCTATTATGGGTTCTGGTGGTATGATTGTTATGGATGAAACCACTTGCATGGTGAATATGGCTCAATTCTTTATGGACTTTACCCAGAAGGAGTCTTGCGGGAAATGTACCCATTGTCGTATTGGTACCACTAGGATGCTAGAGATTTTAGAACGGATTGTCACAGGAGACGGTAAAGAGGGAGATATTGAGCTGCTGGAAGAGCTGGCAAGTGCCATTAAAGACGGTGCTCTATGCGGTCTGGGAAACTCTGCGCCAAATCCGGTGCTTAGCACCATCCGCTACTTCCGGGAAGAGTATGAAGCCCATATCCAGGCAAAAACTTGCCCTGCAAAACAATGCAAGGATTTGCTGACATATGAAATCAAACAAGACAAATGCACTGGCTGCACCCTCTGTGCATTAAAGTGCCCGGTAAATGCTATTAGCGGGGAAAAGAAACAGCCCCATATGATTAACCAAGATGTTTGCACTAAGTGTGGCAATTGTTATACGGTATGCCGCTTTGGTGCAGTGGAAGTAAAGTAGAAAGGAGCGTGTAACCAGATGTTGAGAATAAATATCAACGGCAGAGAACTAACGGCTCAGGAAGGAGATACCATCCTAGGGGTAGCTCTTGCCAACGGCATTGATATCCCGAACCTGTGTCAAGACGGACGGGTAGAGACTTATGGTGCCTGTGGACTGTGCTTGGTAGAAGTCAATGGCGGGCCAAAACTTTTGCGGGCTTGTGCCACCAAAGTTGCGGATAATATGATTATCTCTACGGAAACGGAGCGGGTAGTTGCTGCTCGGAAAATGGCGCTGGAAATGCTCCTTTCTGACCATGAAGGGGATTGTCGTCCTCCTTGCAGACAAGCTTGCCCTGGGGAAACGGACTGTCAGGGTTATGTAGGGCTGATTGCCAATGGCCACTATGCAGAAGCACTGGAATTAATTAAAGAAGACTTGCCTTTACCTGCCTCTATCGGCCGGGTATGTCCGCACCCTTGTGAGGCTGCTTGCCGCCGAAAATTGGCAGAAGAACCTATTGCCATTGCTTGGCTGAAACAATTTGCAGCTGATATGGATTTGGGGCGGGAACATCCCTTTATCCCGGATGTGGCAGAGTCTACTGGTAAACGGGTGGCTCTCATTGGGGCGGGGCCGGCTAGCCTTACGGCGGCTTATTTTTTAGCAAAAGCTGGGCATACGGCTCATATCTATGAAATGATGCCGCAGGCTGGCGGTATGCTGCGTTATGGCATTCCTCAGTATCGTTTGCCAAAAGATGTTTTAGACGCGGAAATTGCTATTATCCAGGCTATGGGTGTGGAAATCTTTTATAATATGAAAGTTGGCAGGGATGTGACTTTTGACTACCTGCGTAACCAATATGAGGCTGTCTTTGTGGGGATTGGCGCATGGCAAAGCAGTGCTTTAGGCTGTCCCGGCCAAGACCTTGCTGGGGTGATTGGCGGTATTGATTTCTTGCAGGATGTGGCCATGGAACGGCCTGTCTCTATCGGTAAGCGAGTAGCTATCGTTGGCGGCGGTAACACTGCTATGGACGCCTGCCGTACTGCTGTGCGTATGGGTGCAGAGGAAGTATACCTAATCTATCGCCGTACCAAAAGTGAAATGCCGGCAGAACCGATGGAAATCCAAGAAGCGGAAGAAGAAGGCGTTATCTTTAAACTTCTGGTATCTCCATTGGAAGTATTAGGAGAAGATGGCAAAGTAACCGGTATCCGTTTGCAAAAAATGGAACTAGGCGAACCTGACGCCAGTGGCAGACGAAGCCCAGTGGCTATTCCCGGTGCAGAAGAAATCCTTGCGGTGGATACGGTCATCGCAGCCATTGGACAAAAGGTGGTACCAGATGGGCTAGATGGCTTAGAACTAACTGCTAAAAATACCATCGTAACAGATGTTCATAATTTTACCACCAGTCTGCCGGGAGTATTTGCCGGCGGGGATGGTATCAACCGAGGGCCAGATATTGCCATTGCGGCCATTGGTCATGGGAAGAAAGCAGCCAGAAGCATTAACGCTTACCTGGCCGGGGAACCGCTTACCTTTACCAAACCATTCCTGGTAGAACGAAAAAATGTGACAGCAGAAATGTTGGCCCATATCGAAAAGCAGCCTCGGGTAGAAATGCCTCACCTGGCGGCGGCAGATAGAAAGACAAACTTCCGGGAAATCAATACAGGCTTTACAGAAGCGCAAGCTGTAACAGAGGCAAGCCGTTGCCTTAGCTGCGGCTGTATGTCGGTATTTGATTGTAAGCTTCTCGAATATGCTAACCGTTACCAGGTAGAACCGGAGAAACTTGCTGGCGGGGAAGTCCATCACCGTCGAGAAAAAGACGATCATCCCTTTATCGAACGGAACATTGATAAATGCGTGTTGTGTGGTCTTTGTGTGCGGGTCTGTGAAGAAGCCATGGGCGTTAATGCCATCGGCCTCTTAAACCGTGGCTTTGAGACTAGTGTGCAGCCTAGCTTTGAACGGAAGCTGGCTGATACGGAATGTATCTCCTGTGGACAGTGTGCAGCACTTTGTCCTACTGGGGCGCTTACTGTGCGGCAGCCGGGCGTAAAGTCTGTACCCTTAAATACAGAGCGGATAGTGGAAAGCGTCTGTGGGTATTGTAGTGTAGGCTGCAAAGTACAATACCATATGAAAGGTGATGTCATCATCAAAGTAACACCGGCAAAGGATAGCTTCCTTTGTGCGAAGGGGCGTTTTGGCCTGAACTGGCAGCCGTCTGCAGAACGGATTACGGGGCCGCTCCTTGTAGTAGATGGAGAACTGCAGGAAACTTATTATGATGACGCCTTCTTAGCGATGACCAGAGAGTTAAGGGCTATCCAGAGCGCTTATGGTAAGGATAGTGTGGCTATGTCTCTCTCTGGAAAGCTAACCAATGAAGAAATCTTCCTGGCAAAGAAAATAGCAGCTAGCTTAGGTATTTCTGACCAAGTTTATTCCAGCCAGGCTGGTAGTTATGGCATAGCAGATATTATCGGGGATGTGATGCCGAAAACGACTTTTGCAGAGCTAGAAACGACGGACTTGATTATCGCTTGCGGTTTGGATTTATTGCAGGAGCCGGCAACGCTGGTACCGCGCATTCGTAAGGCATTAGCACGCGGGGCTAAGCTTATCTTGGTAGATAATAGAGATACTCTGGCAGACCAATGGGCTACAGCAAAATACACGCCAGATGATACAGTTTCTTTCTGGTATCAGGTGGCAAAAGAATTGTTGACTCAAGATGGTCTCCAATTAGCTGATCAGCAAAAGGCTGCTTTAGAAAAACAGCTGGCTAATATAAAAGTTGGTAGAGATGCAAAAGCATTTGCTGCCCATTATCTAGCTGCGAAAAATAGTATTTTCCTCTTAGGTGGGGCTAAGGTCAGTGACGCTGCTGGCGCTATTATCGCTGGGATTGCTGCTATGGCAAGACATCTGGGAAAACCAAGAAATGGGATTATCCAGTTGAAACCAAGCCCTAATGCCTATGGGATATTAGCTGCTAGGGATGTGAAGCCTCGCGGGGAATTGGTGGAAAACATTGCCGAAGGCAAAGTGAAAGCGTTATTTACCATTGGTGATTTTTATAGTGCTGAAGAATTACAGGGGCTATCTTATCTAGCAGTAATGGACCATTATTATTCTCCAATGGCGATGAATGCGCAAGTAGTATTGCCTCTGGCTTTGCCTCGCGAAAATGTAGGGGTATATACCAGTGCGGAAGGTAGATGTCAGCAATTGCGGCCAGCGGTATCCTTGGGGCAAGCTGTGGCGAACTGGGAAACCTTAGCAGCTCTTGGCGATAGACTAGGGGCAAATACCCAGTATGAATGCTTTGACTTGCTGCAAAAAGAGACGGCGGCAGCTCAACCGAAAAAGACAGGCTGTCATAAATGTGCTGTCTGCAGCGAGGTAGCGGCTCAGCTATTCCCGATAACTGAAGACATGCTGCAAAAAGCGATAGCAGCTTTTGGAGATGAAAAAGCTGCTATGTGGAAAAAGCCGGTAGCCTTTGATTATACAGCGGGTGCTTTTATGGCCTACCTGAAGCAGCGAAATATCACGAAATAAAGAGAACCAGAAGTGTATATAGCAATAAAAGCCGTAAAGATTTTCCAGATAGGAAGAAATTTACGGCTTTTCCTAAAATTACTGCAAGATAAGCTGAGATAGTGTTTTACCTAAAATAATAATTAATAGAGACTAGGTTTCTGAAAAGTAGCTACTTTACAAATGCGGCGGAGAAATATATTATAATAGGAAAAGAAAAATAAAAATAAACGCATTGATAGGGAAAAAATGGTTAAAAGATTTTATAGTATTTTTTTTGTATTATTGATAGTGGTGTGTTTTGTTGGTTGTGAAAGTCCAGACCCTAAAGAAGATTATTATGAGTCTACTGGATTTGTCATGGACACTGTACTAATTCAGCGGCTTTATGGAGAGCAGCGGGTGCAAGCATCCTTGGCAGCGGAGACTTATCTGCATCAGCTGGACCAAGGCTTATCTTTGTATCTTGCGGACTCTTTTGTTGGCAGGATTAACGGGCAAGCAGGTGTTTCTCCTGTGGTAATCGAGGATACGGATATCTTTGCCATGCTCTTAGAAGGAAAAGTTTATTCTGCTTACGCGCCAGAGGTATTTAATATTACGGCGGGACCTCTTATCTCTCTCTGGCAAATCGGCAAGGAGGGGTTCCGTGTGCCGGAAGCGACGGAAATTACAACAGCAGAAAGCCTTATCGGAATAGATGATTTTGTATTAGACGAGACGGCAAAAACCGCTTATCTGCAAAGACCGGGGCAAAGCATCGACTTGGGCGGCATTGCCAAAGGTATGGCATGTGAGGCACTGAAGAAAATTTATGCAGAACATGGTGTTACCCATGGGATTGTTTTCTTAGGGGGAAACCTAATCTTATTAGATGGCAAGCCTGATGGCAGTGATTTTGATGCAGGTATTCGTAATCCTTTTGGCAGTGCAAGCCAATATTTTGCAGTCTATAGTGGGAGGAATGTGGTGATTTCTACTTCTGGCGGTTATGAGCGATATAGTACCCAAGAAGGTCTGGATTACAGCCATGTGTTGGATTTACGGACTGGATACCCAGTAGAAAATGAATTGGCTGGGGTAACGGTTATTTGTACAGATGGCGCTATGGGAGATTATCTTTCCACTTACATTTATATTCAAGGTTTGGCAGAAGGCAAAAGGCTGTTGTCGGATGACAGATTTGGTTTAATTTTAGTAGATAAAGAAAACCAAGTTTATGTATCTCCTCATATTCAGGACCAGGTGCAAATTACAGATAAAGGGTTTTCCTTGCAGGTGGCTGCTACTTCTGATACAGCGGTAAAGGATGGGGCGGTGGTACCATGAAGAAAGCAGATTGCTTTACCGGTAAAAGGGGCTTTACCAGCAGAAAAGAATTATTCCTTTTTGGCCTGGTGATATTGGCTTTGCTCGCGATAATTTTTTTCTTTCCAAGGGAAAAAACTGGTGATATAATAGCAACAGTATATTATCGGTCGGAAGAATATACCAAAATCAATCTGTCCCAGGCAAAGGATGGAACGATCCTGAAGATACCAGGAGATTTACCAGTTAAGCTAAAGGTGAAAAATCATCATATCCGCTTTGTAGATGCACAATGTCCAGATAAAATCTGTGAACAATACGGATATATTGGTAGCCCCGGAGAGCAGGCAGTCTGTCTGCCGGCTAAGGTGGGCATTATCATTGGTAGCGACGCTTCTGATGTAGACATGATGGCGAAGTAGAGATACAGCGGTAGTAGAGTATAGAGGTACGCTTATGGCGAAAATGGAACAACAGTATACGGCGGAGCGGGTTTCCTTATTAGGTGTGCTGTTAGGCGTTGCCTTGGTACTTTCCTTTTTGGAAAATACGATGATAGCGACTTCCTTTTTGCCGCCGGGGGTAAAGTTTGGCTTGGCTAATGTCATTGTCATGTATTGTCTCTTTTTCATGGGCATACGAGACGCTATCACCATTGGTCTCTTAAAGGCACTGTTTGTCTTTCTGATGCGAGGAGCGGTAGGGGGCATGTTGAGTCTGGCGGGCAGCCTCTTTTCTATCGGCATCATGAGTGTGCTTTTGATGCTGTCTGTACGGCGGGTATCTTATCTTGTTATCAGTATTTGCGGCGCGGTTGCCCATAATCTAGGGCAGATGTTGATGGTGGTTTTCATCATGGGTAACAATGCATATTTTTATTATTTACCGGTGCTGCTTCTTTCTGGTATCGTGATGGGAACGGTAACAGCGCTCATTATGCGCGGTGCTATGCCGGTGTTCCAATATATTTATAAAAAGACGAAACTAAGTTAATCTAAAATAGAGATTTTTAAGGATGGAGGATGAAACCATGTTTGGCAGCAAACCCAGTGTATTAGGGGGCGTTCATGTAAAGCACAACAAATATACGGAAAACTGTGAAACCAAAAGAATTACTCCCCCAGAGACAGTCACCATTTTAATGTCTCAGCATATCGGTGCATCCTGTGTGCCTACGGTAAAGGTAGGCGATGAGGTGACAAAGGGACAGGTCATTGGGGATACAGAGGCATTTGTATCTGCGCCTATCCATGCTAGTGTTTCTGGTAAAGTGACGAAGGTAGATAGTGTGCTTACTTCCGGCGGTGCTATGGTACCGGCTGTGATAATTGCTAGTGACGGCGAAGACCGGGTAGACCCTGCGCTTACGCCACCAGTAGTCACGGATAGAGCTTCTTTCTTGGCTGCTGTACGGGCTTCTGGGTTAGTTGGTTTAGGCGGGGCAGGTTTTCCTACTCATGTGAAGTTAAATCCTCAGCCTGCCATTGATACCTTAGTCATCAATGGGGCAGAATGCGAGCCATACATTACCAGCGACTATCGGGAGTGTATGGAACAGGCAGAAGATATTTTTTATGGTATTGCTGCTGTGCAAAAATATTTAGAAATTCCTAATGTGATTATCGGCATTGAAAGCAACAAACCGGCGGCTATCAAAAAACTTAGTGAAATGGCCAAAGATTATCCTGGTGTTAGCGTTCTTACGCTGCCAGCGCTCTATCCGCAAGGGGCAGAAAAAGTATTGATTTACTCTGCAACTAAACGAGTATTGCCAGAAGGAAAGCTGCCTGCTGATATTGGCGTCATTGTCATGAATGTAACCAGCGTTGGGTTCCTCGCCAGATACCTAAAAACTGGGATGCCTCTGGTAGAAAAACGCATTACGGTAGATGGCGGCGCTATCAAAGAAAAAGGTAATATCATCGTGCCAATCGGCACTTCTATCCAATACATTGCAGATGCTATGGGTGGTTTTGTGGGTACGCCTGCCAAAATCCTCATGGGCGGGCCAATGATGGGTATTGCACTTTATCAGCCAGATGCTCCTTTAGTGAAGAATAACAACGCCATTCTGTTTCTTGATGAAAAAGATTTGGTGATAAAAGAAACCACTAACTGTATCCGTTGTGGGAAATGTATCGAAGCTTGTCCCTTTAACCTGATGCCGGCGGCATTAGAAGGGGCATATCAAGCAAAAAATATTGACGCCTTAAAAGCGTTAAAAGTTAACCTTTGTATGGAATGCGGCTGCTGTTCCTATATCTGCCCGGCCAACCGTCCGTTGGTAGAGTCCAATCACCTTGGCAAACTGCTGCTGCGGAATGCAGGGAAATAGGGAGGGAAAGAGAAACACCATGGATAAGAGATTAATCGTAACGGCGGCGCCTCATGTGAAGTCGGCAAATACGACTCAGAAAATCATGTTATATGTAATTTTAGCTTTAATGCCGTCGCTGGTCGCCGCTAACATTGTCTTCGGTTTTCGTTCTACCATTGTGGTAGGGGTAGCGGTTGCTGCTTGTGTGGCTTTTGAATATTTATTTAAAGTCATTACTAAGCAAAAGCAATCCATTGGAGATTTGAGCGCGGTAGTAACAGGCATTCTTTTTGCCTATAACTTACCCGTTAGCGCTCCTATCTGGTTAGTGATTTTAGGCAGTTTTATTGCCATTGTAGTGGCAAAGCAATTATTTGGCGGCTTAGGCAAAAACTTTGCCAATCCCGCTCTTGTGGCAAGACTGGTGCTTTTCGTATCCTTTGCAGCGGCCATGACCCACTGGCCGGCACCTTATTACTACAAGGAAGTGGATATGGTAACGACGGCAACGCCGCTCTTGCTCTTAACTAAAGACCCGGCGGCTCTTCCTTCTCTCATGGATATGTTCCTTGGGGTGCGAGGCGGGTGCCTGGGGGAAACTTCTGTGCTGGCCCTTCTCATTGGCGGTGTATTCTTACTCTGGAAAAAGGTGATTTCGCCCATTATTCCTGTTACATATATTGCCACTGTTGCCCTTCTCTTATGGATAGCTGGTGCTAATGTGCCTTATCATGTTATGGGTGGCGGCTTATTCCTGGGCGCTATTTTTATGGCAACAGACTATGTGACTACGCCATCTACGAAAAAAGGCATGTTCATCTTTGGTTTGGGCTGCGGTATCCTCACGGTGGTAATTCGTTTATATGGTTCTTATGTGGAAGGGGTATCTTTCTCCATTGTTCTCATGAACCTATTAACGCCGCTCATTGACCAATACACTAGAACAAAACCATTAGGGGGTGGCAAATAATGGGCTTGTTTGAAAAGATAAAACCAGTAGTGGTGTTGACTGTTATCTGCTTGGTGGTTACCAGTGCCTTGTCTTACACTAATGCCATTACTGCACCGATTATTGACCAAAATGAAAAAGAAGCCAATAACCGCTCTCGGTTGGAATTAATTCCTAATGCGGATACCTTCATAGAGGTGCCCATGGCGGAAGAGGTAATGCTTCAATATAATGGCCTGGATGTGTATAAAGCACAAAATGGTGCAGGGTATACCGTTAGCGCTTATGGCAAAGGCTTTGGCGGTAAGCTAGGCGTTATGGTGGCCTTTAGCCCTGAAGGGGATATCTTGGCGACGAAAGTTATTCAGTCTAATGAAACACCGGGATTGGGCACACGGATTTCTGAGCCCAGTTATTCTGACCAATTCTTAGGGAAAAACGGTGTCATTGGCCAAGAGGAAATGGTCTTTATCTCTGGTGCGACCATCTCTTCCAAGGCAATGCTGGCTGCGGTAAATAACGCGGCGGAACTATTTGCGGTGGCAAAGGAGGCGGAGTAGGATGAAAAAATCACAGATTTTCATGAATGGGGTTATCAAAGAAAATCCTGTACTCATGCTGATGTTGGGGACTTGTCCAGCGCTTGCTGTTACCACTTCTGCCATTAACGGGTTAGGTATGGGCATTGCTACCCTTGCGGTACTCTTGGGCTCTAATATCGTAATTTCACTCCTAAAAAATATTATCCCAAAAGCAGTGCGTATTCCTTGCTATATTGTTGTTATTTCTGGTTTTGTAACCATTGTCGGCTTTTTAGTAAAGGCTTATGCCCAAGAACTAGACGCGGCTCTTGGGGTATTCCTGCCTTTAATCGTAGTAAACTGCATTATTTTAGGGCGGGCAGAAATGTTTGCTAGTAAAAATGGTGTATTAGACTCGGCAGTGGATGCATTGGGTATGGGAGCAGGCTTTACCTTGGCTCTCTTTGCGATGGGTTCTATTCGGGAGTTATTGGGGGCTGGCTCTATTCTTTCTTTTGCCATCTTACCAGAAACTTTCCCGAAATTATTGATTATGACCCAACCTCCTGGCGGTTTCTTCGTCTATGGGGTGCTGTTGGCTGCTATCCAGGCAATGCCGGCGCGGAAGGGAAAACCTCTGGAAAAGAAACATTGCGGTGCCTGTGCGGGCTGTCCGGCTGCGGCTCAGTGTGCCTCTGCTAAAGATGAATAGGAGGTGTGGCACTAATGAAAGATGTATTTTTGCTGCTGGTTAGCGCTATCTTTGTCAATAACTTCGTTCTCTCCAAGTTTTTAGGAATTTGTCCTTTTTTAGGTGTTTCTAAAAAACTGGACTCTGCCGTGGGGATGGGTGCTGCGGTAACTTTGGTAATGCTTTTAGCAACCTTGGTAACTTATCCGGTATACGCTTTGCTTTTAGTACCGAATGAATTAGAATATTTACAGACCATTGTATTTATTTTGGTTATCGCTTCTTTTGTGCAATTATTAGAAATTATCATGCGGAAATATTTGCCCGCTCTACACCGTACTTTAGGGGTGTATCTGCCCCTGATTACCACTAACTGTGCAGTGTTGGGGGTAACCATCTTGAATATTGACGAAGGCTATACCTTCTTTAAATCTATGGTATATTCCTTTGGGGCGGGGCTTGGTTTCCTTCTTGCTATGGTTATCTTTGCAGGTATTCGTACGAAATTAGAAGCTGCAGATATCCCGCAAGCTTTTAAAGGAATGCCAATTACGTTGGTAGCTGCGGCTATTGTATCTTTGGCCTTTTTTGGTTTTGCCGGTATTGGCGCATAATTTTAACGACAGGAGGTTTCTTCCATGGGAACAATTTTAGTTCCGGTTTTGATTGTATCAGCATTAGGACTGATTTTTGGGATTGTCCTGGCTTTTAGTTTCATATTCTTTGCGGTGCCTACGGATGAAAAAGTGGAAGTATTGGTGGAAGCATTGCCTGGCGCTAATTGCGGTGCTTGCGGGTATCCTGCTTGCGAGGGCTATGCCAAAGCTATCGCTCATGATGGTGCGCCTACCAATAAATGTCCGGTAGGGGGAGCGGCGGTGGCTGTCAAAGTCAGCGAGATTATGGGGGTATCCTTCGCCGGTACGGTACGGGAATATGCAAAAGTAATGTGTCAGGGGAAATGTGGTATCGCCCCTGATAAAATGGACTATCAAGGGGTGCAGACTTGCGCTGCCTGCAGTCAGCTCTATGCAGGGAAAAGTGCTTGTAGCTATGGTTGCTTGGGCCTTGCTGACTGTGTAAAAGCCTGCCCTTATGGGGCTATCAAAATCGTTGACCGCATTGCAGTCATCGACCCAGATTTATGTACTGGCTGTAAGATTTGTACCAAAATCTGCCCAAAAGGCATCATCTCCATGGTACCAGAAACAGCAGCGGTTCATGTCCTTTGTTCTAGTCATGACAAAGGTATTGTTACCAAGAAGGCTTGTTCTTTAGGGTGTATCGGCTGTAAAAAATGTGAAAAAACTTGTGAGTTTGGAGCGATTACAGTAGAAAATAACTGTGCCCATGTGGATTACAGTAAATGTACTAATTGTGGCGCTTGTGTAGAGCAATGTCCGACAGGCTCCATTGTAAGCCTTCTATCTTACCCAGAATGCTTTGACAAAAAAGAAGATGAAAGAGAAGGGGGAGCGGTGGAGACAGCCCAGGAAACTGAAGAATAGACCCTAGAAAAGACAAGAAAAGACGACAGAAGAAAAGGGCGTTAGAAGAATAAAAAAGTTGTAAATTTTAGGAAATAAATGTGTTTTTATGAAATAAACAGATTTATTTCCTTTTTTTCTCACTTTCCGACGGTTTTTTCGAAAAGGAATTGCTTGTAAAATCAGGTAATATTTGCTATACTAGAGAAAAATATTGCGAGGGTAACTTTGCGATAAATTTTAAGGAGGATATTATGAATAAGAAATTTTTAAAACTCATGTCTCTTGCTTTGGTAGTAATGATGATGTCTGTTGCCTTAGTTGCTTGCGGCGGCGGTGACGACAACAAAGACAACGATGGTGCTTTGACTGAAGAAGAATACAAAGCAAAAGTACAAGAAATCTCTACCACTATGTCTAACATGCAAACCACTATCAATGAAAAAATGGCTACTATCGACCCAACTGATGAAGAAGCTGTAGATGCTTTATTTGAAGAAATCAAAGCTCCTTTTGTTGAATTTGCTGCTTTGAAAGCTCCTGCTAAATATGAAGCTGCTCAAGCTAAATTCAAATCTGGTTGCGAAGCTATGATTGAATTCATTGATACTGCAAAAGCATTGTCCAAAGACCCTGCTAGTGCTGATGCTAACAAATTGCAAGACTTGTTGACCACTGCTATGACTGATATCATTGAAGGTGCTCAACTTGCTGAAGAAGCTGACGCAAAATAATTAACCTTTATTAAAGATTTATTAAAATCTCATTCTTGCTATCATTGTACATACGTACATTAGAAAAGCCACCAATTTTTATTGGTGGCTTTTTTATATTGATATGAGGAATAGCATAAATATGTGTATTGGTGTGATATAATAAAAAAATACAGCAGTAAATGCTAGTAATTAGACATAGTTGAAAGCGAATGGTAGGATTATGCAAAAGAAGATTTATTGGGCATTGAGTTTAATTAGTATCTGTTTTCTTGGTGTGGCTGTTTTTTTCTTTTTTGAAAATCAGCAGCTGCAGATTGAATTATCTGAAATGCAGCAACAAATGGCAGGAGCGGATGGAGAAATCGCTAATGATAAGTTTCTAAAACAAATCATTGAAGAGTATCATTTGCCGGCCGGTATCTTTCAATCTAAAAAGGGTAATAGTCCTGATGATTACTTCCTTCTCTACAATGGTGCTCTTTTAGATCCTCAAAAGGATTACCAGGCTACAGTGGAAATCATGAAGGCGGAATATGATATAGACTACTTTGAGCGATTTTATTATGGTCCTAATGGCTATATTTCTATTGGGGTTCCTACAGATTTTTATGAAGACTCTTTTATTGTACAAGGGGTGGGGAGGATTGCATCTTCTTATCCCTATGATATGGTACCGTGTGGTGCATTATCAGGGATTTGTGATGGACTGCCTATGGAGTGGAAGGAACCTATTCAACTAGATGGGTTGATTGATTATGATAGTATTACTTATCAGGAATTTGATTTAGATGGTGATGGGAGGATGGAGTACTTAGTTTGCCTAAAAAATAGTAAAACAGTATCCTCGCAGCTTATTCTTTTTAATAATTCTGGAGATTGTCTTGGTAGACTGGTAACATTAAAAAATGGTAGTGAATATGGAAGAGAGGGGCTATATCTATCCCAGGAGTTGGCAACACCTTTTGATGTAGATAATGATGGTATCGTAGAATTAGTCATATCTATTCCGGCTTATGAACCAGGAGGAGTTGCTATTGTCCGCTATGATGGAGAAAAGCTGGTAGGCGCTAAAGATATTGAGGCAACGCTTGCTCCGTAACCAAATACCCTGATAAGCGAAAAAAGAATTTTAATTATTTAGGAAATCTGTGGTAAAATAAGTTCGATAAAAACGGATAAAAGATAAAGGGAAATCTTATGGCAAAAAATCTTTTTCGTGTGAAAGAAATCAATTTATATATCCAGGGGCTGCTGGCAGATGATGGTTTATTGCAAAATGTTTGGATAGAGGGAGAAGTCTCTGGCTTTAGAAGTCATTCTTCTGGACATTGGTATTTTACGCTGAAGGGGGAAGATGCTGCTTTAAAATGCATTGTTTTTCGTCAGTGGACCAAAGGCGTATTCTTCTTACCGGAAGATGGTATGGAGGTGCGTGTCCGAGGGACCGTGGCTGTCTATGCGAGAGATGGGCAATATATCCTTTATGGAGAAGAGATTGTTGCAGTAGGCACTAGCAATCAATATGCGCAATTTTGTGCTTTGAAGGAGCGACTCTACCAAGAGGGCTTATTTGATGAAGGGCGAAAGAAGCCATTACCAATCTATCCTAAAAAGATTGCTGTGGTTACTTCTGCTGATGGTGCGGCTTGGCAGGATATGCAGAAAATATTCCGACAGAAAATACCGGCTGAGATTATGCTTTATCCTTGTTCGGTACAAGGGATAAACAGCGAAAGCTCTATCATACAAGGGATTAAGGCCATTAATCAGCGACGGGGGATTGAGGTCTTGATTATCAGCCGGGGTGGTGGCAGTAAAGAGGATTTGGCAGTATTTAATACAGAAGGGGTAACTAGGGCTATCGCAGAAAGTGCTATTCCTGTCATCTCGGCGGTGGGCCATGAAATCGACTATACGCTAGCGGATTTAGCGGCAGATGTGCGGGTGCCGACGCCTACTGCAGCAGCGAATATCGTATTGCCAGATAAAGGGCAAGTTCTTGCACTAATAGAAGCAGAAAAAAACAGATTGCTTGTAGTTATGAGGGACTATGTAATATCTTTGCAAGAGGATTTAGCAATACTAGCCAGCCGTTGTTCTTTAGGAACAGTTCTTTCTCAGCAGCAGTTGCGCTTGCAGCGGGCGATGCAAAAGCTACTACAAACCATGGTACAGGCTAAAGAAGCAAAGCAACTGCAATTTCAAAAGCAAGCGATGCGGCTTTCTATGGCGGACCCCTTACAGGTTTTAGGGCGAGGCTATGGCATTGCAAGCCTTTCCCCTGGCGGTGCGCCTGTCAAGAGCAGTCAGGATTTAAAAGTAGAAGAAAGTTTGTATTTACAGTTGGTGGATGGCGAAGTCCATTGTAAAGTAGAAGAGGTCAGAACATTAGAAAAACCGCTGGATGCTTAGATGATAGATGGAAGATAAGGAGATTAACGATTAACATGGCGAAGAAAAAAGATTTTGGAACGATTTTAACAGAGCTGGAAGAGGTCATTGGAAAAATAGAGTCTGGAGACTTATCTCTAGAGGCAGCACTAAAAGAATTTCAGACAGGGGTAGGCTTGGTAGCAGAAGGGGAGAAACAGCTGCGAGGTGCTGAAGCAGAAGTGGAAAAGGGAGAAGCCTTGATGAACTCTTTGTTTCCGGAGGAAGATACATGGAGATAACAACATATTTTGCCAGCGTGCAGCAAGAAATAGAGGAAACGTTGGCGAGGCTTTTGCCTGTAAAGAATGTGCCCGAGGCTCGACTCTATGAAGCTATGAGTTATAGCAGTTTAGGCGGTGGCAAGCGATTGCGCCCGGTACTTTTTTGTGCTGTTTTGGATTTGCTGGGTGTGCAGGAAAAAAAGGCATTTTTGCCTTTTGCAGCTGCTATCGAAATGATCCATTGTTATTCGTTAATTCATGATGATTTACCGGCGATGGATAATGATGATTACCGGCGGGGGCGGCTTACTAATCACAAAGTTTATGGGGAAGCCATGGCAATCCTTGCAGGGGATGGGCTCCTAACCTATGCTTTCCAAGTGATGTTAGGCATTCGCATTCCAGGGGTAGGGGCAGAGCAGGTGCTGACGGCTACAAAACAAATGGCAGACTGTGCGGGCCTCTGCGGCATGGTAGCAGGACAAGCAGTCGATATCTTAAATGAGGGTACGCCTCTGACCCTGGAAGAGCTTCGCTATATTCACCGTAAGAAAACAGGGGCTATGATAAAAGGAGCCATTGTTTCGGCAGCGATTTTAGCAGGGGCTACAAAAGAAGAACAGGAGGCCTTAGCTATCTATGGGGAGCAAATAGGATTAGCCTTCCAAATAGCAGATGATATCCTAGATGTGATCGGCGACAGCAAAGAAATCGGTAAGAAAGCTGGCAGCGATGATAAAAATGGCAAAGTAACCTACCCATCGCTACTGGGGATAGAGGGGGCCTATGCTTATGGAGAAGAGGCAATCTCTGCTGCGGTGGGAGCTTTACATCTTTGGGGAGAAGAGGCGGATTTATTGCGTGAAATCGCTTATTTTTGCCTGCAACGGAAAAAATAGGCACTGGCTGGTGTAAAAAATGGTTTGTCTCGGGAATATTCCTTGAATAAGCGAAGAAAATTTTGTACAATAAATGGTAGCGGACTGTATGTCTAAATAGGGGGTACAAGCATGGAAAAGAAGTATGACTTCAAAAAAATAGAAGCAAAATGGCAAAAAAAATGGGAACAAGACGACCTCTATCATGTGGGTGAGGATAGCGAAAAGCCGAAATATTATGTTTTGGAAATGTTTCCCTATCCCTCTGGAAATCTGCATATGGGCCATGTGCGGAATTATTCTATTGGGGATGTGGTAGCTCGTTTTAAGACGATGAGTGGCTTTAATGTGCTGCACCCTATGGGTTGGGACTCTTTTGGGCTGCCGGCGGAAAACGCTGCTATCAAAAGAGGGGCAGAACCTGCAACCTGGACCAAGGAAAACATCGCCAATATGCGGCGGCAGCTGCACTCTATGGGTCTTAGCTATGACTGGGATAGAGAAGTAACTACTTGTCTTCCTGAGTATTATAAATGGACCCAGTGGCTCTTTATTCAGCTTTATAACAAAGGGTTGGCTTATAAAAAGAAAGCGGCAGTAAATTTCTGTCCTTCTTGTGCGACGGTGCTCGCTAATGAACAGGTGGTAGACGGTGGCTGTGAACGGTGCGGTACCCTAGTAGAAAAGAAAGATCTGGAACAATGGTTCTTCAAAACTACGGATTATGCTCAACGGCTCTTAGATGACTTAGATAAGTTGCCTGGCTGGCCAGATAAAGTAAAGACCATGCAGGAAAACTGGATAGGCCGCAGCGAAGGGATGGAAGTGGTATTCCATACTGAGGCAGGCGATGAAATGCCTATCTTTACTACCAGAGTTGATACGATTTTTGGTGTAACCTATATGGTGTTGGCACCGGAACATCCTCTCGTAGCGAAACTGACTCGTGGTACTGTCTATGAAAAAGAAGTGGACGCTTTTGTAGCCAAGGTAAAAAATATGTCCCAGATAGACCGGACAGCTACTGACCTGGAAAAAGAAGGGATGTTTATCGGGGCTTATGCCATCAATCCTGTTAATGGCAAAAAGGTGCCTATCTGGATAACCAACTATGTATTGATGGAATATGGTACTGGCGCTGTTATGGGGGTACCAGCTCATGATGGCAGAGACTTTGATTTTGCCACTAAATTTAATCTGCCCATTATGGAAGTGATTACCCCAGAAAAAGGTGTGGGCCATGACAGTCTTTCAGAGGTTTATGAAGAAGATGGTTATCTGATTAACTCCGGGAAATTTGATGGTATGCCGAACCGGACGGAAGGTATGCCTGCTATCATGGACTTTATCGAGGCAGAGGGCATGGGCAAACGAGTAGTGAACTATCGGTTACGGGATTGGTTGATTTCTCGGCAACGGTATTGGGGGGCTCCTATCCCTATCGTCTATTGTCCGAAATGCGGTGCTGTGCCGGTGCCGGAAGACCAATTACCGGTGCTCTTGCCGACTGATGTAGAGTTTAAGCCTACTGGTGAGTCTCCTCTTACGACCAGTCCTACCTTTGGGGAGGCTGTTTGTCCATACTGCGGGGAAAAGGCTAGACGGGAAATGGATACCATGGACACCTTTGTTTGTTCCTCTTGGTATTATTTGCGCTATTGTGACCCGCTTAATAAAGAACAAGCCTTTGACAAGAAAAAAGCAGATTACTGGATGAATGTAGACCAGTATATTGGCGGGGTGGAACATGCCATCTTGCATTTGATGTATGCTCGTTTCTTTACCAAAGTTCTCTATGATATGGGATTGGTTTCTGTAGAAGAACCTTTTGCCAACCTCTTAACCCAAGGCATGGTGCTCAAAGAAGGCAGCAAAATGTCTAAATCCAAGGGGAATGTAGTAAGTCCGGAAGCGATTATTGACCAATTTGGGGCGGATACAGCCAGACTTTTCATCCTCTTTGCAGCGCCGCCGGAACGGGATTTGGAATGGAATGACTCTGCTGTAGAAGGCTGCTATCGTTTCTTGAACAGAGTATATCGTTTCATTACCGATGAAGCTGATACCGAATTGCTAAAAAATGCAGGCAGCATAAACAAAGCTACCCTTACAAAAGCCGATAAAACAGTGCGACGGGCAGTTCATAGCGCTATCAAACGGGTAACTGAGGATATCTCCGATCGCTTTAACTTTAACACGGCGATCAGTGCCATCATGGAAATGGTAAACGCTCTCTATGCTTATAAAAATGAGCCGGAGCTGAATGGATCCATTCTCAAAGAAGGCAAAGAAACAGTGGTATTATTGTTGGCACCCTTTGCGCCCCATATGGCAGAAGAACTGTGGCAAGAACTAGGCCATCAAACAAGCGTCCATAAAGAGTCCTGGCCGGGATATGACCCAGAAGCCCTTGTCCTGGATGAAGTGGAAATCGCTATCCAAATCAATGGGAAAGTAAAAGACCGCATGATGGTAGCGGCTGATTTAACGGCTGACGTCCTTCTCGCGCTGGTACAAAACGACGCTAAGTTTACAGAATGGACTGGCGGTAAAACTGTAGTAAAAATCGTGCCTATTCCTAAAAAATTAGTGAATATCGTCGTAAAATAAAAATAGTAATATGTGCTAGAAAGAAGATAAGGTGGTTTCCTTATCTTCTTTCTAGCAATCTGATATTAAGTCTGATGCAGACTAATCTAATATTATGTTTAAAACATAATATCGGTGCTGACTGATAAAAACTTTTGCTTAATGAATAATCTTTTCTTCATATGGAAAAATTTGTCATATATTGTAGAAATTTGGCGAAAATATGATATGATAAAAGAGAGGGGGTTATTTTTAGGCAGGAGTTGATAGTAATGGCAAAGGAAAACAAACACAGGAAATATCTGATTATTTTCTTTTTACTTGGTTCTATCTGCTTCGGTATTTATAAGGAATATGCTCGTGATGTGCTATCTGGTGGTTTTGGAGCGTCTTTTGCTATCCAAATGCCAGAGGGCCTCTTGGATATGGAAACGACTGCTTTTGCACAAGAGCAAGCCGGTATTGTCATCGAAAATAGTTCGCTGCCTATTTATGAGGAAAAGGCAAAAGAAGGGGTTGCAGCAAAGACTGAAACTTCTACTGCCGGTATGATAAATTTAAATACAGCAACGCTTAATGAATTGGACAAGCTACCTGGCATCGGTCCAGCAAAAGCCCAAGCCATTATTGATTATCGGAATAAAAAGGGTGGTTTTACCAAGAAAAGTCAGGTAAAGAATGTATCTGGCATTGGAGACGCTACTTATCAGAAAATAGAAGGAATGATTATTGTTGAATAGGGGAATAACCTATGACAACTACAAAGAAAACTTGAAAGAAAAGCTAGAAAGCCGCTTACTCCTGTGGCATATAACTGCCTTTTGTATAGGGATTATACTGGGGCAGTTTTTCCATTTCTCCAGTATTTTTATGATGAGCTTACTGGGGGTGACATTGGGTATCACGGTCTTGGCTTGGTATAAAAAGATACCCTATGTGTTATTATTGCTAGCGCTTGTAGTCGGTTTTTGTTGGGGTGATATTAACACCAAGAAAATAGCGGCTTTTCCGGGAGAAGTTGGGGATATCCTTAGCCTTACTGGGAAAGTGGTATCGACTCCTAGTGAGATGACCAAGGGATATAAATTTTATCTCGAGGGTAGTGTAGTAGCTGATAATGGGGCCAAAAGTAAGGAAACTTATCGTATCTTGATTTATGGTAATCCTGAAAGTCAAAAGCTTGTCTATGGGGATATGGTGCAAGTGGAGGGCAAGGTTCTTGCCGGGCAATATTTTGGTAATCCAGGCAGCTTCAACTATAGTGAATATCTAGCTTCGCAAGAGGTGTCGGCTACAGTAGACAGTCGTTATCAAGGTGAGATTTTCCGTACCGGGCACCGTAGTGGCTGGGGATTTATGGAGCTGGCAGAACATACGAAAAATAAAGTCTATGCTGCTATTGATCGTATTCCAGAGGAGTCAAAAGGGTTTTTAACAGGGATTATCTTTGGTGATAAATCTAATCTGAGCGCTGTGGAAAAATCGATGCTGTCTGCAGTGGGGATTTTCCATGCTTTTGCTGTATCCGGCCTTCATGTAGGGTTTGTGGCTTTATTTATGGCGGCTATGGCAGAGGTCCTTCGCTTGAAACCTTGGGGAAAGCTGATATTTGTATCAGTAGGATTATTGTTTTATGGCGCTATGGCCGGTTTTACCCCTTCTGTAACCAGGGCTGTTATTATGAGCATGATGATTTATTTGGCTTATGCGATTGGCACTGGGCGGGATAGCTTTACGGCTCTGGGGGTAGCAGCGGCGATTATTTTGTTTTTCTCGCCGACGGCAGTGACTACGGCGGGGTTTCAGCTTTCTTTTGCTGCTACTTGGGGCATTCTCTATTTAACGCCCGTATTTGACCAGCTATTACCGGGAAAGAAAGGCAAAATCAAAAGCAGTTTGGCGGTGACCTTTGCGGCGCAATTTGCCACGATGCCGCTCATTGCTTATTACTATTCATTATTAACAGTTGGCGGCATGCTCTTATCTCCCTTGGTTATTCCATTGGTGGGGTTAGTGGTATTGTTGGGGATTGTGGCTTGTCTTTTCTCGTTTCTCAGCGTGGTCTGGGCTACGGTGCCTCTTTATGCAGCTGGACTCATTGCGGACGGTATTTATCTCCTGTCGGCTCTTTTTGAGAAATTACCTTTTGCTTATTTTACGGTGGCAAAGCCGCCTGTATGGTTGATGTGTTTATTTTATCTCATCCTAATTAGTATACCTTTCTGGGGAAAGAGAGAGTCCTTTCGCGGTGGAAATGGTATGGGTGAATTGTTAGACGGACTATTGGCAGAAAGAAAATTGTCGGAAGAAACGATTGCTCCTATTGAAGCAAATAAACCAAATGAGGCGAAACCAAGGGTCAATGGTTATCGTTGGGTTGGCCTTTTGATGTTAGTTGGCATGTTATTTTTACCCAATGTTTCTTGGGGACATCGGCTAGAGGTGGTTTTCTTAGATGTGGGGCAAGGCAGCAGTGCGCTTATGGTAACGCCAGAAAAGAAATATATTTTAATTGATGGTGGTGATCAAGTTTCTGGTGATGATTATTTAGGAGAACGGGTGGTATTGCCTTACTTAAAGCAACGGGGAATTACGACCCTGGACGCGGTGGTGAATACCCATCCTCATAGTGACCACACTGCTGCTATCAAGGGCGCCCTTGCGTATCTGGATGTGAAATTATTTATTACCTCTGAGGCATTTCCAGATGTAGAGGAACAGCAATTATTGCTGTCTCTCGCCGCGGAACGAGATATCCCTATTTCTTTTGTACGGCAGGGGCAGCGTATTACACTGGAGCCTGGACTTACTATGGAAGTGTTTTATCCTGTTGCAGGAGAGCATTATCCGGAAGACGACGCTAATAACGGCTCTTTGGTATTGAAGCTGACTTATGGTGACGTGGATATATTGCTGACGGGCGACAATGAAAATCCTTCTCTTGCTGAGATTACTGATTTTCCGCTGCAGTCAGAAATCTTGCTTTTGCCTCATCATGGCAGCAGAGGTAGTCTCCATGAGGAATTTTATCAGCAGGTGGCACCAGAAGTGGTCATTGCTTCTGCCGGCAGAGGAAATAAATTTGGCCATCCTAGTAAAGATGTGGTAAACTATTGGCAGGATAAGCATATTCCTCTGTATCGTACAGATATAGACGGCGCCATTACGGTGAAGACCAATGGGAAAACCTATACGATTGATACATTTTTCACCAGGGAATAGGCATAAACCTTGAGACAAGGAGCTTGAAACCATTGCAGAAGCTACTCAAAGAATTAGAAAAAGGCAGTTATTTACCTGCATATATTTTTTATGGGGAAGAGTTTTACAATATGCGGGAAGCCGTGGGGAAGTTTACGGAGTTTTTTACCAACGGCTATACTGAGGATTTAAATGTGGAACGAATAGACGCCAGCAAATGTGAAGTAAATGAAGTGCTAAATGCCATCGGAACCATGGGCTTTTTTTCCAGTCAGAAATTGGTGTTGGTAGAAAATGCTTCTCTCTGGCTAGGTGGTGGCAAAAAAAATAGCAAAACAGTGGAAACAGAAGAGCCAGAACAGACCAAGGTAAACTTAGAGTGTCTCTTGGAATATCTTGCTAATCCTGTGGAAAATACTTGTCTGATTTTTCTAGCGGAAGCGGGCATCCATAAAAACCGCAAACTAGTAAAAGCCGTAGTAAAGGTAGGACGGCTGGTAGAATTTCCTCTGTTGCAGGGGGGAGAGGTTTATGAGTTTATCCGTCGGGAGTTTCAGAAGCGGCATACTGACTATGAGAAGGCGGTAGCGGATTATTTAATCCTCTCGGTGGGGAATAATCTCTTTTTACTAACCCAAGAAATTGATAAACTCATTGATTATTGCGGCGGTGCGCCTTTGGTTACCTTTGACCAGGCAAAGGAAATTGTTAGCCAGAATAGTCTTTTTACGGTTTTTGCTTTAATTGATGCAGTCGCTAGTAAAGATGGTGGCAAAAGTCTTTTGCTTTTGGCGGAGATGATACGCCAAGGGGAGTCGGAGCAAAAGATATTGGTGCTTTTGGCGCGGCAATTTCGTTTGATTTATCAAACAAAATGTATGCGAGCGGCTGGATATCGTAATGCAGATATTGCAAAGACATTAGGTCAGCACCCATTTGTGATAGAAAAAGCGGCAAAAGAAAGCAATGATTTTTCCCTGGAGAGTCTGGAGAAAAGTCTCATGATATTATTAGATGTTGACTGTAAAAATAAAATGGGTCAGCTAGAATTAAACAAGGGATTACAAATTGGTATTTTAGAAATTTGTGCCCATAAATAGATGATGCCATGGTAATTCGGAAAAATATAGAATTTTTCTGGGAATTATTGCACGGGAGACTTGCTTTTTTTATTTTCCCGTGGTAAAATGTTTCTTGTTCATTATGTAGAATATTGATTTTATATAATTCTAAGGCTGTCATGAGGAGGTGACACTTGTGCCAAACATTAAATCTGCTAAAAAACGCGTTATTGTTGCTGAAACAAGACGGCAAAGAAATATGGCTGCTAAATCTGCAATGCGGACTCAGTTGAAAAAGTTTGCAGCAGTAGTTGCTGCCGGCAATAAAGAAGAAGCCCAAGCACAATTGGTAGCTACTGTAAAAATGTTGGATAAAACCGCCAGCAAAGGGATTATTCACAAAAATGCTGCTGACAGAAAAAAAGCCCAATTATACAAACATTTCAACAATATGTAATTTTCTATTATCAGAAAATGATGAGAGAAGGTTTTCCTATCGTTACATTAATGACAGGAAAACTTTTTTGTTTTTAAAGATCCTTCGCTAAAGCTCAGGATGACAGTAATGAGTAATTTGCTGTTCTTATTTTTCTCTTTGGGACATATGATGATGATGAACCAAAGGGGGTAGGTACATGCTAAATTCGCTGGTAAATCAAAACGCTTATAAAAGAAAAGCATATCGGAATAGATATAACAATCGCTATCAAAATAATTATGAAAAGGGCTTTTCACTGGGAAGCCTTCTTTTTTTCATTATATTTTTAGGAATACTTTTTTTGGTGGTAGAAGGCGTTTCTTTGCTGCTGTTTAACAAAGATGGGGAAACAACCTTCTTGGAAGAGGTTTTGCCTGTCTCAAATGAAGCAAGCCAGGGGTTTCTGGGTATTCCCGGTATTTCTTATGCACAAGATGATTTGCCTTTGGCTCATGGCTGGCACGGCGGGGAACTGGTTTTGGCTTGGGCTACCCCTCATGGGCTAGGCGGTAGGGATACCTCTGCTATAAAAGAAAATCCTACCAATGGTGGCGTGAAGGGCGAAGAGCCTGTCTCGCTGCCTGTCATTCCTGGAATAGATGGGGAGGAAGAAGAAACAATTTTAGCGGCACGGGCAGAGTTTCGCGATATGGCGCCTATTGGTATTTACTGTACCCATACTACGGAAAGCTATATCCCTACTTATGGCGTGGCGAAGGCCAGTGGGGAACGAGGAGGCATTTATCAGGTGGCCTTGGCTTTAAAGGAGAGTCTTGCAAAGCGAGGTATCCCAGCAGTGGTATCTGATACTATTCATGATTATCCTGATTGGGAACTATCCTACAGCAATTCTCTGGATACTATGGAAGCCATGAAAAAGAAATACCCTGGCATGGAAATATTTATTGATGTCCATCGCGACGCTATTGGCAGCGATGACCCTCTGACCACTGTGATAAACGGAGAAGAGGTGACCCGGCTCATGTTGGTAGTGGGCAGCAATAAACGGTCTAACCATCCAAACTGGGAGCAAAATCTTGCTTTTGCTCGGAAAATTGGCAATGCTTTAGAAAGTGGGGCACCGGGAATTTTACGGTCGGTACGGGTCCAAAGCGGCAGATATAATCAGCATCTTTCTCCCAAAGCGATGCTGGTAGAGGTGGGGTGCAGTAATTCTAGCCTGGAACAGGCAGAAAAAGGAGTGGATTATCTGGCAGGTGCTATCGAGACGGTGCTCTTAGCGGAAAAGCTGGAAGAGAAAAAACAGCCCAAACAAAAGGAGGCGGAGAAACCAGCGTCAAATGAAAATAAGACTGATGTGGCTCCTGCAGGTAAAGATGGCTTAGTTAGTGGCAACGAAGCAATGAAAATGATAAAAATTATCGAGTAAAGAAAATAAAAAGATGCTTCGCTGCTCTCAGCATGACATGTCTTGCCACAGAACGAGAGAGAGATACTTGTTGTTTCCTGCATAAGGGAAAATAATTACTGGTAGTAGTAGGTAGTTCTTTTGTAAAGAGCGATGGTATCCGGGATAATAAGATAGGTATGAAAGCAAACACCGTGGGTAACCTAGCAAGGGAGGTGTTTGCTTTGGTTATTTTAAAACCTAAAAAATATTTGCGAGTTAGTGGAAGGTTGTTTCTGATTGTCACTGCGATGGTGCTGGTTATTGGTGGGTTAAATATGACGGCAAAACGCATGTCTCTCATGGTCCCTCAATTACCGGAACATGTTATCTATGCAGCTAAGGAAGCGGATATGGTTTACTTAGATATTTTGGGGCAGGAATTTCAAATAAGATTACCAAGGTTTTTAGGCGGGGACACGCCTTTAGAGTGAGGGTGATTGATTGAAGTGCGGAAAGTAATGGGGAATTTTTTGTTTTTAAGTGGTAGATTATCAGGGAGTATGATATACTATTGAAATAAGAGTGAGACAAGATTTGGCAGCGGAAAACTGTAGTTGGGGGAAACGATGAGCAAGGAACAAAATGCCACAGTGGCACGGGCTGCAGGGTTTTTAATGGTAACGATGATTGCTTCTCGTATTTTAGGTTATTTACGAGATGTTTTCATCTATAATTCTTTTGGTCAAAACAGAATTACAGACGCTTATCATGCGGCTTTTTCCATTCCTGATTTTTTGTATATGATACTGGTAGGCGGTGCATTGAGTTCTTCCTTTATCCCAGTTTTTTCTAGTTATATTGCCAAGGATAAAGAAGAAGGCTGGCGAGTGGCTAGTATCATCCTAAACTGGGTAATGATTTTACTCTTTATTGGCATTGCTGTTGGGATTGCCTTTACGCCCCAGCTCATAGAGTTATTGGTACCGGGCTTTGATGAGACTTATATGGAGCTGACGGTGGCGCTGACGAAAATCATGTTTATCCAGGTATTCTTTATGTCCCTTTCTGGTATTTCTCAGGGGATTTTGCAGTCTTACAAGCATTTTACCAGTCCGGCTTTGGGCTCTGTTCTTTATAATCTAGGTATCATTATTGGCGGTTTGACGCTGGCTGGGCCTATTGAACGGATGTTTCCAGGCTATGGTATTGCTGGGTTTTCGGTAGGGGTAGTTTTGGGGGCCATGATTAATTTCTTGGTGCAAGTGCCTTCTCTTAAAAAAGTAGGCTTTCATTATTATCCCAGCTTTGATTTATCTCATCCTGGAGTAAAAAGCATTATGGCTCTAATGGTGCCGGTATTTATTGGCTTATCTATCGAGGAGCTAAATAGCTTTGTCAGTCAAGCTTTAGCTTCAGATTTAGCGCCGGGGATGTTAGCAGCCTTAAAAACTGGACAGCGGCTCATGCAGTTACCGGTGGGGGTCTTTGCTATTGCCATTGCAGTAGCAGTATTCCCTACTATGACGGCTCATGTAGCTAAAGGTGAAATGGACGAATTTCATCAGTCTGCCTCTTTGGGGCTGCGGTCGGTGCTCTTTATTACCATTCCTGCTGCAGTGGGGCTAGCGGTGCTGCGGGTGCCTATTGTTCGCTTTATGTATGAGTTCAAAGGCGGTGCTTTTACGGCAGCAGCCACAGAAGCCACGGCGGACGCATTGCTGTTTTACTGCATCGGCCTTTTTGCCTATGGCGCTATTCATGTGTTGAGCAGGACTTTTTATTCCCTGCAAAATACCATGACGCCGGTATTTGCCAGCGTTTCCTCTATTGTGTTTAATATCGGGCTTAGCATTGCGCTAGTAAGACCGATGGGACATACTGGCCTTGCTCTTGCTTATTCTTTGAGCGGTATTTTTAATATGCTCCTCTTGCTGCTGCTCTTAAAGAAAAAGACCGGTTCTGTAGACGAGAAAAATCTTTTGGTATCCTTCGGCAAAATTCTTCTGGCTTCTATCGTGATGGCAGCTGTGGTGTACTTTACAGCTTTGGGCTGCGCAAGCGTCCTGGGCACGGCAGGGAAATTTGCCCAATGTATGCAGTTGGCAGTCAGTATCGGTGTGGGTGCTGTGGTCTATGCACTCATTACCATCAACTTAAAAATGGATGAAGCGGATATGGTCAAAGGGGTGCTGATGCGGAAGCTAAAACGGCGGAGAAAAGAGGTACCCAAAGAGAAGGAAATGTGATAAGATAATCTCCATAACGAGTTTGGTAAAAAATAAAGTGGAACAGGTGAGATGATATGGCAATCCCACAAGAAAATATTCGTAACTTTTGCATTATCGCCCATATCGACCATGGGAAATCTACACTGGCCGATAGATTATTAGAATATACAGGGGCTGTAAGCGCTCGGGAAATGGAAGCGCAAATTCTCGACAATATGGATTTAGAGCGGGAGCGGGGCATTACCATTAAAATGCAGTCCGTTCGCTTAAATTATCAAGCTGATGACGGGGAAGCATATGTTTTAAACTTAATCGATACCCCGGGACATGTGGACTTTACTTATGAAGTATCCAGGAGCCTTGCTGCTTGTGAAGGGGCAATCCTTGTGGTGGATGCGGCTCAAGGCATCGAAGCACAAACATTGGCTAATGTATACTTAGCACTAGAGCATGACCTAGAGATTATCCCGGTAATCAATAAAATCGACTTACCTAGTGCGGACCCAGAAAAGGTAAAACAGGAAATTGAAGATGTTATCGGTTTAGACGCCAGCGGAGCCATTCTTGCCTCTGCCAAGACTGGTATCGGTACCAAAGAAATCTTAGAAGCGATCGTTCATCTCATCCCGCCACCGAAAGGAAACCCAGAAGAACCATTACAGGCATTGATTTATGACTCTTGTTTTGACGCTTACAAAGGTGCAGTATCCTACATCCGTGTTATGGAAGGGCGTATCTATCCTGGTATGCAAATGCTGACCATGGGCACGAAAAAGGTAGCGGAAATCAATGAAGTGGGTATCTTTACCCCGGCAATGAAAACCGTAAGTGAGCTTTCGGCTGGGGAAGTAGGCTATGTGACGGCAAGTATCAAAAATGTCAAAGATACCCAGGTAGGAGATACCATTACTGATAATAAAAATCAGGCTATCCTGCCGTTGCCGGGCTATCGCAAGGCAACACCCATGGTTTATTGCGGGCTATATCCTATCGAAAACAATGCTTATGGGGATTTAAAAGAAGCGCTGGAAAAATTGCAATTAAACGACGCGTCTCTCTCCTTTGAACCAGAAACTTCTGTAGCACTTGGCTTTGGCTTTCGTTGTGGGTTCTTAGGGCTTCTTCATATGGAAATCATCAAAGAGCGGCTGGAGCGAGAATATAAGCTGGAGCTCTTGGTAACGGCGCCGAGTGTAAGCTACCGTGTGACGAAAAATGATGGGGAGCTGCTCGTCATTGATAATCCGGTCAATCTGCCGCCGGTAACAGAGGTTGCCTTTATCGAAGAACCTTTTGTAAAGGCTACAATCATGGTGCCGTCGGACTTTGTGGGCAGCATTATGGAGCTGGCGCAAGAGCGACGGGGGGCCTTCCTAAACATGGAATATATCACGGAAAACCGTGTGATGATTACTTATAACTTGCCCTTATCGGAAATCATTTATGATTTCTTTGACCAATTGAAGTCTCGTACTAAGGGGTATGCTTCTCTCGATTATGAGTTAATCGGTTATCAACAAAGCGACCTGGTAAAGCTGGATATTTTGGTCAACAATGAAGTGGTAGACGCTCTTTGCTGCATTGTTCATAAGGATAAAGCCTATTATCGGGGACGGGCTTTAGTAGAAAAATTACGCAGTCTTATTCCTCGGCAGCTCTTTGAAGTGCCTATTCAGGCGGCTATCGGTAACAAAGTAATTTCTCGGGAAACCGTCAAAGCGATGCGGAAAAATGTTTTAGAAAAATGCTATGGCGGCGATATTACTCGGAAGCGGAAGCTCCTGGAAAAGCAAAAAGAAGGGAAAAAACGCATGAAGCAGGTGGGCAGCGTGGAAATCCCCCAAGAGGCCTTTATGGCGGTATTAGAAATCGATAAATAAATGAAGAGTATAAAAAAGTCCAAACTGGGGGTTTGGGCTTTTCTCTTATCTATTGCGAATTGAAATAAAGAAAGGTTGTTTATCATGGGATTTGCGGCGGTTTATGTGCATATACCTTTTTGTTTAAGCAAGTGTAATTATTGCGACTTCCTCTCTTATCCAGGAAAACCGAAAGATGAGGTTGTAAATGCCTATTTAAATGGTTTGCAGCAGGAATTTATCCTTTGGCAGAGACAGTTGCCTGATGGTGTTTTTGCAGCTAATCAACAGATTACTCTTTATCTTGGCGGGGGAACGCCCAGTCTCATGCCAATAAATTTTATAGCAGAAATTATCTCAATGGTGCGACAAGGAGCGACAGGCTGTGGTGCGTCGATTTCAGAAATTACCATGGAAATGAACCCGGGAACCATTGATAAATCCTATTTAGCCGGGCTAAAAGAGATAGGGGTTACGCGTATCTCTCTGGGGGCCCAAAGCTTTGATAATCGTGATTTAGTTGCTATGGGCAGACTACACACTGCAGCGGATACGAGAGAGGCAGTGGCTCTAGGCAGGGAATGTGGCTTTACTAACATCAGTCTGGATTTGATGGCTAATCTGCCGGGGCAAACGGTAGAAAAGTGGCTAGATAATTTAAAGGAAGCAGTGGCCTTAGGTGTAGAACATATTTCCTGTTATGGACTGCATCTCTCGGAGCAATCTCCATGGGGACAGGCTTATGCGCAAGGTCAGCTGGATTTGCCTGATGAAGACAGGGAAATCGCCATGTGGCAAGAGGGTAGGGCTTATCTCCAGAAAATGGGGTACAAGCAATATGAGATTTCAAACTTTGCAAAACCAGGCAGAGAGTGCCAGCATAATCTGAACTATTGGCGGCGGGAAAATTACCTGGGACTGGGACTAGGCGCTGCCTCTTGCTATGGTGCCTATCGCTGGTCTAATGAGATAGATATGAAAAGTTATTTAGGGTCTCTCCAAGCGGGGCGTTTGCCGGTAGGCTTTCATGAAACACTAGCTGCAGGTATTGTGTTGGCAGAGGGTGTATTCTTGGGGCTGCGCTGTACGGAAGAGATTTTATATCGGGAAATCAATGAAAAATATGGTGTGCAGATGGAAACTTATTATCAAAAAGAAATTGACCATCTAGAAAAGGCAGGTTTATTGTTGGTGAACGGGAATGGTATACGACTTTCAGCCCAGGGACAGCTACTAGCTAATACGGTTTTTGCTGCTTTTTTGCCGGAATAGAACGGAAAGGGAATAGAATAAAAGAGGAAGGTATTGACAATCCTATCGCCGGGTGATATATTATCTTATAGGTTAGCACTCAATAGATGAGAGTGCTAACAAAAGAGGTGAGAAACTATGGATGAGAGAAAAAGAAAGCTGTTAAAAGCCATTGTCAAAGACTATGTAGATACAGCTGAGCCTGTTGGTTCTCGCACCATTGCTAAAAAATATGATTTAGGGGTTTCCTCAGCTACTATCCGCAATGAAATGTCGGACTTAGAGGATTTGGGCTATATTGAGCAGCCTCATGTCTCGGCAGGGCGTATCCCTTCTCAAAAGGGTTATCGTTATTTTGTGGATTATTTAATGGAAAAAGAAAATATTAATCCCGGTGAAATCTCTGCAATCAATAATCTTTTTTCTCATAAGTTAATAGAAATAGATGAGATATTAAAAGAGTCTTGTCGGCTTCTTTCTCATCTGACCAATTATACGGCGTTGGTGGCTTTGCCTCACATGGAAGGGGATACTTTAAACTATTTGCAGCTCTTATTAGTAGGAACCAATCAAGTGCTAGTGGTTATGGTTACCCAAAACGGCTTGGTCAATAACCGGGTATTTGATTTCCAAAGTCCTATTATGCCGGATGTGCTTAGTCAGTGGGAACAGCATTTGCGGCAAAAGTTCTTAAAAATAGATATTGCCACTGTCAACGAGCAGCTGTTGGCGGAAATGACCAAGCTCTTTGCTGGGGAATATGAAAATACTCCTGCAGTTATTGCTAAAAAGGTGCAGGCAAGCGGTATGGCTAGTGGCAGCGATAACAAAGTGTTTTTGGTGGGCAGCAGCAATATGCTGAAGCAGCCGGAGTTTCAAGACATTGATAAAGTGAAGTATATCTTAGAGCTTTTAGAGCAAGATGAACGGATGCGGCACTTAATGGCGCCGGTAACAGAGGAAGATGTCAATGTATCTATCGGGCTGGAGCTGCCATATGCTGAGATGAAAGAATGTAGCTTGGTAACAGCCACCTACAGTGTAGATGGGAAAATCGTAGGAACCGTTGGGGTATTGGGTCCGACTAGAATGGCATATTCTAAGACAGTATCTATGGTGGATTACATGGCGCGTCAGCTGTCTGAAATATTCAAAATAAGAAGTAAAGGTTAGTAGAGGAGGGAAACCGCAGTGAGCGAACATATAAAAGAGGTGACAGAAG
This sequence comes from Peptococcaceae bacterium, assembly GCA_022791255.1. Lineage (GTDB taxonomy): Bacteria > Bacillota > Dehalobacteriia > UBA4068 > JAAVYR01 > JAAVYR01. Next base: position 35,153 of record JAAVYR010000003.1, on the reverse strand, counting down.
AAGCGGAAGTCGTAACGGCTGAAGTAGAGGATACAGGGGCTGGCGAAACTGCAGACGTAGAAATTCTGACGCCGGAAGAGATGACAGACAGTATCCAGGCATTAGAGCAAGAGCTGGCGGAAAAAGAGGAAATGGTGCAACAATATGTGCGGCTGCAAGCAGACTTTGATAATTTCCGCAAGCGGGCACGGCAGGAACGGGAAGATACAGCGAAGTTTGCTATCTGTGATGGCCTGACTGGGCTGTTACCTGTTTTAGACAACTTAGAGCGGGCATTGGCAGGCGGGAAAACATGTGCAGAAGCGAAGGATTTTGTAGTAGGGGTAGAAATGGTTTATCGGCAATTATTAGATACGCTGCAAAATCTAGGTTTAGAGGTAATCCCTGCTGTAGGAGAAGCTTTTGACCCTCAATGGCATGAAGCCATCGCCATGGTGGAAGGGGCGGCATCTCAAAGCGGCATTGTCGTAGAGGAGCTACAAAAGGGGTATCGCTTCAAAGATAAACTCTTGCGCCCTAGCATGGTAAAAGTAGGCCAATAGGAAACATAAATTAATCATAAAAAGAAAATCCTTGCTGGTAATAGCAAAAGCTAAAGGCCGGCATAAACTATAACGGAGCATTTTAAGGAGGTAATATAAAATGGGTAAAGTAATTGGTATTGACTTAGGTACAACGAACTCTTGTGTAGCGGTAATCGAAGGCGGGGAGTCTACTGTCATCCCCAATCCGGAAGGTGCAAGAACCACTCCTTCTGTAGTGGGCTTTCAATCTAACGGAGAAAGATTGGTAGGGCAAGTGGCTAAACGACAAGCGATTACCAATCCTGATAAAACCGTTATTTCTATTAAACGGCACATGGGTGAAAACTATACTGTAGATATTGATGGGAAAAAATATACGCCTCAAGAAATCTCTGCTTTTATTCTGCAGAAATTAAAAGCGGACGCTGAAAGCTATCTGGGGGAAACGGTAAACCAAGCTGTTATTACTGTACCGGCATATTTCTCTGACAGTCAACGGCAAGCTACCAAAGATGCTGGGAAAATCGCAGGTCTGGATGTATTGCGGATTATTAATGAACCGACAGCTGCAGCCCTTGCTTATGGCTTAGACAAAGGGGAAACCCAAACGGTACTTGTCTTTGACTTAGGGGGCGGTACCTTCGATGTATCTTTATTGGAATTAGACGACGGTGTATTCCAAGTAAAAGCTACCAGCGGTAACAATCATTTAGGTGGCGATGACTTTGATAAACGGGTTATCGACTATCTTTTGGCGGAATTCAAAAAACAAGAAGGCATTGACTTATCCGGTGATAAAGTGGCCATGCAGCGGTTACGGGAAGCTGCAGAAAAAGCAAAAATCGAGCTTTCTGGTGTATTGACTTCTAACATTAACTTGCCATTCATCACTGCCAACCAAGACGGTCCGAAACACTTGGATATTAACCTGACGCGGGCAAAATTTGATGAACTTACTGCTGACTTAGTAGAAAAAACCATGGGGCCAACTCGTCAAGCTATGCAGGATGCCGGTGTATCCGCTTCTGAAATTGACAAAGTATTGTTGGTCGGCGGTTCTTCTCGTATTCCTGCTGTACAGGAAGCCATTAAAAAGTTAATTGGTAAAGAACCACATAAAGGCATTAACCCTGACGAATGTGTAGCCTTGGGTGCTGCCATTCAAGGCGGTATCTTGAATAAAGAAGTAAAAGATGTATTGCTCTTAGATGTAACGCCATTGTCTTTAGGTATTGAAACCATGGGTGGTGTATTTACCAGAATTATTGACAGAAACACCACCATTCCTACGGGAAAAAGCCAAATCTTCTCTACTGCGGCTGATAATCAACCTTCTGTAGAAGTCCATGTATTGCAAGGGGAACGGCCCATGGCTGCTGATAACAAGAGCTTGGGGCGGTTTAACTTAACGGGTATTGCACCGGCGCCTCGCGGTATCCCGCAAATCGAAGTAAAGTTTGATATTGACGCCAACGGCATTGTAAATGTTAGTGCCAAAGACTTGGGTACTGGTCAATCTCAATCTATTACCATTACTTCTTCTGGTGGGCTTTCTGATGATGAAATCCAAAGAATGATGCAAGACGCTGATAAATATAAGGAAGAAGACGAAAAACGGAAGAAAGAAGTAGAAGTAAGAAATCAAGCAGACGCTATGATTTATCAAGTAGATAAGACATTAAAAGACTTTGAAGACAAAGTACAACCGGAAGAAAAAGACAGTATCCTGGCTGCTAAAGGCGAACTGGAAACGGCTATCTCTGGCGGTGACATTGCTGACATCGAAGCAAAAATGGAAGTGTTGACCCAAGCACTATACAAAGTATCTGAACGGGTGTATGGCGAAGCGGCGCAAGCCCAACAAGCAGCAGATGCAGCAGGGGCAGCAGGCGCAGCTGCAGGCGATGATAATGTAGTAGACGCTGAAATTGTAGACGAAGATAAATAGGCATAACAGATTTTAAGAGTATATTATATGAGGAAGCTAGATAGCGGCGTTAATGGGTAACGCTGCTATCTGGCTAATCTGCCAAGAATTTTTTATAAGGGTGGCAATATGGAAAAAAGAGATTATTATGAAGTACTGGGCGTGCCGAAAACTGCCACAGATGAAGAAATCAAAAAAGCCTATAAAAAGATGGCGAAACAATATCACCCAGACTTAAACCCAGACAGTAAAACTGCTGAAGAAAAATTCAAAGAAGTTAACGAGGCATATGAGGTCTTAAGCGACCCGCAAAAACGTGCTGGCTATGACCAGTTTGGCCATGCGGGGGCAAACGGTGCTGGGCCTGACTTTGGCGGGTTTGGTGGTTTTGGTGGCGGCTTTAATGGGGCAGACTTTGGTGGTGGCTTTGGTGATATTTTTGAAGCGTTCTTTGGTGGCGGTGGTGGCGGCAAAAGCAACCGTCCGCAAAAAGGCAACGACTTACGGGTGGATATCCAGGTGACCTTTGAAGAAGCGGTAGCTGGCATCAAAAAAGAAATCACCGTAGAGCGCTATGAAAAGTGCGATACCTGTGAGGGCAGCGGTGCAGAACCTGGCAGCCAACCTACAAAATGCGGTCAGTGCAGTGGTACAGGGAAAATACGAATTAATCAAAATACACCTTTTGGTCAATTCCAGACAGTAAAAACCTGTCCTCGTTGTCAAGGAAAGGGCGTTATTATCGAAAAGCCATGTAAATCCTGTCATGGCAGCGGGAAGGTAAAACGGAAGAAAAATATCGTGGTACAAATCCCTGCTGGGGTAGATACTGGTTCTCGTATGCGGGTGGCTGGTGAAGGGGAAGTGGGCACCTTGGGTGGTCCTTCTGGTGACTTATATGTTTATATTTCTCTAGCACCGCATAAAATCTTCCAGCGGCGTAATGATGATGTGGTTTGCGAACATAGCATTAGCTTTGCTCAGGCGGCCCTGGGTTGCGAGGTGCAAGTGCCGACTCTAGAGGGACAAGTAAAACTAACTATTCCTGCCGGCACCCAAGGCGGTACTACCTTCCGTGTGCGGGGGAAAGGTTTCCCGCGGCTCAGAGGCTATGGCAGAGGCGACCAACATGTAAAAATCAAAGTGGTAACACCAACGCGGCTCACCAAAGAGCAAAAGGAAATGCTCAAAGCTTTTGCGGCCAGCTATGATGGTACACCGGTAAATGAAAATGTAGCTAGTGGCGACAAAGATGAGAAAGCGCCCAAAGGCTTTTTTAACAAAGTATTTAATAACAATAATGATAAAGAATAGATGAGGTCAAATATATGGCATGTAAATGCGTAAGTATTACAATTCCTCCCCAATGGGAGGAATTGCTTTCTAATTTATTATTTGAATGTGATGCGGAAGGGGTTAGTATCGAAGACCCTAGAGACCTCTATAACCGTAAAATCCAGGATAAAGACAACATGGGCTGTGACCTGGTGCCGCCGGCTTCCGACGCGCCTATTGTAGTGAAAGGCTTTTTCCCCATAGAGGGCTGGGAAGCGACGGAAAACTTGCTGCATCAGCGGCTTACGGATTTGCTGGCTGATAGTGGTGATAACTATACCTGCCAAACAGAGGAAATCCGGGAAGAGCAGTGGGCAGAAGCCTGGAAAGAATTTTACCAAACAGAAAAACTAGGCGAGCACATTGTGGTGAAGCCTACTTGGGAGAGTTATCAAGCGGCTGCTGATGAAATCGTCATTGAGCTAGACCCTGGCATGGCCTTTGGCACTGGGGGACATGCTACTACCAAAAACTGCTTGCGACTCCTGGAAAAAGAAAGTCTTGCTGGAAAAAAAGTATTGGATATCGGTACTGGTTCCGGTATCCTGGCTATTTGCAGTGCAAAACTTGGTGCTGCTTCTGTCCTTGCAGTGGATATTGACGCTGCGGCGGTAAAGATTGCGGCAGAAAACATTGCTCAAAATGGCGTGCAAGATAAAGTGACGGCAGAGTGTGGGGATTTACTGGAGACGGTAACGGGACAATACGATATCGTCATTGCCAATATTGTAGCAGATGTGATTATCCAGCTTTTAGGAGATATTGAGAGATTTTTGGCACCGGAAGGTGTGTTTATTATTTCCGGGATTATTGATACTAGAGAAGCCGATGTGCAGGCTGCCATTGATAGAACTGCACTGAAAGTCAAGGAAATTGTCCGGGAGGACGGTTGGGTGGCAATGACATTATGCAAATAAGCAAACAGAAAACAGATTGCAGATAGCAGTCTGTTTTTTATGCTGATTTTTTATGTTAGTTATGATAGAATGAAACAAATGTAACTGGTAGAATGGGAAGGATGAAAAGGAATGGCAAGAGTATATGTAACCCAAGAACAAATCAAAGACCAGCTGATAACCGTAACCGGGCAAGACGCAAAGCATGTTACAGCTGTGTTGCGCTGCGTTGTGGGGGATAGCTTAGAGGTGATTTGTGAAGGGTTGGTTTATGAGACAGAAATTGTTGCCATTGAAAAGGGTGCCCTCTCTGCAAAAATAGTTGCCATTCCGGATATCCAAGTGGAGCAGCCTATCGAGATTTATTTGCTCCAAGGCCTTCCCAAGGGGGACAAGCTGGAATGGATTATCCAAAAAAGTGTGGAGCTAGGCGTTTATCAAATCCTACCCATTGCTATGGAGCGGAGCGTATCCCTGCTAACAGCAGAAAAGGGTAAGAAAAAACGGGACCGCTGGCAGGCTATCGCGATGGAGGCGGGTAAGCAATGCCGTCGTAATCGTATCCCAGAAGTGGTGGTGCCGCAAAAGCTAGAACAAGCGCTGCAAAGCCTACCGGCAGGATGTAAAATCCTCACGCCTTGGGAGGAAGAAGCAGCAAAAGGTATTGGTGCATTTTTGCAAGGGAAGCCATCTGCTGTGGCCATTATTATTGGGCCAGAAGGGGGCATCAGTGAAAAGGAAATCGACCTTATTCGCTCCTATGGGGGCGAGACCGTAACTATGGGGCCTCGTATTCTGCGAACGGAAACGGCGGCCATAGCAGCACTTACAATGGTGGGATATGCCTGGGGAGATTTGCATGGGGAAAAGGTGGGAGAGCATGGAACAGCTGACAAATAAAAACGGTCTGACCGTAGCCCTGCACACCTTAGGATGCCGGGTCAATCAAGAAGACTCTCAGGCAATGCTCAGCGAGCTTTTGCGAGCGGGATATACTCAAGTACCTTTTACAGAAAAGGCGGATATTTATATTATCAATACTTGTACCGTGACCCATTTGGCGGATAGGAAGTCTCGGCAAGTTATTCGCAAAGCCGTAAAAACCAATCCAGAAGCGTTGGTGGTCGTAACCGGCTGCTTTGCACAGACCCATAGCGAGGAAGCTGCTGCCATCGAAGGCGTCGGCCTGGTGTTGGGGGTAGAAGAAAAGGCAAATTTGGTCTCTTTATTGGCTAGCCGTTTACAGGGGCAGAGTATCGAGGTGCAGGTATCGGATGTAAGCGAAGTGTCGGTGTTTACACCTATTTCGGAGACAATTGGCAGTGGGGACAGAACCCGCGGGTTTTTAAAAATCCAGGATGGCTGTGAGAATTTTTGCACTTATTGTATTGTGCCCTATGCTAGGGGTAAGGTACGCAGTCTGCCGCTAAAGCAGGCGATTGATTTTGCAGAGAAAATGGTAACTGCCGGTTACGCGGAAATTGTTCTCTCTGGTATCCATATCGGTGCTTATGGGAAAGATTTAGCACCAGGAGAAAACTTAGCTAAGCTAGTAGAGGAAATAGCCGCTATCCCTGGTCTTGCTCGGTTACGGTTGGGCTCTATCGAACCCATGGAAGTGACGGAGGAACTGCTGGCAGTGGTGGCGCGCCATGGGAATATTTGCCGGCATTTTCATATTCCACTGCAGTCTGGTTGTGATAAAACTTTAGCTGCCATGGGGCGGGATTATAAAACAGCAGATTATAGTGGCGTCATTGCTCGTATTAAGGAATTATTCCCGGCTGCTGCTGTAACTACTGATGTGATTGTGGGCTTTCCGGGAGAGAGCGAGGCAGATTTTCAAACCAGTTATGATTTCATAGAGAAAATGGGCTTTTCGAAAATCCATATATTCCCTTACTCTATCCGACCTGGTACGCCTGCTGCAGGCTATCCGGACCAGGTGGATAGCATGGTAAAGAAAAGTCGCTGCGAGAGATTAGAGCAATTAGCGAGAAGATTAACAGAGCATGTGGAGACTGCATATATTGGTAAAGAAGTCGCTGTCCTTTTAGAGCAGCCCTGTAAAGTAGCAGGGAAATCCTATTGGCAGGGCTATACAGAAAATTATTTACCAATCCTTGCTGAAGCTGGAGAAATGGAACGAGGAAACATCAGAAAAATGCTGGTAAAATTCGTACAAAATGGTATAATATACGGAGAGATCAGCAAAGACAAGTAGAAACGCGTCTTTTCAAAATAGATAAGAGGTGAAAAGAAAATGGCAGATTGTATTTTTTGCAAAATGGTAAATAAAGAAATTAATACCAATATTGTTTATGAAGATGATGATATCTTAGCTTTTCGAGACATTGCACCGAAAGCACCTGTTCATGTATTGATTATCCCCAAAAAGCATATCAGCGATATGACGAAAATCACTGAAGAAGATAGCAAAATCATCGGAAAAATGCATTTAGCAGCAGTAAAAATTGCTAAAGAACTGGGCATTGCCGAAACAGGTTTTCGCTTAGTAAATAACTGCTTAGGTGATAGCGGACAGGAAGTTATGCACATCCATTATCATCTTGTCGGCGGCAGACCGTTGGGCGATTTTGTTGATTAGTTCTGCTGAGGAAGATGTCTAAAGTTTTCTGTATACAGTCCTTGACGAAATAGGTGGTCTTGTATTATAATAGCCTAGTGATGATAATTTCGTCATTAAATGCATCCTAACCAATAGGACCCTGGATAGGCGGAGGGGGGGATACGAATGAGTGAAGTTCGCGTTGGAAAAAATGAAAGCTTAGATAGTGCTTTGCGCCGTTTTAAACGCACCTGCCAAAAGGCTGGCGTGATGGCTGAAATTCGTAAACATGAACATTATGAAAAGCCTAGTGTAAAAAGAAAGAAAAAGGCCGAAGCAGCAAGAAAACGGAAATGGAATTAGTTTGCACTTTTGCAGGCTGATACATGTTTTTGTTATATTTGCAGGAAAAACCCGATATGTTAAGTATCGGGTTTTATTTTATTATGTATCTGGTTAGGCATAGATGGGTGATTTGTGGGGAATATTAAGAAAAGATTAAGGTCCTTTTAAGAAAACAGTGTGATAATAAAATAAATTTAACAAACCATATGGGATTTTACAGCAGGAACATACATTTTGCATATGGAAAATTTATTGGAGGTGCCAAAATGAAAAAAGTATGGTCCATGCTTTTTTTATTATGCTTTGTATTTACCTGGGTTTTAGGAATGGCAGGCATGGTCTTCGCCGACGAGCCGGAGAGTAATTATACGGTGACGGTTGGTAGTGAGGCGGCTGTTTCTATTACCGTAGGAAATGATGCAGACCAGAATAAAACCAATCCGGTAATTTATACCATTACTTTAAAAGGCGACATTGACCGAGGGGCGGCAAATTTTATCGTTCGGGGTTATGAAGAGGCAAAAGCAAACCATGCTGATTATGTGTTATTAAAAATTGATACTTACGGCGGCTTGGTAGACGCTGCTATGAATATTAAAAATACCATTATTTCTTCATCTACACCGACCATTTGCTTTGTAGAGCAAAAGGCTATCTCTGCCGGTTCTCTCATTGCTCTTTCTGGTAATGTGCTGGTGATGGCGCCGGGGACGACTATGGGTGCTGCAGAACCACGGCAGGGGGACCAAATCGCTGATGAAAAGGTTGTCTCTATGTGGTCTAAAGAATTGGCAGGCGCAGCTGAATATCACCATCGGAATGGTGAGATTGCCGCTGCTATGGCGGACAGCCGCATCGAAATCCCTGGTGTGGTAGAGAAAGGCAAGCTCTTAACGCTTACTGCCGGGGAGGCAGTAGACTTAAATATGGCAGATTTTATTGCTGAGGACGAAGCGGCAATTTTTGCGAAAATGAATTTTTCTGATCCGCAAGTGGTGAGCGTGGAACCCACTACCAAAGAAAAAATGGCGCAGTTTTTGACCAGTCCTTTTGTAAGCCCAGTGCTGCTGACATTAGGTATTGCCGGCATTATTATTGAGTTGCTGACAGTAGGTTTTGGCGTTTTTGGTACCATTGGGGTCTTTTCCTTTTCCCTGTTTTTTGCCGGTAACTTAATGTCTGGCTATGCAGGTTGGGGGGCTGTTATCCTCTTTTTAGTAGGGATGGTATTGATTTTCCTAGAGATTTTTGTGGTGCCTGGGGTAGGCATTACCGGACTTGCCGGTATTCTCTCTATCGTGGCAAGTATTGTGTTTGCTTCACCTTCTTTGGAACAAGCGGCTATTTCTCTTTTGGTGGCATTGGTCGCTTCCGTTATTTTGATTTTCCTGAGTTTTAAATATTCCCGAACGCGAAGCATTTGGAACCGTCTCATCTTGAGCCAAAAACAAAAAAATGATGAAGGTTATGCAGCGCCTCGTCGAGAGCTAAGCAACTTAGAAGGGAAAAACGGGGTGGCTATCACTCCATTAAGACCGGCCGGGGCTGGGCTCTTTGATGGGGAGCGTATCGATGTTATTAGCGAAGGGGAGTTTATTCCTGCTGGTGCTATGGTCCGTGTGATGAGAGTAGAAAGTGCTCGGGTGATTGTGCGGGAGATTATTCCGCAAACAGAAGAAGAATAAGAAAAATAAAGTTTTATATAAATATATTTTATGAAAATGGTTTGACAAAAAGGAGGAGGACATATGGGTAGTTTAGGCGGTTATATTACCATTATCATCATGGTAACCATTTTACTGCTGGCCTTTATGGTCATTTTGAGCTTTATCCCTATTGGTTTGTGGATTTCAGCTCTGGCAGCAGGGGTAAAGGTCGGCATTGTGGACTTAATCGGGATGCGATTACGGCGAGTATCTCCAGTAAAAATCGTTAATCCTTTGATTAAAGCAGAAAAAGCAGGTTTAAATGTAAAAGTTAGTCAATTAGAAGCCCACTATTTGGCTGGTGGGAATGTAGACAGAGTCGTTAATGCATTAATTGCTGCTGAGCGGGCTAATATTCCATTACTTTTTGAGCGGGCAGCAGCCATTGACTTGGCTGGGCGGAACGTGCTGGAAGCGGTGCAAATGAGTGTAAATCCAAAGGTTATTGAAACTCCAATCGTTGCGGCAGTAGCCAAAGATGGTATCGAAGTACGGGCCAAGGCTCGCGTGACTGTGCGGGCTAATATCGACCGCTTGGTAGGGGGTGCCGGCGAAGAAACCATCATTGCTCGTGTAGGCGAAGGTATTGTTACCACTGTTGGTTCTAGTGAAACCCATAAGGCGGTATTGGAAAATCCAGACCGGATTTCTCAAACAGTGCTTTCTAAAGGGTTAGACGCAGGGACGGCTTTTGAAATCTTGTCCATTGATATTGCAGATGTGGATGTTGGCAGAAACATTGGGGCCCAATTGCAAACAGACCAAGCGGAGGCTGATAAACGCATCGCTCAGGCAAAAGCGGAAGAACGGCGGGCTATGGCTGTAGCAAAGGAACAAGAAATGAAGGCGGCCGTACAGGAAATGCGGGCAAAGGTAGTAGAAGCCGAGGCCGAAGTGCCAAAGGCTATGGCCCAAGCTTTCATCAATGGTAACTTAGGCGTCATGGATTATTATAATATGCAAAATATCCAGTCTGACACCAAAATGCGGGAAGGCATTGCTGGGGTAAACAAAGATAAAGAAACAGCTGTGACTTCCGATAGCCTAAAAAAATAAGGGGGGATACCCTTGTTTGATTTAATCATTGCCTACTTGGTGATTATGTTCTTGGTGAATACGGCGAAGTCTGCCAAGGAACAGCAGAAAAAAGGAACAGCGCAACAAAAAAATACTTCTTCCGGAAAGCAAAAGGGCAAATATGCGCCCTATGGAAATAAAAGATTGCCACAAAAAAAGCAGTCTGAGCCCTTGCCAAAACAACAACCAGTCTCCCGACCTGCAAAAGCGGCAGGGTCTACAGTGGTATGCGCTGACGATGGACGGAGAAAAACTTCTGCTCAGTCGGTGGCATCTCAAGGCAGTACCCAAACTAGGCCGGCAAAGCAACCTAAGCCTATCATGCCAACGGTAGCTGTCTCTGCAGAGGAAGAACGGTTGCAGGAGATATTAGAACCTAGTGAAGAGAATATTCTAACAGGATTAGTGTGGTCAGAAATCTTAGGACCGCCGGTTGCAAAACGGTCCAGACGGTATTAAATAAGTATGCTATCTTGTCATTAAGAAACACTGAAATAACATTCGGTGTTTCTTTTTTTGTTGGCTATCTTAACATATTCGGTGTGCTTCTTTCATAAATTGATAATACCCATAAGAGGAGGGGTATAGCATGGATAAAAAGAAACATCCGTTCAGTGCAAAGAAGCAGGCATTGCGGCGGGCGATGGTCAATGCATTAGAAATACCTGCTGAAGTAGGATTAGATATCCCGAAAATTACCATGACAGGGAATTATTGTCTGACAGTGGAAAACCACAAAGGCATCATTGATTATGATTTAAATCGCATTCGTATTAAAATCGGTGGCGGTTGGGTAGAGATAACAGGCAGTGGTCTTATGCTGCAAACGATGAGTCGGGAAGAACTGGTTATTGAGGGTGAAATCAAAGCATTGAATTTAGAAACAGGGCTATAATAGGGGGCTATAATGAAACATTCTCATCAAAAAAATTTTTATCACTGGGCTAATGGCAGCGTGGTAATTTATATTCGTGGTAATGGTATTGAAAAATTCTTAAATTTGGTCATGCAGGAACAAATAGAAATTCGGGAAATTTGCTGGCAAAATGAAGAATTAGTAACGGCGAAAGTTCCTTGGTATAGTCTGGGAAAACTGCGTCATTTAGCCCGTCGGAGTAAATGTCATTTTCGAGTTTATCGCAAAAGTGGGCTGCCTCTTTTTATATTAAAGATGAAGCGGCGACAAGCATTGGTAATCGGGACTTTTCTTTTTGCCGTTGTTGTTTATATGGCTTCCTTTATTCCGTTACAGGTAGAGGTGGAGAGTCCAGAGCCTTTGACTACAGTTCGTTTTGAGGAGATTATTTCTCTTGCGGATGAAAAGGGTATCCAGCCGTATCGTTCTACTTGGTTTATGGATTTTCATGAGGCGGAGGAATATATTTTACGGCAACAATCAGCCCTGTCCTGGGTGGGCATTCGCAGTGAACGGGGTAAGATTATTATCAGTGTGGTGGAGCGAAAGTTGGCAGACCAGGAAGAAAGCGACTTGCTATTTGGCAATATCTTGGCTGAAAAGGATGGTATGGTGGACCATATTCTCGTGCGACGGGGTACTGCTGCTGTAGAAAAAGGCAGTACCGTTATTGCTGGGCAGCCTTTAGTCTGGGGAAACAATGGACAGCAGCGCCTGGCTGCAGACGCTATTATCCAGGCAAGAGTGTGGTATCAAGGTTTTGGCGAGTGCAGCCGTATAGAGACCAGCTCCCTACTAACAGGGGAAGAGGAAATCAGTGTTGCGTTACGCCGTGGTCAAGGTAAGTCTCTCTTGCTGTGGGGGAAGAAGGAGGCCCCTTATGAACTTTGTCATGAAGAAGAACAGGTGTACCCTTTGACCATATGGGGACGATGGCAATTACCTGTTAGCGGTGTGATAACTTCCTATGCCCAGGAGGAGGCTGTGACCACGGAACGCAGTAGCGAGGAGGCGTTGGCTGAGGCTATCGCCAGGGGAAAGATGGAAGCGCAGAAAAAAGTACCTGCTGCTGCTGAAGTATTAAATGAGCATGTGCGTATTATCGCCAAAGGGCCAGATTTATTTCAGGTGCAAGTGACGCTGGAGGTACGGGAGGATATCGGCGTCTTCGTACCCTTGGCACCTGAGGACCAAGTACAATTAGAGTTATTGCCAGAGACAGAAGAGGATGGGGAGAATGGAGCGGATGTTGCTCCGGTAGAGTAAAAATTTGATGATAAATCAAATAAGAAAGCAGGGAATAAAAGGGTTTTTTAAGGAAAGCTAGAATTTTAAAAGATACTTTTTATCCCTGTTTTAATTTTTAATATTGCAAAAAGATTTGCCATAAAACATCAGGATTTGTGATATACTATAGAGAAAGATATAAGAATGTATTACTGTTGATTTTGTGTAACACATGTAACAATGGAGGTTCTGTTTTTATAGATGGAAATAGAAGAAAAAATCCTTTTGAGTGATAATGGACAGGCTGTAGAAGTGCTGGGAGAGCAGGATAGTCATATTCGTCTTATAGAACGGGAGCTGGATGTAAAAATCGTCGTAAGAGGCGGGGAAGCTACCATCTTGGGCGCTGCTGAAAATGTCGCTAAATGTAAGCAGGTATTAAAATATTTAGCTGACATTGCAGCAAAAGGCGGGGAGATTACGGCTGCTACAGTGGCCTATGGACTAAAAATGAATGTGGAAGCAGAAGAAAAAATCGCTGATAAGCTCAGCCATGCTATCTTGGTAACGGCCAAAGGGAAACAGGTGCGGGCGAAGACAGTAGGCCAATATGACTATCTGGAAAACATCCGCAAAAACGACCTGACCTTTTGCATCGGGCCTGCCGGTACCGGGAAAACTTATCTGGCAGTTGTCATGGCGGTACAGGCTTTGAAAAATAAAGAAGTGCGTCGTATCGTCCTTGCTCGTCCTGCAGTGGAGGCCGGAGAAAAATTAGGCTTCTTACCTGGGGATTTGCAGGAAAAGGTAAATCCATATCTTCGTCCTGTCTATGACGCCCTAGACGACATCCTCGGCTATGATATGGCGCGGAAGTATATGGAACGAAATATCGTAGAAGTGGTGCCTTTGGCTTATATGCGGGGGCGTACTTTAGAAGACGCTTTTATCATCCTAGACGAAGCGCAAAACACCACTTCTCCTCAAATGAAAATGTTTTTAACTCGTCTTGGCATGGGGTCTAAAGCAGTGATTACCGGTGATGTGACCCAGATAGATTTACCGAAGGGTGACTTTTCAGGGCTTGCTGAGGCGGAACAGAAATTAAAAAATATTTCTGGTATTGCCTTTTCTTATCTGACCAAGGTGGATGTGGTACGGCATCCGTTGGTAGAAAAAATCATTGCTGCTTATGAAGAACATAAGTAGCGGCAATCTTGAGGTATTTAGGAGGCTTTATGGCTAAAGGATTTCGTTTGGAAATGCCCAAAGAAAATATACCGAAAAACAAAGCAGTGCGTGCGGTGATGTGGTGGCTTTTTTGCATTCTCATTGGCACGGTTATTCTTTCTGTTGGTTTTTATCCAACGCAAGTATCTGTGAGAGTTGGCGACGTAGCGCAGAATGATGTTTTTTATAACGGGGCGGTAACGCAATTTGTCAGTGATATCCGTACCCAAGAGGCAAAGAATAAAGCGGCCTCTACAGTGGGACAGAAGTTTTTCCGTGACCAGGCGGTGGATAATGCTATTTTAAATGAAATCGACCAGTTTTTTACTGGGGTGATTTCTGTGCTCCATAATGAAACGTTGCTGGAAGAGGGAGCCAAAGAGACTGCAGTAAAAAGCCTCTTTATGGATCAGAAGAAACAAGATTTAGGAATATCGGCTCTTGCCTTTTCTGATAGGGATTTAGAGCGGCTCCGCTCTTTCTTGCGTATCTCTGTCCGTTCTGCCATTGAGGATGGGGTGACAGAGGAGCAGATTGACAGCGCTCTTAATAAAATCAGCAAGGATATTGCAGCTGCTTCTTTTTCTTCTCAGGGGAAAGGGCTCTTAAACGGGTTGGTGGCGGCAATAGATTTCCAGCCAAATCTGGTATATGACGCCATTGCGACCATGGAAGAAATCGAAAAGGTAACGGCAGATGTAAAGCCAATCGTGATATCTGTCAAGCCTGGAGAAAAAATCCTTAGCAAAGGCAGCATTGTCACAGCCGAAGAAGTAGAAACTATGCAATATTTGGGGTTGCAAAGCAGCAAGTCTCCCTTTATTACATATGTTGGGGTCTTCTTGTTAGTTGCTTGCACCTATCTTTTGATTATCTATTACATTTATAAGAAAAAGTCTGTGGTGCGCCGTGAAGCCAATATGATTATCTTGGGCATCTTATTTACCTTATTTTTATTGGTGATTAAAATCAGCAGCTGGTTGAGTATCTCGGACCAAATGGATATTTCCTCTGTTAGTGGGTATTTAGTGCCGGTAGCTGCTTTTTCCATGTTGATTGCAGCGTTAATCAATAGTGATATTGCGATTTTCATCACGGCCATTATGGGGATTTTTATGACGCTGATTTTAAGCGGCCAGCCTTATTGCGGCATTGTAGCCATTGTTGGCGGTATGGTGGGGATTTATCAGGTTAGCAGTGTAAATTCTCGTAGTCAGTTTGTAGGGTCTAGTTTTTATGTAGGCTTGTCTAATGCGGTGATTATTGCAGCCCTGGGTCTCATGAATGACCAAAGCTATGTGTTAATCGGCTTTGGGGTGTTGTTTGGTCTTATTAACGGGGTGGTCTCTTCTATCTTCATGACAGGGGCGCTGCCTTTCTTTGAACGGGCCTTCCGCATTACGACTGTAGGGAAGCTTATCGAGCTCTCTAACTCTAATCATCCTCTTCTAAAACAGCTGATGATAGAAGCACCGGGGACTTACCATCACTGCATCTTGGTGGGGAATTTAGCGGAAGCGGCAGCGGACGCTATTGGTGCAGACCCGCTTCTGGCTCGGGTAGCTTCCTATTACCATGATGTGGGCAAATTAAAACGGCCTTCCTTTTTCATCGAAAATCAAGAAGGTGGGGAAAACCCCCATGATAAGTTATTGCCAACTTTGAGTACATTGATTTTGGTATCACATGTCAAAGACGGTGCAGATATGTTGCGGGAGCTAAGCTTTCCCAAGGAGATTATTAATATTTTAGAACAGCATCATGGTACGGACCTTGCCTCTTTCTTCTATAACAAGGCATTAGAGAGTGCGGAGGAAGGGGAAGAAGTAAAGAAAAGTGATTTCTGTTATCCTGGGCCGAAACCGCAGATGAAGGAAGCGGCCATCGTTATGTTGGCAGATAGTGTGCAGGCGGCTGTCCAGTCCTTAAAAGGACCGACCAAAGGGCAGATAGAAGGGAAAATCCGCGAGGTCATCAAGGGAAAACTCAATGCTGGGCAGCTGGAAGAATGCGATTTGACCTTTAAGGATTTAGATATTATTGCGGAAACCTTTACCCTTGTTTTAGCTGGTAGTCAGCATAAGCGGATAGACTATGCAAAACGTATCAAGGAAATGGAAAGGAACAAAGAAAAAAGTGGAAATCATAATGGACAGCAGGGAGTCGACATGGCACTCCTCGGAGATAATGCTAACGAATTATTACAAAACCGCTCAAAAAATTCTTGAGGCTGAGGACTATCCTGCAGCAGAAATAGAGAAAATGGAAATTAGTCTATACTTTACCAATAACGAGGAAATCCATAGCCTAAATAAAGAATATCGTGGAATAGACCGGCCTACGGATGTACTTTCCTTTGCTATGGATGAGACGGTGGACGAAGCAGATGTGCTGATATCTGCGGAAGCGGGAGAGCCACACCTGTTGGGAGATATTATCATCTCTACTGAGAAGTCTGACGCCCAGAGTGAAGAATATGGCCATAGCAAAGAACGGGAAGTCCTCTTCCTCTTTAGTCATGGTCTATTACATCTTCTAGGGTATGACCATCAGACGCCAGAAGAGGAAACTGTCATGCTGGGGAAACAGGAGGCTGCTCTTGCTGCCCTTGGCTTTACTCGATAATACATATCAAAATAAAAGATAAGAGAGGGATTATTTGTGGGGTATAAATCAGGCTTTGTCAGTATTATTGGCAGACCGAATGTAGGAAAATCTTCTTTGATGAACCATATCTTAAAACAGAAAATCGCTATTTCTTCTGATAAGCCCCAAACGACGCGGCAGAAAATCTTAGGGCTTTATACCACGGAAGAAATGCAGATTGTCTTTACCGATACGCCAGGTATCCATAAACCCAAACATAAGCTAGGAGAATATATGGTAGGCGAAGCTACTGCTGCTATGGAGGATGTGGATGTAATTCTTTATCTCATTGATGGGACCTCTACTTTTGGCAGTGGGGAACAATTTATCATTAATCAAATCAAAGACCGGAAATGTCCGGTATTTTTGCTCATCAATAAAATAGATTTGCTGTCTGCTGGGGATATTTTGCCGATTATTGACTTGTATAAAGACAAAATGGATTTTCGGGAGATTATCCCTATCTCTGCTGTTGCGGGGACCAATGTAGACCGTTTGTTAAACCTGATACAGGAATATTTACCGGAAGGGCCTCAATATTATCCGGAGGATATGGTAACTGACCAGCCAGAACGGGCTATCATTGCAGAGCTAATCCGGGAAAAGGTGCTCTATCTTACCAGAGAGGAAGTGCCTCATGCGGTAGCAGTAGAAGTAACAGCTGTACAGGCACGAGAAAACGGTAATTTTTATGTAGAAGCAGTCATCTATGTGGAGCGAGACTCTCAAAAGGGTATCATTATCGGGAAAAAGGGGCAAATGCTGCGGGATATTGGCAGCAAGGCTCGGGTAGATATTGAAGATTTATTAGAGGGGAAAGTCTTTTTAGAGTTGCGGGTAAAGGTTCGTTCGGATTGGCGGGATAATGAAATCAGCCTGCGCAACTTTGGCTTTGATCATCGAAAATAAGAGGGTAAGCTTATGGCAAGCACCAGCAATGTAGAAGGTATCGTACTTAGGACAAGGGAATATAGTGAAACGGACCTTTTGGTAACGGTTTATAGCAAAGAGCGAGGGAAGTTTTCTGCCATTGCCAAAGGTGCTCGGAAAGTAAAAAGTAGTCTGCGTGGGGCAGTGCAGCCTTTTACCTGCAGTGAGTTTGCAGTGCTTCCGGGGAAAGGTTTATCTATGATTACCCAAAGCGCGATTATTAATCCTTATTTAGGTTTGCGGGATGATTTAGGAAAAATTGCTTATGGTTCTTATCTTTTGGAATTGGTGCAGTTGGCAACAGAAGAAAACAAAGTCCATGCGGACTTATATTACCTGCTCCAGGCGGCATTGGTTTTGTTAGAATTAGGACAGGATATAGAGCTGACAGCGCGTTTTTTTGAGTTGCGGCTTTTGAGTATTTTGGGGTACCGACCCTATTTGGGCGGTTGTGTCAATTGTCGAAGACGGGTGCAAAACAGCAGCTTTGTCCTTTCTCCTGTAAAAGGAGGTATTCTTTGTGGCAGCTGCGGTAGTGGCGCTTCTTTGCCTGTGATCCATGCAGGTACGGTACTGATGATGGAAAAGCTCTTGCAAGTGCCGCTGACCCAACTCCCTAACTTAAAAATCAATAAAACAGCAAAATCTGAAATGGAGCAGGCTTTAAGCGTTTATCTGCAATATCATATTGAATTATTTAGCAGGGCGAAAGGACTTTTGCAGCAGTTATTACCAGAAATAGATGGTTAAATCATGAAAAGCTTCTTTGGGGCTCCTGTTTCGCAGAATGACCGTAATGAATAATTTCTTCACTTTGGGGTATTACTAAAGAAAAAGAAGGATAGTCTGGAGTGAGAAACATGGAAGAACTGGATGGAATGCTGAAAGACCTGGATGCAGTAACGCGCCGTACAGGTGTTTCCTATGGGGAGGCTTATGAAACACTTTTAAAGAATGATAAAGATGTTATTCGGGCCATCATTGCCATAGAAAAAGAACAACGCCCCAAAAACTATTTTGGTATTAG
This sequence comes from Peptococcaceae bacterium, assembly GCA_022791255.1. GTDB lineage: Bacteria > Bacillota > Dehalobacteriia > UBA4068 > JAAVYR01 > JAAVYR01. The sequence goes on along the minus strand of JAAVYR010000003.1, from coordinate 16,798 downwards.
TCAAATGGTAGAAAAGACAAAAGAGACAAAAATCCAAATCATGAAAGATGATGAAAAAATCGGAGAAATTCCTGCTGCTGCCGGTATCTTAGGTGTGGCGGCGACTTGTCTTTTGCCTCGCTTTGCGCTGATTGGTGCGGTCGGGAGTATCGCGGCTCTCTTAAATGATGTAAACTTAGAAATCGCCGTAAATGGTGCGGCTCCTACTGGTAAGAAGGAAGAGAAAAAAGGAGAACGCAGAAATACTTTTTCTTCTGACCACAATTTTGTGATGGAATTAGCTAATATGGCTGAACAAAATAGTAATCAATCTGGTAGTCAAAGTAGTGACCAATAGTACAAGACGAATAGTATCAAATCGATAAAAAACAGAGATGAGCCTCTTTCCTGCTGTATTCCAGGGAAAGGGGCTTTTCTTATCTATATCTATATCTATCTATTATCTACCTACTTACTTATGTGTTTGCGGGCAGGTTTTTCTAGGGAATAATTGACAGTATCCTGGGAGTTTGTTATTATTAAATGTAAGACTTAAAGGTAATTTAGCTATCCAGTGAATACGGAGAATATCAGGTATTAGGCCGTTTCCTTTTCTTGCTTTGTAAAGGGAAAGTGGCTTTGTTTTGGAGGGATACGATGAATTTTCAAGAAATGATTTTGACCCTAAATAAATTTTGGGGAGAGGCTGGCTGCATTATTCTGCAACCTTATGATATTGAAAAAGGGGCAGGTACGATGAACCCTGCTACCTTCCTGCGGGCCTTAGGGCCGGAGCCCTGGCATGTGGCTTATGTAGAGCCTTCTCGTCGGCCTGCTGATGGCCGTTATGGGGAAAACCCTAACCGTTTACAGCATTATTATCAATATCAGGTGATTTTGAAGCCGTCTCCCGATAATATCCAGGAATTATATCTTGCTAGCCTAGAAGCGTTAGGCATTCGCACAGAAGAGCATGATATCCGCTTTGTAGAGGATAACTGGGAGTCGCCAACTCTCGGTGCATGGGGCTTAGGCTGGGAAGTGTGGCTCGATGGTATGGAAGTAACGCAGTTTACTTATTTCCAACAATGCGGCGGCATCGACTGTAAGCCTGTTTGCGGTGAAGTAACTTATGGTATTGAGCGTCTTGCCATGTTCATCCAAAAAGTGGATAGCGTTTATGATATTGAGTGGGTAGACGGTATCTCTTACGGCGATGTATTCCATCAAAATGAAGTGGATTATTCCAATTATAACTTTACGGAAGCAGACACAGATATGCTCTTCCAGTTATTTAATATGTATGAAAAGGAAGCTTTGCGGGTGGTAGATAAGGGATTAGTGCAGCCTGCTTACGACTATGCGTTGAAATGTTCCCATACCTTTAACTTGTTAGATGCCAGAGGCGCTATCAGCGTCACAGAACGGCAAAGCTTTATCGGCCGAGTGCGGCATTTGGCGAAAGTCTGTGCTCAGGGCTATGTGGAGCAACGGGAGCGGCTAGGTTATCCTTTAATCAAAGATGCAGCGAAGCGGAAAGCAATGGGCTTGGATTTGCCGAAAGAGGTGAAATAAGATGACAACAGCAAAAGAAAAACGCAATTTATTATTTGAAATCGGTACCGAAGAAATCCCAGTGCGTTTCATGGACTCTGCTTGCAGTCAAATCAAAGAAATGATTTCTAAAGGATTAGCCGAAGCAAGACTTGCTTATAGCGACTTAAAAGTTTGGGGGACGCCTAGACGGTTTGCTCTGTTGGTGCAGGATTTAGATACGATGCAGGAAGATATTTCTGTAGAAGTAAAAGGACCAGCCGAAAAGAGCGCTTATGATGCAGAAGGCAAGCCTTCTAAAGCATTAGAAGGCTTCTGCAAGGGGCAAGGGGTAGCTTCTTCCGATGTATTTGTGAAGGAATTAAACGGGGTGCCTTATGTGTATGCTATGAAGCATAGCGAAGGGAAGGCGACTGCTGCCTTATTACCCCAAATGCTCATGGATTGTGTGCAAAAGATTTATTTTCCAAAGCCGATGCGTTGGGCTGACTTAGATATGCGCTTTGCTCGCCCTATCCGTTGGATTGTGGCTTTATGGGGCAGTGATATTTTGCCCATTGAGATAGCTGGTGTAAAGGCGGGAAAATACAGCCGTGGTCATCGTTTCCTCTCTACTGATCATGTGGAAATCACTTGTCCCCTCAAATATCAGGAAATCATGCGGGAAAACTTTGTTATCGTTGACCAGGAAGAACGGAAAAATATTATCTGGAAACAAATCCAAGAAGTGGCAAAAAGCTGCCATGGGGTAGTAAAAGAAGATGAAGAACTCCTGGAAGAAGTAACCTATCTTCTGGAATATCCTACTGCTTTGGTGGGGAACTTTGATGAAAGTTATCTGCTCCTGCCGCCAGAAGTGATTATCACGCCTATGCGGGAACATCAACGGTATTTTCCTGTTTATGGCGAAGATGGCAAGCTGATCAATAAATTTATCACCGTGCGTAACGGGGTGGCAGAACACATTGAAACAGTTGCTGCTGGTAATGAAAAGGTATTGCGGGCGCGGCTTTCTGACGCAGAGTTTTTCTGGAAAGAGGATTTAGAAAAATCCTTAGATGATAATGTAGAGAAATTACGTAATATTGTCTTCCATGAAAAGTTGGGTACCATCTACCAGAAGATGGAGCGGACGACAGAAATTGGGGCATACCTGGGAAAAGAATTAGGCTTAGATATCGCGCAACTAGAAAAATTACAACGGGCCATGTTCCTCTTGAAAGCAGACTTAGTCAGCAATATGGTTTACGAATTTCCAGAATTGCAAGGGATTATGGGTGAATATTACGGACAAAAGGCTGGAGAAGATAGGGAGGTATCTCAGGCCATCCGTGAACACTACCTGCCTCGTTTTGCTGGCGACGCTCTTCCGGAAAGCAAAATTGGTATGATTGCGGCCATTGCAGATAAAATCGACAGCATTGTAGGCATGTTTGCTATTGGGCTTATTCCTACCGGTAGTCAGGACCCATTTGCTCTAAGACGGCAGGCTACAGGGATTAGCCAAATTATTATTCAGAAACAATTGCCTATCTCTATTCAAGGGCTAGCAGGCGTTGCTTGTGATTTATTTGCTGGCCAGCTGGGTATCCATGTGGATAAAGATAAGGTGTTAGCTGATACGGCCTTATTCTTTGAACAGCGCTTGGAAAACATCTTATCTGACAATGGCATTGCCATTGATGTCATTCATAGTGTGACAGCAACCATGCCTGATGATTTGTATCAGACGAAACTGAAGGCAGATGCTATCGCAACTTTCCAAAAGACGGAACAATTTGCTCACTTGATGGGTGGCTTTAAGCGGGCGGCTAACTTGGTAAAGGCAAACCCTGTGGAACAACAGGAAATCAAGGAAGGGCTGCTTTCTGATGTAGCAGAAAAAACATTATATGCAGCTATCCTGCAGGTAGAGGCAGCAGTTGCTACTTGTGTAGAAAATGGGGATTATCAAGGCGTCTTAGCCCAGGTGGCTTCTCTTGCACCGGCTATTGATAGTTTCTTTGAAGCGGTTATGGTCATGGCGGAGGATGCGGCTATTCGCAATAACAGATTGTCGTTGCTTACAAAAATCGTAGCTTTACCAGCCCTTGTAGGTAGCTTAGATTTGCTGCAAAACTAGAAATGAGAAAAGAGTGTTGATGTGAATACATTTGCAATATGGGTCAGTCTGTTTACTGGTCTTACTACTGCTCTGGGCGGCGCCATTTCTGTGCTTTTTCGGAGTATTTCGGATAAAGCTATGTCTGTGGTGTTAGGATTTGCAGCCGGGGTGATGTTGGCGCTTTCCGTCTTGGGAATGCTACCGGAAGCAGTGGAAATGCATGGTTTTTTCTGCACTGCTATTGGTTTTCTCCTTGGCGGCATTGCCATGTATGCTATGGATGTAGCTATGGGCCATTCGAAAGATTGCGATCATCATCATGACCATGCCCAACATTGTGATAGCTACTTAAAGACTGGTCTCATGATTGCCTGCGGTATTTGTCTCCACAATATTCCAGAGGGGATGCTTTTGGGGGCTAGCTTTGAAACAGAAGGGACATTTGGCCTGATGCTGGCCTTGGCTATCGCCCTCCATAATATCCCAGCTGGTATTGGCATTGCCATGCCGCTGCAGCTAGCAGGGGTGACGAAACCAAAGATTATCCTGCTGACAGCAGGGGTGGGGTTGACCACTCTTTTGGGGACAGTTCTTGGCCTTTTCTTTGCCGGCATTTCTGCTGTATTTGTGGCTTGGATGATTGGCATTGCGGCAGGGGCCATCCTCTACATCGTAGTGGACGAGCTCTTACCGGAAGCAAGAGAAAAGTCTAACCACTGGGCCAATGTGGGCATTGCTGTTGGGGTTCTCTTATTTTTATTTTTAGAAACGGTATAATCAAAACCACTGTCTTTTGCAGGACAGTGGTTTTTTGGTTAAATGTGATATTGATTGATTAAATGAGAGGACCATGTGAAGAGTGTTTCCGAATAAGTTAGGAATTGTTCAGAAGGTAGGTTATCAGCTGTTCTTATGGAAAAGTAATTTTCCATTATCTTTTTATCTGCACCGGATAGGGCATGATTTAGTGTTTCTTTTTGTCTGAGGTAGATACCTTGGTCAAAATAATATTTTGCTTGTAGAGTGAAAATAGCTTGCTTATAAAGAGCTTTAAGAATATCTGTGCTTTTTTCATGTAAGATATTGTGACAGCAGCTATGGTAAAGATTGCAGGCACCAATCAAGATGGCTTGTTGGACCTGCTCCTTTTGGATAGAGGGTAAAAGAAAATCTAGATTGCCATAGAAGGCGATGGTATCATGATAAAATTGGAATAAGTCGGATTTTTCCCAGTTGAGGAGTTCTGCTTTACCGGAGAGAAAACCGCAGACTTTGTCTCGATGCGGCATGGTGCTGATGCGTTGGTTATAGATGGCTAAATCCTCCATAGATAGGGTGTCAAAAATAACCACTACATCAATATCGCTTGTTGGGGTGGCTTCTTCTCTGGCGTAGCTTCCTTGCAGACCTAGGAAAATAATTCTTCCTGGAAAGGCTGAAAGGATAACTTTTTGAAAATCTGCCATCCATTGATTGATTTGTAGCATAACGAAAACCTCCTTTGTGTAGCTTTGTGTAGCTGTATGAAATAGGAAAAAGAGAGGGTTTTAGCGAGACGGATGTTTATTTTAACAAAAAGAAAGAAAAAAGAAAAGCAAAAAATGGGAAAAGAGAGAAATTTTTATTTTCTCCAAGAAATATGGTAAAATAAAAATAATATAATTTTTTTAAGGGGTAAGCCATGGAATACGCAAAAAGCAAAACCATATTTGGTAATAAAAACGGCATTAGCCGTTATGTGCTGCAGCAGCTGGCAGCCCTATATGATGACAGAGCGGCAGATACCAGTATGGCATCATATGAGACTGTAGCGGTGATGGCTGCTGTGACAGCCAAAATCAAGAGAGAAGTAGCGGTCTACTTAAACCGTCAGGGACAAGTGGTATTCGTAGCAGTAGGTGATTGCCGTAATGTGTCTTTGCCTGATTTAGGTCGGCGGCGGGGAGAACATCGGCTTTCTGGTATTCGCTGCATTCATACCCATCCCAGTGACAATGGTGCATTAAGCCAAATGGATTTATCAGCTCTGGAGCAATTGCAGTTAGACGCTATGGTGGCTATAGGTGTAGACAGTGATGGCGGTGTTACCAATATTGGTCTTGCTTGGGGCGGTGCTTTAACAGATAATAGTTCTTTCCTGTATAACAGCTGGGCAGATTTTGCGGTTGTTGACTTCCGAGGGTATCTCACAGAAATCGAAGAATCTTTATCGGCAGTGACAGGATACCAAACAGAAGCGGGACAAGAACGAGCTCTTTTAGTAGCGGTGCAGACGGAAACAGAAGACGAGGTGTCTTATGCTTATAGTGTGGCGGAGCTGGCAGAATTAGCTAAAACTGCTGGCGTAGAGGTTATCGGTATGGTTCGGCAGCGGTGCCGTCATGCAGTGGCGGCTACCTATGTGGGCCGCGGTAAGCTAGAAGAAATCAAACAAATACTGCAAAATAATCCAGCAGAAGTGGTTATCTTTAATGATGATTTATCTCCGGTGCAGCAGCGGAATTTAGAGGCGGCGATTGGTTGTAAAATCATTGACCGTTCTTCCCTTATCTTAGATATTTTTGCTCAACGGGCCCAGAGCAATGAAGGGAAAATCCAGGTAGAGCTGGCGCAGCTAAAATATGCCTTGCCGCGGCTGCAGGGGCAAGGATTGGCCCTTTCCCGTCTAGGTGGGGGCATCGGTACTAGAGGCCCCGGGGAAACCAAGCTGGAAACAGATAAGCGCGCAATTAAACGGAAAATACGGGATTTGGAGGCGCGTTTGCAGGAGATTGTTAAAACCAGAAATCTGCATCGACAGCGGCGCAATAAGCAAAATATCCCTCTTGTGGCATTGGTAGGCTATACCAATGTGGGCAAGTCCTCTTTGTTGAATGTATTAACAGACGCAGCGGTCATGGTGGAAAATCAGCTTTTTGCAACGCTGGATACCACAACGCGGCTACTGCCTTTGCCTAGTGGCAAAGAGTGTTTGCTTACTGATACGGTAGGGTTTATCCGTAAACTGCCCCATCATCTGATTGCGGCTTTTCGTGCCACACTGGAAGAGTCTTTAGACGCAGACCTATTACTCCATGTGGTAGATGGAGCAAGCGAAGGAGTAGAAGGCCAGGCAGAAGTGGTGTTGGGCCTATTAAAGGAATTAGGCGTTGCGGATAAGAAAATCCTTACCGTGGTCAATAAAATTGATTTGTTGCCGGAGGAACAAGGTTTAGCGCGGTTATTAACCATCTTCCCAGAGAGTATGGCTATTTCTGTCCTAGAAAAACAAGGCCTAGAGGCGTTACTGGCAAAAATAGAGGCAATGCTTTCTTTGCAGACGGTTGCATTTTCTGTCTGCGTTCCTTTTCAGGCAGGGGCATTATTAGATGAAATTCATCGTTATGGGACGGTAAATTCCTTAGAATATACGGCAGAAGGTACGAAAATCTCGGGAACGATGGAAAAAGCATATTGGCAGAAAATCAGCAGTCAATTGGAGCCGATAGAACCGATAGAACTTAAGTAAGAAAAAGAGGTGGCAGAGTCAGATGGGGCAAAAATATTATGATTATCATATGCATAGCCTGGTATCTATGGATAGCTCCATGGATATGGGTGAGGCATGCATGCAAGCAATATCTATGGGCATGGCAGGGATTTGCTTTACAGAGCATCAGGACTTCTTCTCTGACCATGCAGCCAAAAACAGTGCCGGCCATGTAGAGATAGATATGGCCCTTTATCAGGAGCAGATTAATAGAGTGCGGGTCCAGTATGGGGACCGGCTGGCTATCTGTCAAGGAGTAGAGTTGGGGCTGCAAGCCTGCAATGTAAAGGAAGTAAAAGCTTTTTTAGCGGACAGGCGATTTGATTTCATCATTGGTTCTATCCATACCATTGACAGGCGGGAGATTTCTACGGGGGCTTTTTATGCTGGTAAGGAAAAAGAGGCGGCTTATATGGCATACTTTCAAGCGGTATATGATATGGTGCAAACGCTGCCTGTTTTTCACTGTTTGGGGCACTTGGATTTAGTGAGACGGTATCAAGGCTATACCGATAATGCCATCGACTATGAAAAATTTGGTGATATCATCGACGCTATTTTGCAGGCGTTAATTACCCAGGGACTGGGGATAGAGGTGAATACGGCTGGTCTTCGTTATGGAGTAGGCAGCATGCACCCGGATATGCCTATCTTAAAGCGTTATCGAGAACTGGGTGGTGACATCATCACTTGTGGTTCTGATGCTCACCGTGCAAACCATGTGGCAATGGATATCAAGGAAGCTTATGCTTTATTAAAGGCTTGTGGGTTTTCTTATGTCAGCAGATTTATCGGTGGTAAAGAAGAAAAAATTCCTTTGTTATAATGTTATTGTTATAAGGATTGTAAAGGGAAAAGCGGCAATGAAGGAGGGACAAGCAGTGTCGTTAAAATTGGTTATTGGTGGGGCAGGTGCTGGCAAGACCCACTATTGCTGGGAAGAACTAAAAAGTCATTTGGCAGCGGCACCTCTTGGTGCGCCTTGTATTATGCTTGTTCCAGAACAGGCCAGCTTTACTTATGAAAAAATGTTGGTGAAGACGGTAGCGACAGGCGGCAGCATTCGTGGGCAGGTATTGAGTTTCCAGCGGTTGGCCCATTTGTTATTGACAAAAAAATCTCTTGTACAGCCAGTCTATATGAATGAAATGGGTCGGGTGATGGTGCTTTCAGAGTTAATCCGAAAACATCAGGACCAGTTGACAGCATTAAAACAAGTAGCGGGAAATCCTGGTTTTGCAGCAGAGCTTGGCAGCTTATTTAAAGAATTTCAACAATATTGCATCTCACCGCTGCAGCTGCAGGCTATTGGTCAGCAGGCAGCAAAAGAACGGGCGGCTTCTGGCAGTAATAAAATCTCCCAGGAGTTTAATCGGACTTTTGCCGAGAAGCTGCAGGATATTTGCCTGCTTTATGAGGCATGGCGAGGCTTTCGAGAGACGGGCTATCTGGATCATGAGGAAATCCTTACCCAGCTTTTAGCAGAAATTCCCCAGAGTGATTGGTTAAAAGATGCTGTTATCTGGGTAGATAGCTTTGCGACTTTTAGCCGTCAGGAACAGCTGGTGCTGCTTGCCTTAGCACGGCACTGTAAGGAAGTGACCGTTACCTTTTGCCTGCCGGCAGAGATTTTAAAATATCCTAAAATCTCTGCACAAAATGGGTTTTATCACATTTATCAGGCACGAGAGCGACTTCTGGCAGAGGCGAGAGCAGAAGGTATCTCTATGGGAGAAGAGGTGCGGTTATCTCATTGTAAGCGTTATCAGGAACGGCCGGCTCTAGCAGAGCTAGAAAAAGGGCTGCTGACTTACCCGGTAAGAAGATATCTGGACGAGGTAGTTTGTGAAGAGATAAGCTTGTGTAAGGCTAGCGATATGGAAAGTGAAATCATCTATGCCGCTAGAAAAATCCATCAGCTGGCGCGGGAGCGTCAGTGGCATTATCGGGATTTTGCCATCATTACCAGAGATATTAGCCGTTATCAACAGCTAATCAAAAAAATCTTTGCGCAGCTGGGAATTCCTGTATACATTGATGAAAAGCAGTCTTTGGGTCAGCACCCGCTAGCAGAAGTTATTCGCGGAGCGCTGGAAGTTGTGGCAGAAGGCTGGCGTACAGAGGCGGTGTTCCGCTACTTAAAAAGCGGCCTAGCTTGGGAGCGGCGAGAGGATATTGACCTCTTGGAAACATATGCCTTGGCAGCAGGTATCCACTATCAAAGGTGGCGACAGAAGAAGGATTGGACCTATTTGCCGAAGCGTTGGCCAGAAGGAGAAAAATACAGCCTTGACCGCATAAACGGCTTGCGCAGAGAAATGCTTGCGCCTTTAATGGCCTTTGCTGATGGCATGAAACAGTCTCTGACTGGGAAAGATTTTGTAGGCCTTCTTTTGCAGCTGCTAACAGATTTGCAGGTAGAGGAAAAGATAAGCCGCTGGTATGCACAGGATTTAGCTCAAGGAGACTTTATCCAGGCTGAGATACATCAGCGCATTCCAGAAGAGGTAGGCAGTTTTCTACAGCAGATAGAGACTTTTATGGGAGAAGGCGTCTATACAGCGGAGGAACTGTTGTCCTTATTAGAACAAGGCTTCCAAGAAATGAAAATCGCCATGACGCCGCCTGCGCTAGATGGCGTCTTCCTCAGTGATGTGGAAAATAGCCGTATGCCGGAAGTAAGCTGCAGCTTTGTTATTGGTCTTAATGAAGGTTTTTTCCCGGCAAAAAGCGGGGAAGATGGTTTCTTTTCTAGTGGAGAGCGGGATACATTAGAGAAATATGGCGTGCTCCTGGGGCCTAATCGGGACAAGCGGCAGTATATAGAAGAATATTTGCTTTATATTGCTATGACCAGAAGTCGAGAGTATCTATTTCTCTCCTATCCTATGACAGATGAAAAGGGCAGTCCATTACTGCCTTGTCTTGCCTTGGGGAAAATTAAAGAGATGTTTCCCACGTTGCAAGAAGTTTATTTTTCCGGTAAACCAGAGGATTTAAGGGATAAGCAGTTGTTGGTAGGGGGAGACTATGATTTTATGGTCCTAGGCAATGTGCTCCGAGAAGTGAAAAAAGGCCAGACCATGGCAGATTTCTGGCCTAGTGTGTATAACTATTACTTGCAGCATCCTTCTTATCAAGGAGAAATGGCAAAGCTGCGCAAGGTGCTCTTGGAAACAAAGGATGTATCTTATCTTTCTTCTTCCGTCGTTAATCAGCTTTATGGTAAGCAGATTTATTCCAGTGTTTCTCGGTTGGAGAAATTTCGGCAGTGTCCTTTTGCCCATTTTGCAGGCTTTGGTCTGCAGCTGAGAAAACGGCTGAAATATCAGCCAGGGACTGCAGAAACAGGCAGCATCTTTCATGAAACATTGGCTTATACTGGGAAAGCTTTAGCTGTAAAAAATTTAACTTGGGCAGATTTATCACCAGAAGAGGCACAGGCATTAGCAGAGGAAGCCGTATCTGCCATTGCTGGGGAATACTGGGGGGATATTGCTGAAAATGAAGCTAAATATGACTACCTGCAGGGGAAACTGGCTCGATTAATGGCTGCTGTCATGGTGGCCATGGGGGAGCAGCTCCAACAGGGAGCGTTTCGTCCCATTGGTTGGGAGATTTCCTTTGGGCTGGAAAAAGATTTACCTGCCCTTACCTTGGATTTACCGGGTGGCGGGAAGCTGGTTATTTCTGGCGCTATCGACCGAGTGGACTGTGCCCAGTCAGAAAATCAGACCTGGTTGCGGGTGGTAGACTATAAATCCAGCGATAAAAATCTAACCCTAAACGATATGTTTTACGGTTTAAAGATGCAGCTGCTTCTTTACATGCAAGTAGCTTTAAGCAACAGTGTGGTTATTACCAAAGGCAAAGCGGCAGAGAGTGCTGGTGTGTATTACTTTACCTTAAAGGACGCTATGGTAAAAAGCGCCTTGCAATTGGATACAGAGGCGGCGAAGCAAGCCTGGCTAAAAGAATTTAAAATGAATGGTATTGCAGTGAAGGATGTAGAGGCTGTGCTTTTGGCAGATAAAGATATTAATGGTATCTCCAGCGTTATCCCCATTGCCATGAACCAAGAAGGAGAGTTTTGGAAAAACTCACCAGGATTAACGGCTACCCAAATGGAGTCTATGCAAAAGCATATTTTGCGCCTTTTAAGCGAAGCGGGACAGCAGCTGCTGCAGGGCTTCATCGGGGTGAAGCCTTGGCGACAAGGAAATTTTGATGCTTGCACTTATTGTGATTTTAAAGCGGTATGCGGTTTCTCTCGGGATATGCTACCGTCTGCTTATGAAAAGGTGTTGACAGAAGAAGAAGTGTGGCAGGAAATCCAGAGAGAGGAGGGGACAGTGGATGCAACCTAATTGGACAGCGGAGCAGCAAGAGGCTATTACGGCGCGGGGGCAAAATCTTTTGGTTTCTGCAGGTGCGGGCTCTGGGAAAACAGCTGTATTGGTAGAGCGGATTATTCGTCGAGTCCTGGATGAGAAAAATCCAGTAGATATTAATCGTCTTTTAGTCGTGACCTTTACCAATGCTGCTGCCTCCGAAATGCGGCAGCGTATTGGCAGTGCTTTGTTTCAACGGTTAAAAGAAACAGAAGACGCCTCTCTTGCCCAATATTTGCAAAAGCAGCTATCTCTTTTGAATATTGCTTCCATTACAACGCTCCACTCCTTTTGTCTGGATTTATTAAGAGAACATTATTTGCTGGTGGGGTTGCCGGCAAAGTTTACCATTGCCAATGAAGCAGAGAAAACATTGCTGATGGAAGAAGTATTAGACGAGTTATTAGAAACGGCTTACCAAGAAAAGGAACCGGCTTTTCTGGAGCTCATAGAGGCTTATGGAGGCAGAGAAGATGAACTGGTGCGTAAGATTATCTTAGAACTATATCAGTTTAGCTTGAGTCAGCCAAAGCCTGTCCAGTGGCTAGATACCTTGGGCCGACAATATGAGCTTACCTCAGAAGCGGCGTTTGCGACTTCTCCTTGGATGACCTTTTTACGGCAGCAGTGTGTGACAGAGCTGGGGGAAGCCATTGGTTTTTTAGAAACCGCGATGGAAATAGCGACAAAGCCGGAGGGGCCGGAAAGCTATCTTTCCCAATTGGAAGCAGAAAGAGACATGCTCCTTCAAGTGTGCCAGCTGATGCAGGAGCCATTATCTGATGGGGCGCAGGCTTTTGCTACTGTTACCTTTGCTACGTTGCGTGCGAAGGGGAAGCCTGATATCGTCTTAAAGGAGCAGGCAAAGGGTTATCGAGATAAGGCAAAGGCCATTGCTTTGCACTGGAAAAATGATATTTTCTTGCGCTCTCATCAAGAAAATCTTCAACAAATCCAAAACCTTGCTGGGGTGGTAGGTGCCTTTGTGGGCTTAGCAAGAGCTTTTTATGAACGATTGCAGGCTGCAAAACAAAAGAAGGCATTAGTGGATTTTTCAGACTTAGAGCATTTTGTGTTGTTGCTCCTGGAAGAGGAAGGCAATGGGATTGCTTCTTCCTTAAAGGAAAAGTTTGCCGAAGTATTGGTTGATGAATACCAGGATATTAATTGTGCACAAGAAGCTATCTTGCAAATGGTATCTAGAGAGAACAACCGCTTTTTTGTAGGAGATGTAAAGCAAAGCATTTATCGCTTTCGCTTGGCAGAACCCGGTTTATTTTTAAGTAAATATTTGGCTTATAGCCAAGGAAATGGCGGTAGGAAGATAGACCTTGCGGCGAACTTTCGTAGTCAAGGAGAAATCTTAAAGGGAATTAATTTTGTCTTTGCCCAGTTGATGCATAGTGGTGTTACTGAAATCGACTATGATGAAGAAGCATATCTGATACCGCGGCGGACAGATACCCATCCCTATCCTATCGAATTAGACATAATTGATGTGAAGCAAGCAAAGGAGGAAGAGGCAGAGGATACTTCTACTGCCCAGCGAGAAGCAAGGCTGGTCGGGAAGAAAATCCTTGCTCTTGTGGCAGAGGGATATGCATACAGTGATATGGTTATTCTTTTGCGCAGTACCAAGACTTGGGCTGGCATTTTCCAAGAGGAGTTTCAGCTGCTGGGAATACCTTGCTTTGCAGAGGTTACTGATGGGAGTGAAGAGGCACCGGAAATCTTACTGATTTCTTCTATCTTACAAATCATTGATAATCCTTATCAAGATATTCCTTTAGCAGGGGTATTGCTATCCGTATTTGGCGGGTTTACCCCTGATGACTTGACGACTATCCGCATTGGTGAAAAAGGTCCTCTTTATGATGGGTTATTGGTTGCTTGTGAAAAAGAAATTGCCCAGCCGTTAAAAGATAAAATCAGTGCTTTTTTAACAAAACTCGCGGAATTACGGTATATTGCTATGCAGCAGCCTGTATCAGAACTACTGATGAAAATTTATCAAGAGTATCATTTATTTCAGTGGGTGGGGTTATTGCCGGGGGGAGCTGCGCGGCAGGCGAACTTAAATGCTTTTTATCAGCAGGCTAAGGAATATGATGGGCAGTCTTACGGTGGTTTGTACCGTTTTGTGTTGTTTCTGGAGCGGATGAGTCAGTCTGGAAATCGTTTCATTATTTCTCCGTCTTCTGGTAATGGTGAGGTTGCTGTACGGATTATGAGTATTCACCATTCAAAGGGGTTAGAGTTTCCGATTGTTTTTGTTTGTGGTCTGGGACGGAAGTTTAATATGCAGGATACCATAGGCGATGTGTTGCTGCATCGTGATTTAGGTATGGGGATTGTTGCCATTGATAAGCGAAATCATGTGAAATATCAGACTTTACCGAAAGTTGCTATTATGGAAAAGGCTCGTCAGGAGACATTAGGGGAAGAATTGAGGGTATTATATGTAGCGCTGACGCGGGCTAGAGACCGTCTTTTCCTGGTGGGCAGCTGTACGAACCTAGAAAAATCCATCCAAAATTGGGCGGATGGCTGTGATGTTCCGGGGTTTACTTTAGCATTTGACCATATACGCAATAGCCGTTCCCCTTTGGATTGGTTAGCAAGAGCTGTTATCCGCCATCGAGATGGTGCGCCGCTGCGTAAGCAAATAGAACTACCGCCTATGGACATGCCCCGAGAAGTTTATGAACATGATAGTTCTTGGCAGGTGCAGATTTTACATGCAGCGGGAGCTGGGACACTTGCTGCTGAGGTAGATACTGCCTTTTTAGATTGTCTGGATAAGCAGCAGCCAGTCCAAGAGGCACCTCAGCAAAGAGAAATCCAGGCGCTTCTTGATTGGCAATATCCTTGGCCAGAACTAGCAGAAAAAGAAGCGAAACTCTCGGTAACAGAGATGGAACAAAAACGTAAGCAAAAAGAAGCTAGTTTTAGTAGCCTGGAGGTAGAGCCAGTTTTCGCTGAAAGCACTGATGAGACCAGCGTTTCCCCGCTTCATCAGGAAGGTAGCGACAAGGTAGACCCGAGGGTGCGAGGCACCATGCATCACTTTATTTTTGAGCATCTTATCTTATCTCCAAATCTTTCTGTCTCTGCTATTCATCAGCAAATAGATGAAATGCTGTCGTCAGGTCTCTTGCCGCAAGAATTAGCTAGACAAATCAATTATCAAGGCATTTATGATTTTTTTACCCAGGAAATAGGGCAAGAGCTTTTGCAGTCTAGTCGGGTATACCGGGAGTTATCGTTCCTGACGGTAATCCCTGCGACAGAGATTTATGCAGATGTGCCCACTGGAGAAGAGATGGTATTACAGGGGACCATTGACCTAGCCTTTTTATCTTCCTCTGGTTGGGTAATCATTGATTATAAATCTGGCGCGGGAGATTACCATTTGTCTGATACAGAAATTGCTCATAAATATGGCGGTCAGGTAAAGCAGTATGCTCGTGCGTTTGCTCGTATTAGTGGGGAACCTGTAGAAAGAATATATATTTATCTTTTACAGCAAGGAAAATTTATAGAAATTCATTAGGAAAACCAAGCTCTTTTGCTCTGCTCTTGTCATAGAATAAAGCAAAGCCGGCAGGGGAGGGATGTGCTTTGTTTGGTGGATGGTGCAGAGGTATCGGGCGGATGATAGCTGGGGCTGCCCGGCGAATAGGGTTTTCTTACAGTTTATTTTTTTGTGCAACGATTTTATTATTTATGTATGCGTTTGTAGCACCTAGTTTTTTGATTATCTTAGTATTGTTTATCTTATTTTTAGCGCTGTTATCAGTAAATTTATAATACAAATCATGTCACAAAGTATATGGGAAATACTTACTACTTCCGACGACAGGAATGAAAACTGTTGGAAGTAGTAAGTATTTTTTTTGTAGAGCGTGGCACTACTCCCTGCTGCTCTCCATGGTTCCCCCTATCCCACAGGCGGCATGGGCGGCGCCAAGCAGTACCAATAGTGCGCCGGCGTTGAGCTTAGCGTTAGGCAGCAATGTGAAGTACCAGCTGGAAAACGGCAAGACGTACACGCTGAGCAATGCTAGCGTTTCCAACACGGTCATCGAAGTGCTCAGCGGCAGAACGGCAACAGTAAAAGTGCCGAAGAATGTGACGGTTACCATTAACGACTACGGTAATGGCTGCAGTCCTATCAATGTAGTCAGTGGTGGCAAGTTAACTTTAATTGTTGACGGGACCTTAGAAGTAATTGGTGGTGCAGCCACTCATGGTACAGGGATTACAGAAGGTGGTCCGAATAATTCTGCAAAATTTAAGGGACGTGGAGGTTTTGCAGGTATTTCGGTTCCCAATGGTGCTGAACTCAATGTATATGGTTCTGGTCAGCTAATCGCAAAAGGTGGAGACGCTGGTCATGGTGGGGATCAAACAACCGATACGCTTGACCACGGTGGTACCGGTGGCGGCGGCGCCGGCGCTGGTATTGGTGGTAACGGTGGTGACGGTGGACAGATTGGTTATACAGAGCCTGAACATGGGAGTGCTGGCGGTGCAGCTGGAACTATAAAACTCTATGGAAATGTATTGGTAGAGGCTTATGGTGGCGGTGGTGGTTCTGGTCGTATTACTGCTACTACTTCTGGCGGTGGTGGTGGTGGATATCCTGGTGCTGGTATCGGTGGAGGTGGTGCCGGTGGTGGTGGCGGTACAACAGCATCTGGTGCTGGTGGTTTCTCTGGCGGTGGCGGTGAACAGACTGGTATGGGTGGTACCAATGGTGGTCCTGGGGGGAATGGCAATTTTGGCGGTGGTGGTGGTTATTTCCAGCAATCTAATGCGACAACTGGTGGTACTAGTTACAATGGTGGTGTTGGTTCTATTGGTGGTGGTGGTTCTACCGGTAGGACTACAAGTGGTACTCTTCACTCTATAGGTGGGAATGGTGGCGCTGCCGGTGGCGGTGGTACCGTAACGCTTTCAGATATGGTAAAAAACTATTTGAAGGTTGCAAATGGTAGTTACCAAACAAATATTCCACGAAATTACGGAAAAACACCAACGCCTATCTATGCCCAAAGCGGCTATGACTTAGCACTGGTGCGGACAGCTGGGGTAACCAATGTAAACGCTAGAACGAAAAGTGCACTAGAAAGCGAGCTGGGCACAAAAGGTAAGAGTAGTTCCATCAAAGCTACAGCACTTGCCGGGGTTGGTTCCGGGGCAGGTTATACAGAAAGCTCTAATGGTTCCTTTACCATC